>CP145869.1:0-464075 GCA_041941765.1 Candidatus Dasytiphilus stammeri | reverse complement strand
AATATGTATTATATTAAATAAAAATGAATTAATTCATGTGTGCACTAACGAACATGAAATTATATTACTTCAATAAATTTAAAAGAAGTATATATAAAATAAGTGAGTTTTTCTTATTTTATTAGTTTTTTAAGGGAAGAGTTTGATCATGGCTCAGATTGAACGCTGGCGGCAAGCTTAACACATGCAAGTCGAACGGTAACGAAGAAAAGTAAAATTTTTTGTCGACGAGTGGCGGACGGGTGAGTAAGATCTGGGGATCTACCCGATGGAGGGGGATAACCATTGGAAACGATGGCTAATACCGCATATTCTTATTAAAGAAAAGTGGGGGACTTAATTTTATTAGGCCTCACACCACCGGATGAACCCAGAGGGGATTAGCCAGTTGGTGAGGTAAAGGCTCACCAAAGCGACGATCCCTAGCTGGTCTGAGAGGATGACCAGCCACACTGGAACTGAGATACGGTCCAGACTCCTACGGGAGGCAGCAGTGGGGAATATTGCACAATGGGGGAAACCCTGATGCAGCTATGCCGCGTGTATGAAGAAGGCCTTAGGGTTGTAAAGTACTTTCAGTAGAAAAGAAGAATGAATAGCTAATAACTATTCATTTTGACGTTATCTACAGAAGAAGCACCGGCTAACTCCGTGCCAGCAGCCGCGGTAATACGGAGGGTGCAAGCGTTAATCGGAATTACTGGGCGTAAAGAGCGCGTAGGTGGTAATTTAAGTCAGATGTGAAAGCCCTGGGCTTAACCTAGGAATTGCATTTGAAACTAATTTACTCGAGTATCGTAGAGGGAGGTAGAATTTCGGGTGTAGCGGTGAAATGTGTAGATATCCGAAAGAATACCAGTGGCGAAGGCGGCCTCCTGGACGAATACTGACACTGAGGTGCGAAAGCATGGGGAGCAAACAGGATTAGATACCCTGGTAGTCCATGCTGTAAACGATGTCGATTTGGAGATTGTGATGTTATTAATTATGGTTTCCGGAGCTAACGCGTTAAATCGACCGCCTGGGGAGTACGACCGCAAGGTTAAAACTCAAATGAATTGACGGGGGCCCGCACAAGCGGTGGAGCATGTGGTTTAATTCGATGCAACACGAAGAACCTTACCTGGTCTTGACATCCGTAGAATCTTATAGAAATATAGGAGTGCTGTAACAAGAGCTACGAGACAGGTGCTGCATGGCTGTCGTCAGCTCGTGTTGTGAAATGTTGGGTTAAGTCCCGCAACGAGCGTAACCCTTATCCTTTGTTACCAGCGCATAAAGGCGGGAACTCAAAGGAGACTGCCGGTGATAAACTGGAGGAAGGTGGGGATGACGTCAAGTCATCATGGCCCTTACGACCAGGGCTACACACGTGCTACAATGGCGTATACAAAGAGAAGCAAACTCGTAAGATTGAGCAAATCTCACAAAATACGTCACAGTTCGGACTGGAGTCTGCAACTCGACTCTACGAAGTAGGAATCGCTAGTAATCGTGAATCAGAATGTCACGGTGAATACGTTCCCGGGCCTTGTACACACCGCCCGTCACACCATGGAAGTGGGTTGTAAAAGAAGTGAGTAGTTTAACCTGATAAAAAAGGAGGACGCTTACCACTTTATGATTCATGACTGGGGTGAAGTCGTAACAAGGTAACCGTAGGGGAACCTGTGGTTGGATTACCTCCTTAATAACTTAAATCATGTATTCGGAGTGCACACATTAATGATTTTAGATCAACAAAACAAGGCCTATMRMCYWTWCACGGCGGTAACGGGGGTTCGACTCCCCTAGGGGACGGTTGTTGTTCTTTAAAAATTTAAAAATAAAGACATTTGTGGGTTATGGGGTTAAGTAACTAAGCGTATATGGTGGATGCCTAGGCAATCAAAGGCGATGAAGGACGTGCTAAACTGCGAAAAGCATTGATAAGTTGTTAGAAACGTTTTAATCAGTGATATCCGAATGGGGAAACCCGATGTAGTAATACATCATTATTAAATGAATATATAGTTTAATAAAGCTAACCGAGAGAAATGAAACATCTGAGTATCTCGAGGAATAGAAATCAATTGAGATTCCCTTAGTAGTGGCGAGCGAACGGGGAACAGCCCGAGTTAGAATAATTATTTTTATAGATATTAGTAGAATTTTTTGGAAAATCAAACGATACAGGGTGATAGTCCCGTATACAAAAATATCTAAAATAATTAACTCAAAAAGTAAAACGAGACACGTGGTATCTTGTTTGAAGATAGGGGGACCATCCTCTAAGGCTAAATACTCTTGATTGACCGATAGTGAACTAGTACCGTGAGGGAAAGGTGAAAAGAACCCCGGTAAGGGGAGTGAAATAGATCCTGAAACCATATACGTATAAGCAGTAGGAGTCTTATTTTTTATTATAAGATGACTGCGTACCTTTTGTATAATGGGTCAGCGACTTGTATTCTGTAGCAAGGTTAACTAAATAAGGGAGCCGTAGGGAAACCGAGTCTTAATTGGGCGATTAGTTGCAGGATACAGACCCGAAACCCGGTGATCTAACCATGGGCAGGTTGAAGATTAGGTAATACTAATTGAAGGACCGAACCGACTGATGTTGAAAAATCAGCGGATGACCTGTGGTTAGGGGTGAAAGGCCAATCAAACCGGGAGATAGCTGGTTCTCCCCGAAAGCTATTTAGGTAGCGCCTCATAAATTCATCAACGGGGGTAGAGCTCTGTTTCGGGAAGGGAGCCATCCAGGCTTACTAATCCGAGGCAAACTACGAATACCGTTGAATGTTATTATGGGAGACACACGGCGAGTGCTAAGGTTCGTCGTGGAAAGGGAAACAACCCAGACCGTCAGCTAAGGTCCCTAAGTCATAGTTAAGTGGAAAACGATGTGGGAGGGCTTAGACAGCCAGGATGTTAGCTTAGAAGCAGCTATCATTTAAAGAAAGCGTAATAGCTCACTGGTCAAGTCAACCTGCGCGGAAGATATAACGGGGCTAAATTATGCACCGAAGCTACGGCAACAAAATAAGTATTTTTTTTGTTGGGTAGGGGAGCGTTCTGTAAGCCATAGAAGGTATATTGAGAAATATACTGGAGGTATCAGAAGTGCGAATGCTGACATGAGTAACGATAAGGCAGGTGAAAAACCTGCCCGCCGAAAAACTAAGGTTTCCTGTCCAATGGTAATCAGGGCAGGGTGAGTCGGTACCTAAGGTGAGGCTGAAAAGCGTAACTAATGGAGAACAGGTTAATATTCCTGTACTATATATTATTGTGAATGGGGGGACGAAGAAGGTTAGGTCAGCTGGGGATCGGTAGTCCCAGTTTAAGCGTGAAGGTGGGTATTCTAGGAAAATCCGGAATACTATTAACACTGAGGCGTAATGACGAATCATGAAAATGATAAAGTGACTAATACCAAACTTCCAAGAAAAGCCTCTAAACAAAAGTAATATATAACCGTACCCTAAACCGACACAGGTAGTTTGGTAGAGAATACTAAGGCGTTTGAGAGAACCTGGGTGAAGGAACTAGGCAAAATAGTGCCGTAACTTTGGGAGAAGGCACGCTGGTTTATGGTGAAATCTATACAGATGGAGCTAGAGCCAGCCTAAGATAATAGCTGGCTGCAACTGTTTATTAAAAACACAGCACTGTGCTAACACGTAAGTGGATGTATACGGTGTGACGCCTGCCCGGTGCCGGAAGGTTAAATGGAATAGTTAAGGGTAACCTGAAGCTGTAAAATGAAGCCCCGGTAAACGGCGGCCGTAACTATAACGGTCCTAAGGTAGCGAAATTCCTTGTCGGGTAAGTTCCGACCTGCACGAATGGCGTAATGATGGCCAGACTGTCTCCACCCAGGACTCAGTGAAATTGAAATTGCTGTGAAGATGCAGTATACCCGCGGCAAGACGGAAAGACCCCGTGAACCTTTACTGTAGCCTGATATTGAATATTTAATATTAATGTGCAGAATAGGTGGGAGACAAAGAGATGTGGACGCTAGTTCACATGGAGTCGATCTTGAGATACCACCCTTTAATGTTGGATATTCTAACTGAGTTCCGTTATCCGGAACCAGGACCATGTCTGGTAGGCAGTTTGACTGGGGCGGTCTCCTCCTAAAGAGTAACGGAGGAGTACAAAGGTCAGCTAATCACGGTTGGATATCGTGAGGTTAGTATAAAGGCATAAGCTGGCTTGACTGCGAGCGTGACGACGCAAGCAGGTGCGAAAGCAGGTCTTAGTGATCCGGTGGTTCTGTATGGAAGGGCCATCGCTCAACGGATAAAAGGTACTCCGGGGATAACAGGCTTATACCGCCCAAGAGTTCATATCGACGGCGGTGTTTGGCACCTCGATGTCGGCTCATCACATCCTGGGGCTGTAGCAGGTCCCAAGGGTATGGCTGTTCGCCATTTAAAGTGGTACGCGAGCTGGGTTTAGAACGTCGTGAGACAGTTCGGTCCCTATCTGCCGTGGGCGTTGGAAGATTGAGAGGGGCTGCTCCTAGTACGAGAGGACCGGAGTGGACGCATCACTGGTGTTCGGGTTGTCACGCCAGTGGCATTGCCCGGTAGCTAAATGCGGAAGGGATAAGCGCTGACAGCATATAAGTGCGAAACCTGCCTCAAGATAAATCTTCCCTGAAACTTAGTAGTAAGTTTACTGAAGGGACGTTGAAGATTACAACGTTGATAGGCTGGATGTGTAAGCGTAGTAATACGTTGAGCTAACCAGTACTAATGACCCGAGAGGCTTAACCTCATAACACCAGAAATGTTCTTTAATAAGAAAAACCAGACGGTTTAAGCGCGATAGTACCACCTGATACCATTCCGAACTCAGAAGTGAAATGTCGTAGCGCCTAGGGTAGTACGAAAGTTTTTTCGTGTGAGAGCAGGTAACTGTCTGGTTTGTTTGTTATAATAAATAATCTAAAAAAAAGGTGTGGTAGTTCAGTTTGGTTAGAATACCGGCCTGTCACGCCGGGGGTCGCGGGTTCAAATCCCGTCCACACCGCATTCATAATGTTTTTAAAGAAGTTTTTTTATAATTTCACTTATCTTGGTAAGATTACGAATAGCAATTACTCCTGCTTTTTCAAGTACATCAATTTTTGCAGATGCGTTACCTTGACCATTATTAGATATAATAGCTCCAGCATGACCCATCCGTTTACCTTGAGGTGCTGTTATACCAGCAATATAAGCTATAACAGGTTTAGTTATATTTTTTTTAATATATTCCGATGCTTGTTCTTCAGCAATTCCTCCAATTTCACCAATCATTACCATTATTTTAGTTTCTGGATCATTTTCAAAAAGCCTTAAAATAAATGTAAAATCAGTTCCAGAAATAGGATCACCTCCTATACCTACACAAGTAGATTGACCATATCCAGCATCAGTAATTTGTTTAACAACTTCGTAAGTTAAAGTACCAGATCGAGATACAATACCTATGAATCCAGATTGGTGAATTTCACTTGGCATAATACCTATTTTACACTGTCCTGGAGTAATAATTCCCGGACAATTTGGACCAATCATACATATATTAGTTTGCTGTAGTTTTTTTTTAATTATTAACATATCATGAACCGGAATACCTTCAGTAATTGTAATTATTAAATTTATACCACTGTCAATAGCTTCTAATATACTATCTTTACAAAATTGAGCTGGTACATATATAACAGAAGCTGTAGCTCCTGTTTTTTGGACAGCTTCAGATACAGTATTAAAAATAGGCAAACCTAAATGTGATTTTCCACCTTTACCTGGTGTAACTCCTCCTACCATTTTGGTACCATAAGCAAGAGCATGGGAACAATGTATTGTTCCTTGATAACCTGTTATTCCTTGACAAATTACTTTAGTATTTTTATTAATTAAAATTGACATAATTATTTATTTCACAGTTGTTTAGTTTATATAGAATTTTCAATAAAAGGCTTGAGTTTTATAAAAATGTTATTTATTAGTAGCTGCTGAAATAACTAATTTAATTGCTTCACTTAAATTAGAAGTTACTATAATACTCATATTACTATGTAAAATTTTGTTGGCACCAATCTTTGCATGATTTCCTTCTAAACGAACTACTACAGGTATTTTTATTGCAACTTCGGATACTGCTTTTATAATTCCTTCAGCAATTAAATCACAGCTTACAATACCTCCAAAAATATTTATTAATATTGCTTGTACTTTAGGATCAGATAAAATTATTTTAAAAGCTTCAGTAACTCGTTCTTTAGTTATTGCACCTCCAACATCTAAAAAATTAGCAGCTTCCCCTCCATGAAGTTTAATAAGATCCATAGTAGCCATAGCTAAGCCAGCACCATTTACCATACAACCTATATTACCATTTAAAGCTACATAATTTAGTTCCCATTGTGCAGCATAAGCTTCAATAGGATCTTCTTGCTTAAGATCTTTTTCATTAGCAAGTTCTAATTGTCTAAATAAAGCATTACTATCTAAAATAAATTTAGCATCTAGACAAAGCAAATTCTTTTCAGTAGTTATTACTAAAGGATTAATTTCAGCCAAAAGCAAATCACATTCAATAAATAATTTTACTAATTTCATAAAAAGATTTATAAATTGTATAATTAAATTACCTGTAAGCCCTATTTTAAATGCAAGACTACGTGCTTGAAAAGGTTGTGCACCTATAATAGGATCAATGATAATTTTGTGCAATAAATGTGGTGTTTCTTTAGCTATTTTTTCAATATTCATGCCTCCTTCAGTAGAAGTTATAACTGTAATACAAGATTCATTACGATCAAGTACAACTGAAAAATATAATTCTTGATAAATTGAAGTAGCAACTTCAATAAGTATTTGATTAACTGGTTGTCCAGATTCAGTCGTTTGATATGTTTTCAAACGAGAACCAAACCACTGTTCTGTAAAAATTTTTAGATCATTTATATTTGTTATAATTTTTACTCCGCCAGCTTTTCCACGGCCTCCCGCATGAATTTGACATTTAGCAACCCAGGGTGCTTTTCCAAGATTTTTAGTAGCTAATTTTATAGCTTCATCAGCATTAGTACATACATAACCAACTGGAATTGGCAAACCGTATTTTAGTAATAATTTTTTGGCCTGATATTCATGTAAGTTCATATTTTTTATTATCCATGCAAATTAATTTCTTAAATCTATTTTAGATTTCTAGTAGTAAACGTGTAGGATCTTCTAAACTTTCTTTAAGACATAATAAAAAACTAATTGATTCACGGCCATCAATTAATCGATGATCATAAGAAAGTGCTAGATACATCATTGGTAAAATTACTACCTTACCTTGTATTGCAACTGGTCTTTCTTTAATAACATGCATGCCTAAGATAGCACTTTGTGGAGGATTTATTATTGGTGTAGATAATAAAGAACCAAAAATTCCTCCATTACTAATCGTAAAAGTACCTCCCATGAGATCATCTACTTTTAATTTTCCATCCCTTGCTTTAATAGCCATTGATTTAATATTTTTCTCTATTTCTGGTATACTCATTAATTCTGCATTCTGTAAAACTGGTGTTACTAAACCACGAGGTGTAGATACAGCAATACTAATATCATAATAATGATGATATATAATATTGTCTCCATCAATATAAGCATTGATTTCTGGAAAACGTTTTAAGCTTTCTATTACTGCTTTAACATAAAAAGACATAAAACCTAAACGTATACCATGAATTTTTTCAAAAAGTTCACTATACTGCTTACGTAAATCTATAATAGGTTTCATATTTACTTCATTAAAAGTAGTTAACATAGCAGTGTGATGTTTAGTTTCTAGTAAACGTTCTGCAATGCGTTTACGAATACGTGTCATCGGAACACTTGTTTCATTTTTTTTATTGATAAGTATTTTTTCTTCTGGTGTTGTAGTAGTGACATTTTGTGTAGTAGTTTTAATATCTGGTGTTTGTATATAATTTATATGTTCTAAATAATTTTCTACATCTAATTTAGTAATACGACCACTTTTTCCTGTGGCAGGAATATTTAAAGGTTCTAAATTATATTTATTAACTATACGACGAACACTTGGAGTAAGTAATGAACTATTATTATCTTTGGCTGATTTAGAATTGGTTAACGATAATTTTTGACTATTATCAATTTTTTTATTATTAAGTGGATCTTGGCTATTCACTTCTTTATTATATTGTCCTATAATCTGTTTAGAAGTAACAATAGCACCTTCCTTTTCCAAGATGGCCATTAAAATTCCACTACTTGGAGCTGGAATTTCTAAAACTACTTTATCAGTTTCAATTTCAACTAAAATTTCATTAGCATAAATAACATCACCAATTTTCTTATGCCAAGTTAAAATAGTTGCATCCATAACCGATTCAGGTAAATCTGGTACTAAAATGTCGTAAAAATTCATCATGGATCTTCTATCCTTCTTTCTAAATATTTAAAGCATTATTAATAATTGTTTGTTGTTGTTTTTGATGAACAGATATATGACCCACTGCTGTTGATGCAGCGGCCATACGTCCAGCATAATGCAGACAAGCTCCTGATGGTAATACTGATAAAATATAAGGTTGAATATAAGACCATGCTCCTTGATTCATTGGTTCTTCTTGGCACCAGATAAAATCTTTAACATGTGAATAATCTTGTAACATGTTTTTGAGCATTTCATTAGGAAATGGATATAGTTGTTCTATACGTAGAACCATAATATCTGTCTGTCGATTTTTACGACGTTGTTCAAGTAATTCATAATATATTTTTCCCGAACAAAAAATTATACGTTTTACTTCTAATAGATTAATTTGATCACTTTCTCCAAGAATACATTGAAAAACACCATTAGCTAATTCGTTCATAGTTGAAGTAGCTAAATGATGACGTAATAATGATTTGGGTGATATTATTATTAATGGAATCTTAATACAAGAAAGAGCCTGACGTCGTAGTAAATTATAGATTTGTGCCGGTGTAGAAGGAACACAAACCTGCATATTGTTTTCAGCACATAACTGAAGATATCGTTCTAAACGTGCGGATGAATGTTCCGGTCCTTGTCCTTCATAACCATGTGGTAATAATAAAACTAAATTACATTTAACACCCCATTTTTTTTCTCCCGAACTAATAAATTGATCTATCACCACTTGTGCTCCATTAGCAAAATCACCAAATTGTGCTTCCCATATAGTTAGAGTTGGTTTATTAGTTGTTGTTGCATAACCATATTCAAATGCTAAAACAGCTAATTCTGAAAGTACAGAATCCCATATTTGAAAAATTCCTTGTTTTTCATGAATATGTTGCAAAGGGATATAGGTACAACCATTAATCTGATTATAAATTACTGCATGTCGATGAAAAAATGTGCCTCGACAAATATCTTCACCAGATAAACGAATAGAAATTCCATTATTAAGTAAAGTAGCATAAGATAAAATTTCTGCACTCCCCCAATCTAATTTTTTATTTCCTATCGCCATTTCCATTCTATCACGATAAATTTTTGATACCAATGACTGCATTTTGACTGATGGAGGTATGTAACTTATAATACTTGCTAATTTTTGAAGTTGCTGTATTTCAATAGGCCATGAGTACTTTTCATCCAAACAAAAATTTTTATGATGATTAAGGTTAGACAAGTTTTGTTCGACTTCTTTAACTACACATGTGCCTTGTAATAAAACATTACAATATTCATTAGTCATATATTGACATTCATTTTCAGATATTACTTTTTTCTGAATTAATTGATTAAGATAGAGTTGACGACTTGAAGGATGTTTTTTGATAGTTTTATACATAATCGGCTGTGTTACAGATGGTTCATCAGCTTCATTATGACCATGACGACGATAACATACTAAATCGATAAAAACATCTCGTTTAAAACGATTACGAAAATCTAATGCTAAACGTGTGACAAAAATTACTGCTTCGATATCATCACAATTAACATGAAATATAGGAACTTGTATCATTTTGCCAATATCAGTACAATACTGTGTAGAACGTGCATCATTCAAATTAGAAGTAGTGAAACCAATTTGATTATTGATAACTATACGTACCGAACCTCCCGTTTCATAACCTCTTACTTCTGATAAATTTAAAGTTTCCTGCATAACACCTTGGGCTATAACAGCAGCATCTCCATGTATTGTAATTGGTAATACTTTATTAGTTTTAGGTTCAGTTAAACGATAATGGTCTAATTTTGCCCGAACTGATCCCATAACTACTGGATTAACAATTTCTAAGTGAGATGGATTAAAAGCTAATTGCAGATACACTCTACCTAGTTGACTTACAAAATTCGAAGCGTAACCCATGTGATATTTTACATCTCCAGTCATTCCTGATAGTAGTTTATATTTTCCAGAAAATTCATCCAATAACTCTTGTGTTTTTTTTCCAAAAACATTTATTAACACATTAAGTCTACCACGATGTGCCATGCCTAATATTATGTCAGTTACATTATTTTGAGCTGAATATCTAATAATTTCTTTTAACATGGGAATTAATACGTCTCCTCCTTCTAATGAGAAACGTTTAGCTCCAGGAAATTTACGACCTAAATAATGTTCCAATTCTTCTGCTGCTATTAGATCTTGTAAAAAGGTTTTTTTTTCGAGAGTACTAAATATAAAATTACCTTGTACTGATTCAATATAATGCTGAATCCAGCGTTTTTCATCTACATTAGAAATATGCATATATTCAACACCAATTGAACTACAGTATACTTTTCTCATAATTTCGTACAGTTTTAATAAACTTATTTCATTTTGATTATTACTAAAATAACCTGAGTTAATATCAAAATTAATAGTGCTATTTAAATCGGTTTGAGTAAATCCATAGAATGATAAATCAAGATCAGGAAAACTACTTTTTGTACATAAACCCAAAGGATCTAAATTAGCATTATTATGACCAAACGAACGAAAAGCTTCAATTAACTGAACTACTTTAATATGTTTTAAAATATTCAAAGCAGTAGTTTTTTTTTTAGAATAAGTTTGCGTAAAATGTGGCTGTGAAAAAGATGTATTAGTAAATTCTTGAAATATGAAACGCCATTTATCATCAATGGATTTAGGATCATTAATAAACTTATCATAAAGTTCCTCTATCCATAATTGATTTATACTAGTTATCCAAGAGGTATCCAACCAATACTTCAGAGTATTATTTTCATGCATTATAAATCCTTAGTTAATTTATTAGATTTTTTAATAACATTAATTTAATTTTATGAATTGCTTCAGTAGGATTTAATTTTTTTGGACAAACCCTGACACAGTTCATAATACTATGACAACGAAATACGCTAAATGCATCCTTAAGATCATCCAATCGATTTTTTTTTGCCGTATCTCGATTATCTACCAAAAAACGGTAAGCAGTTAATAAACCAGCTGGACCAATAAATTTAGTTGGATTCCACCAAAATGATGGACATGATGTAGAGCAACAAGCACATAAAATGCATTCATATAAACCATCTAATTTTTCACGTTGTATAGGAGTTTGCAAGTATTCTCCTGTTGGAGGGGGATTTTCATTTAAAAGATAAGGTTTAATTTTTTTATATTGAACATAAAATGGTTCCAGATCTACAATTAAATCACGAATTATAGGAAGTCCTGGTAATGGACGGATAATAATGGGTTTCTTTTGATTACGATGAATTAATTTCGAAATGGGAGTAATACATGCTAAACCATTTTGACCATTGATATTTAATCCATCTGAACCACATACTCCTTCTCTACACGATCGACGAAATGCTAAGCTTGGATCTTTCTCTTTTATAAGTAATAAAGCATCTAACAATACCATATTTAGATGATTATTATCTATAGTTAAAACATAATCTTGCATGTATGGTACTTTATCAGTATCACTATTATAACGGTAAATAGAAAAAGTTAATTTCATTTTTTAATAAGTTCGTATTTTAGGAGGAAAAGCATCCCGCATGATTGGACGCATATTAACTTTACGACAAATCATAGAATTTTTTTGAGGTAAATATAAAGTATGGCATAACCAATTTTTATCATCTCTTTCAGGAAAATCATAACGAGTATGAGCTCCACGACTTTCCGTTCTAAAAAGGGCTGCTAAAGCAGTAACATAAGCTGTTTCCATTAGATTATCTAATTCTAAGCATTCGATACGCTGAGTATTAAATTTTTTAGATTTATCATAAAGAGAAGCATTTTTTAAACTTTCACGAATTAATTTTAGTTGTGCCAGTCCTTTTTTCATATTTTTACCTTCTCGAAATACAGAAAAATTTTGTTGCATGCATTCCTGTAATTTTTTACGTATATCTATAGGATTTTCTCCATCATGACAATTATTATTCCAACGATTTAATCGTTCTAATGAATACGCAATGTCTTCATCCGAAGCACTCCGTAATGTACCTTGTTCCTCAAGAGATTTAGTGAGATGTATACCAATAGAACGTCCAAAAACTACTAGATCAAGTAAAGAATTTCCACCCAGACGATTAGCACCATGTACTGAAACACATGCCGTTTCACCTACAGCAAAAAGTCCTGGAATAATTACATCTTCACCTTGTTTATTAATTGTTATCACTTGTCCTGTAATTTTAGTGGGAATACCCCCCATCATATAATGACATGTAGGAATCACTGGTATTGATTCTATAAAAGGATCTACATGTGCAAATGTTCGTGCTAATTCTAAAATACCTGGTAAACGGGATTCTAAAATTTTTTTTCCTAAATGATGTAACTGCAACTTAATATATGGACCCCAATGTGGATTCTCAAAACCTCGTTTTTCAAGAATTTCAATCATAATTGATCTAGCTACTACATCACGTCCTGCCAAATCTTTACTTTGAGGAGCATAACGTTCCATAAAACGTTCCCCATTACTATTTAGTAAATATCCTCCCTCACCTCTACAACCTTCAGTTATTAATATACCTACTCCTGCGATACCTGTAGGATGAAATTGCCACATTTCCATATCCTGAACCGGTACTCCGGCGCGTAATGCCATGCCTATACCATCACCAGTATTTATGTGAGCGTTGGTAGTAGAGTGATAAATTCTACCGGCACCTCCAGTAGCTAAAATAGTAGCACATGCTTGAAAATATATTATTTCTCCAGTTTCAATACATAATGCAGTACAACCTACAATCTTATCGTCTTGGTTTTTCACTAAATCTAACGCATACCATTCAGAGAATATATTCGTTTGATTTTTTATATTTTGTTGATAAAGAGTATGTAATAAGGCATGTCCAGTACGATCAGCAGCCGCAGCTGTACGTGCAGCTTGTTTACGTCCAAAATGAGTGGATTGACCTCCAAATGGACGTTGATAAATTCTACCATCAGACGAACGTGAAAAAGGTAATCCCATATGCTCTAGTTCTAAAATTACTTCGCGACCATTTTTACACATATATTCAATTGCATTTTGATCACCCAGATAATCAGAACCTTTTACGGTATCATACATATGCCATTCCCAATTATCAGAATGTTGATTACCTAGTGCAACTGTAATACCACCTTGAGCAGAGACGGTATGTGATCGAGTTGGAAAAACTTTAGAAATCAGTGCACAAGAATATCCAGCAGTGGAAATTTGTAAAGCAGCACGCATTCCCGCACCACCTGCACCTATAACAATTGCATCAAATTTGAGAGTTGAAAAAAACATTAATTACACACTCCATACCACAATGATTCCATATATAATATATGCGCATAAGATTAAAAAATGTATCAATTGTAATATTATACGTAATATTAAAGACTTAATATAATCAGTTAATACTTGCCATATACCAATCCAACTATGAATAACTGTTGATAATAAAACTATTATTGTAAATCCTTTAGTAAATGTAGATGCAAAAAAAGTATGCCAAGTCATATAATTAATAGTATCTGTAGTAAGAAAAAAAAAGGCTATATATAATATATATAATAAAATTATTATTGCAGATATACGTAATAATAACCAATCATATATACCATTAAAACCTAGGGCAGAAAAATAATTTTTCTTTACCATATAAATACTCCAAGAATAAATGAAAATATAATAGTAAAGATCAATACTATATATGCTGAACGAGTAGCTGAAATTTGAGTTTCAGCTAACCCTCCGAAATCCATTAATATATGACGTATTCCTCCAATTACATGATATATAATTACCGTTAAAATACACCATACTATTATTTTAATAAAAAAAGTAGATAAAAAATTTTTTATTTTTGTAAAATTTTCTGGGGAAGATAATGATAAATTTAATAATTTCAGAAGAATTCCAATTGAAATGATATTAATCATTCCAGATATACGTTGAAAAATTGATATTATCGCTGTGATTGGAAAGGAAATGGTTGTAAGCTTTAAATTAACTGGTCTAGATTTATTTTTCACGCTTTTATCCATTTAAAAGTATTATTAATAAATAGTTAATTTTATTCATATTATAAAACTATCGCATTGTTCTAATAATTGTCATATAATAAATAGGTTTAGTTGCATTTAAAAGTTCATAATCATTATTATAAAGTATATATATTGGAGACTATAATTATTTTCACTCGGGAGCCAGACTATGTGTCTTCCATTTTTAATAGCATTTATTACAGTTATAAGTTTTTTATTAAATTATAAACAAATTGGTTATATCCTATTAATAATATTATTAATATTAACTATTGCTTGGTTTAAATATCATGCAACTACGTCATTAAATTTATCCTTCTAAAATAAAGCAGAAAACATGAATAATTCCAACAAAGATTTTAATTATTATAAAAGTCATGCATATCAATTATGTCACTTTATAAATATGCTCGTTTTATTTGGAAATAATATTATTTTGATAATGGCATTTTATTATCAATTAGTATGGAATGAATTACCTTGTCCAATTTGTTTATTACAACGTATTGGAATTATCATAATTAGTATCGGTTTTTTTCTCAATATAAGATTTGGAATTCGCAGTATTCATTACGGAATAGCTCTCTTAGGTTGTATTTTAACTGGTATCATTGCAATGCGCCAAGTATTTTTACATATTCTTCCGGGAGATCTTGGTTATGGTAGTACTCTGTTTAATTTTCATTTTTATACTTTAGCATTGCTGAGTTCAATATTAACTATTGTTGTTATAGCTATCCTATTGATTTTAAAAGATAGTAAAAAAACTTTAATTTTATTAACTAAATGGGATAAAATCAATATTATTATATTTAGTCTTTTGATTGCTGCTAATGTAGTTTCTACATTTATTGAATGTGGAATTGGAGATTGTGAGAGTAATCCTACTTCCTATCAATTATTAAAATCCTACAATAATAAAATAAGTAATAATGATTAAATTTATTTATTATACTGGATTATATATATCAATAAAATTAATATTAAAAGAATATTTTTTTTCCAACCATTTAGTTAAAGCTTGAATTCCACCACGTTCGGTTGCGTGATGGCCAGCCGCAAACAAATGTAACTTATTTTCACGCGCACTATGAATAGTGGATTCAGATGCTTCACCTGTAATAAAAGCATCTACACCAAAATTAGCTGCTTCAGTAATAAATTTCTGTCCTGCACCAGTGCACCAAGCAATACTATTAATTAAATCTGGTGCATGTTCCTTATCTGCACAATATAAGGGTGTTCGTCCCAATTTGGCTGTAATTCGTGTTATTAAAGATTCACTAGTTAATGGTTGTAAGAAATTTCCCCAATATAGTAATGGAACTATTTCTCCTTGTACTTGAATGTCTAAAAGTTTTGCTAGCTGAACATTATTACCCAACTTAGGGTGAGCATCAAGTGGTAAATGCCAACTGTATAAATTAATATCATTCAGTAAGAGAGTTTTAATACGTTGACGTTTGATTCCTTTTATTAAAGGTAATTCATTGTTCCAAAAATATCCATGATGTACTATGATAGCATCTGCATTATAAGCAACAGCTTGGTTAATTAACGCTTGACATGCTGTCACGCCAGTAATAATATTTTTAATTTCTTCTCGTCCAGTTACCTGTAATCCATTAGGCACATAATCATGAAAATTAGCACTATTAAGTTTCTGATTAATTAATTTTTCCAATTCTGTATTACGCATGTAATAATATATATATTTTATGAAATAATTCTTATTAAGATAATTTATTTTATATTAAATTAATACTAATGAATTTAAATTTTTCTCAACATTTTGCAAAAAAAATTGATCAAAAACCAACTACACCAATTTTGATGATTCATGGTTTATTTGGTGATTTGAGTAATCTGAATAGCTTAGCACGAGGGTTAAATGATTATAGGACAATTATTCAAGTTGATGTACGTAATCATGGATATTCTCAACATAATGATGAAATGAATTATATTGTAATGGCTCAAGATATTTTGGATACACTAGATACTAATAGTATTAATCGGATTACTGTAATTGGACATTCTATGGGAGGGAAAATAGCTATGACAATGACCGCTTTAGCCCCTAAAAGAATTGAAAAACTTATAGTAATTGACATAGCTCCTGTAACTTATAAAATAAAGCAATCATATGTAAATATTTTTAAGGCTCTTAATGCAGTAAATGATACTAATATTACTTCACGTCAAGATGCTGCTCAATTAATGCGAAAATATATTCCTGAAAATAAGATTATTAATTTTTTATTAAAATCTTTTGATTATGGTAAATGGCGTTTTAATATGTCATGTCTTTATAAAAGATATAATGAAATACTAGATTGGAAGATAGTGCCTTCTTGGCCACATCCTGCATTATTTATTCGTGGAGAATATTCCCACTATCTTAATGAAGGATATTATAATTCTGTACGGAACCAATTTCCAAAATCCCAGATTCATATAATTGCTAATTCAGGACATTGGGTACATTTTGAAAAAATGTCTCAGGTATTAAATATTATTCGACAGTTTATTATAAAATAATTACGTATAATTATAGATTTAAAATAACTTTTTAGAAGGGGAACTAATATATGCAATCAAACAACAAATCAATTGGAATTTTTTTTGGAACTGATACTGGTAATACAGAAAAAATAGCACAAATGATTCAAAAACAACTTGGTGGTGAAGACACCGTTCCAATTCATGATATTGCTAACAGCAGTAAAAAAGATTTAGAAAAATTTCCCATCTTATTATTAGGAATACCAACTTGGTATTATGGTGAAGCTCAATGTGATTGGGATGATTTTTTTCCAACATTAGAAACCATTAATTTTAATAATAAATACGTTGCAATATTTGGTTGTGGAGATCAAGAAGATTATTCTGAATACTTTTGCAATGCTATGGGAACATTACGAGAGATCGTGCAACGAAAGGGAGCACAATTGGTAGGACATTGGCCAACTACAGGATATAATTTTCATTCATCTAAGTGCTTAATCAATAATCAGTATTTTATTGGTCTTGCTATTGATGAAGATCGTCAACCAGAATTAACTAATGCGCGAGTAGAAAAATGGGTTATCCAAATCTCTCAAGAATTACATTTAAAAAAAGGGTGATGATTCTTTTTGAAATTACTTATTTTTCCAAATTTCTCGTAACTTAACAATAAGATTAAATACAAGAAGATTATTGGTAGAAGATTTATCAATACAAAAGTATCCTTCTCGTTCGAATTGATAATGAGTATAATTTTCTTGTACGAAATTCATTTCAATAAAACCATGGTAAATAATTAGAGAATTAAGATTAATTTTTGATAGAAAATCATCACTTACATCAGGATTAGGAATATTAAATAATCGGTCATAAATACGAAACTCTGCAGGTAAACAATGTAAAGCTGAAACCCAATGAATAATTCCTAAGAGTGGTTGGGGGTTAATATAGGCAGAATGTTGATATTTCTTATTATTTATCTCACAACTACAGTAAACACAAATAATATTATTATTTGGATCTTTGATTATACGTTCAGCTTTTATTACATAAGCATTTCTCAATCTTACTTTACCTCCTAAAACTAACCTTTTATATTGAGAATTAGTTGTTACTTCACAAAAATCATTGCGATCTATATAGATTTCTCTACTAAAAGTTACTTTTCTGTAACCCATTTCAGGCTGAGTTGGATGTTTCCTCATGGTTAGGATTTCAGTGTAATCTAAAGGAATATTCTCTAATATTATTTTTAATGGTCTCAAAACAGCCATAATACGTGGGGCATGTTTATTTAAATCTTCACGTATGCATGCTTCTAATAAAGTCATTTTAATTAAGCTATCTTTTTTAGTAACACCAATACGACGACAAAATTCTATAATAGAGAATGGTGTGTAACCCCTCCGACGTAATCCAGAAATGGTTAATAATCGAGGATCATCCCAACCATCAACAATTTTATTTAATACCAACATCTTCATTTTGCGTTTTGAAATCACAGCACTTTCCAAATTTAATCTAGAAAATTCATATTGTTTTGGTCTTGGTTTACAATTAATACTAATATTATTTAATATCCAGTCATATAACCGTCTATTATCTTGAAATTCAAGAGTACATAAAGAGTGTGTAATCTTTTCAAGAGCATCTGAAATACAATGACTAAAATCATACATAGGATAAATACACCATTTTTTGCCAGTTTGGTGATGATAAGCAAATTTTATTCGATATAACACTGGATCACGCATAATTATACAATTGGAATTCATATCAATTTTGGCACGTAGACATGCAGCTCCTTCTCTAAATTCACCATTACGCATTTTTTCAAATAGTAGCTGGTTACATTTTATACTACGATTACGATAAGGACTTTCTTTTCCAGGTGTAGTTAGAGTTCCTCTATATTCACGAATTTGGGTATAAGTTAATTCATCAACATAAGCTAATCCTTTATTAATTAGTTCAACTGCATAACTATATAACTGATCGAAATAATTTGACGAAAAACGTACCTCTCCACTCCATTGATAACCTAACCACTGTACATCTCTTTTAATAGATTCTACATATTCTTGATTCTCTTTTATAGGATCAGTGTCATCTAAACGCAGATTGCATTCTCCTTGATAATCTCTTGCTAATTCAAAATTTAAGCAAATTGCTTTAGCATGTCCAAGATGTAAATAACCATTAGGTTCAGGTGGAAACCTAGTACGTACTATTGTATATTTTCCATTTTCTATGTCTTGCTTCACTATTTGCCTAATAAAATTACTAGTAAATGTTCTTTTTTTCATAAGATAAATTACCAAAAATCAAAATAAAAATATTATAAAAAATTTATTGACGCTAATATAATTAGTTGCGCATAATAAATGCATTATATCAAAAAATCAAATATAATAAATAAATGTTGTTGGCTACGTAGCTCAGTTGGTTAGAGCACAGCACTCATAACGCTGGGGTCACAGGTTCAATTCCCGTCGTAGCCATTATTACTTTTCTTTATTATATTTGTTGAGCGGAAGTGGCGGAATTGGTAGACGCACCAGATTTAGGGTCTGGCACCCTTTTAAAGTATGCGAGTTCAACTCTCGCCTTCCGCACTTAAAAAAATAGTTCTTTATATATATAACATTACTTAAAGATAGCATCATGGGGTATAGCCAAGTGGTAAGGCACCGGGTTTTGATCCCGGCATTCCCAGGTTCGAATCCTGGTACCCCAGTCAAAATAATAAATAACATCTGGGATATAGCCAAATGGTAAGGCAGCGGATTCTGATTCCGCCACTCCTAGGTTCGAATCCTAGTATCCCAGCAAGTATGTATCATAAAATTATTTAGTAGTACTAATTAATAATGACAAAAAAATTGTATATTAAAACTTGGGGCTGTCAGATGAATGAATATGATTCATCTAAAATTGCCACTTTACTTCAAAAAACGCATGGTTACTCACTTACTCCTGTCGCCGAACAAGCAGATATTTTATTATTGAATACTTGTTCTATACGTGAAAAAGCCCAAGAAAAAGTTTTTCATCAACTAGGACGATGGAAAGTCTTAAAAAAAAATAATCCCAAACTCATTATCGGAGTTGGAGGTTGTGTAGCTGCAAAAGAAGGAAAAGAAATTTTTAATCGCGCTAGTTATGTTGATATTATATTTGGACCACAAACAATACATTATCTTCCCAAGATGATTAATAGTGTCATTAAGTCACATAACCAAATTGTAGATGTAACTTTTCCTGGAAATAAATTTGATTACTTATCTAATAATCAGATAATTACAAGCAATCAAGGTCCAATTGCTAATATTTCAATTATGGAAGGATGTAATAAATTTTGTTCTTTCTGTGTTGTACCCTATACACGTGGTAAAGAAATCAGTCGTTCATGTAATGATATTTTATTAGAAATATCTAATTTAGCCAGACAAGGAGTACGAGAAATTCATTTGTTAGGACAAAATGTTAATGCATATTATGGTATCTGGAAAAATAAATCATGCTCGTTTTCTAATTTATTACATCTTGTATCATCTATTGAGGGAATAGATCGTATTCGATTTATTACTAGCCACCCTAGACATTTCACTGATGATATTATTGAAGCTTATAGTTATCTTCCAAAATTAGTAAGTTTTTTACATTTGCCAGTACAAAGTGGCTCAAATCGTATCCTTAAGTTAATGAGGAGGGGATATACATCTTTACAATACAAAAAAATCATTCATAAATTACGGTCTGCACGTCCTGAGATTCAGATTAGTTCAGATTTTATTGTTGGTTTTCCTGGTGAAACCCAGGAAGATTTTGAGTCGACTATGCAACTAATAAGAGATATTGATTTTGATATGAGTTTTAGTTTTATTTATTCTCCTAGACCTGGAACTCCCGCTGCAAATCTTGCTGTAAACGATAATACTCCTGAAGAAGAAAAAAAAAAGCGATTATATTTATTACAAGCACTTCTTAATCAGCAAGCAATGTCTTGGAGTCGTCGTATGCTAGGTACTGTACAAAAAATTCTGGTGGATGGATTTTCACGTAAAAATTTTTTAGAACTCTCAGGTAGAACAGAAAATAATCGTGTAGTAAATTTTAACGGTCCTCTAGAACTAATTGGTAAATTTGTTAACGTAAAAATTACTGAAGTTTGTCCAAATTCTCTAAGGGGATCACTCTGTGAATGAGAATGTAATAATTTATAATAATAAAAGATGAGTGTGATCAATTGTGAGCTACAAATAGTTGATAGAAAACCAAGTGTTTTTATTCCAAAAAAATCGGATTTTCATAAATGGCTAGAAGCAGTTTTATTATCTAGATCGACTGGTAAAAAAGAGATTACAATTCGTTTAGTTGATAAAATTGAGAGTCAGATCTTAAATTTTCGTTATCGCAATAAAAATCAACCTACTAATATATTATCTTTCTCTTTTTTTAACCAACACCAACCATTTTTCAAAAAAAACACTACCAAGTCTTTACTTGGAGATCTAGTCATTTGTAGTACTCTTATAGAAGAAGAAGCACGGGAACAACAAAAATCTTTGAAATCACATTGGGCTCATATAGTTATTCATGGAACTTTACATTTGTTAGGATATAATCATCAGAACAATAATGATGCAAAACACATGGAATTAATAGAAACGAACATCATGTTGGCTTTGGGATATTTAGATCCATATGTTATTATGTAAACTCAATCAATGGACGAAGATTATTTAATCTCTTTATTGAGAAAATCTTTTACTATTTTCCATATAAGAGAATATTGGATGACAACAATCATGCATGATCAATATCGACCACAAGAAATAGAACCGTTTGTTCAAAATTATTGGAAAATTAATAAAACCTTTCATACAACTGAAATAGAAGGGAAGAAAAAATACTATTGTTTATCTATGCTACCATATCCATCTGGTAGTTTACATATGGGTCATGTTCGGAATTATACCATTGGTGATGTTATTGCTAGATATCAGAGAATGCTAGGTAAAAATGTATTATATCCTATTGGTTGGGATGCATTTGGGTTACCAGCAGAAAATGCTGCTAGAAACAATCACACGGCTCCTGCACATTGGACATATAGTAATATTCATTATATGAAAAAACAGCTTCAATCTCTAGGATTTAGCTATGATTGGAGTAGAGAATTAATAACATGTCATCCAGAATATTATCGTTGGGAACAGTGGTTTTTCATTCAGTTATATAAAAAAGGATTAGTATATAGAAAATCTTCAATGGTAAATTGGTGTCCAAAAGATCAAACTGTTTTAGCCAATGAGCAAGTAGTCAATGGGTGTTGTTGGCGTTGTGATACAAAATTGGAAAACCGAAAAATTTCTCAATGGTTTATAAGAATAACTACATATGCAGATGAACTGCTTAATGGATTAAAAAACCTTGAATATTGGCCTGAAAAAGTTAAAACTATGCAACGTCATTGGATTGGACATTCAGAAGGAATAGAAATTACATTTTCTGTAATTGGATCAAAAAAAACTATCACTATATATACTACACAACCGAATACTATTATGCGTACAACTTGTATTGCTATTGCCCTAAATCATCCTATTGCTATGGAAGCGAAAATATCTAACCGAGGATTAGAAACTTTTCGACACAAATATTGTCGTATTCCAGTTGCTGAAGCACAAATAGCTACCATAGAAAAAGTAGGCATATCTACAGGATTGTTTGCTATTCATCCGATTACTAATGAACCGTTACCAATTTGGATAGTTAATTTTATACATTGTGAATATGGAACTGATAGTAGTATTATGATAACTACTAATCAGCAGAATTGGGAATGGGCTATTAAATCTAATAATCTTAATCTACCCATTAAAAAAATTACCCTTGATGATTCATCTACCACAACAAGAAGTAGTATGTTATCTCCTAATAAAGTTATATGCGATGAAATTATTAAAACTCTTATAGATAAAGGTGTAGGTAAATATAAAGTAAACTATCATCTGCGTGATTGGGGCGTTTCTCGTCAACGTTATTGGGGGGCTCCTATTCCTATGATTATACAGGATACGCAATATTTTCCAGTAGCAGAGAAAGATCTACCAGTAGTTCTACCAGAAAATATAATTTGGGATGGTATAACCAATCCACTAAAAACTGACACAAAATGGATAAACCTAATTATTAAAGGTGAACCAGCTAAAAGAGAAACAGATACTTTTGATACTTTTATGGAATCTTCTTGGTATTATGCACGTTATACCTGTCCTCACTATTCTCAAGGAATGTTAGATCCAGTAGCAGCTAATTATTGGTTACCTATAGATCAGTATATAGGTGGAATTGAGCATGCTATTATGCACTTAATGTATTTTCGTTTTTATCATAAATTGCTTAGGGATGCTGGTTTTGTTAAGAGTGATGAACCAGCTCAACGTTTATTATGCCAAGGAATGGTACTAGCAGATGCTTTTTATCATCTTGAAGAAAAAACGGGAGAACGTCAATGGATTTCTCCTTTGAATGTAATTATTAAACGTGATAACACCGGTAAAATTATAAAAGCTACAGATAATATGGGAAGAGAATTAGTTTATGCTGGTCTCAGTAAAATGTCTAAATCAAAAAATAATGGTATTGATCCAAATCAAATAATTAAAAAATATGGTGCGGATACGGTACGTTTATTTTTAATGTTTGTTGCTCCTCCAGAAATGCCACTTTATTGGACCGAATCCGGTTTAGAAGGATGCTCTCGTTTTTTAAAACGTATTTGGACTTTAGTATATAATCATATTCAACTAAGATCAACTTATTCTAAGGTTGAAAACACTAAATTAAATGAACAACAACAATCTTTACGTTATAAACTACATAAAACTATTGCTAAAGTAACTAATGATATTAATCAAAGACAAACTTTTAATACCGCTATTGCTGCTATTATGGAATTAACAAATCAGTTGTTAGGTAGGGCAAAAAATCAAACAAGCGAACTAGATAGATCTCTATTACAAGAAGCAATAATAGCTATTGTATTAATGTTATATCCTTTCACTCCACATATTTGTTTTGTATTATGGAAAGCTATACATGGAGAAGATGCAAATATTGATAATGCAAGCTGGCCAACAGTAGATAAACAAGCATTAATAAAAAAAGACATGTGGATTATAGTACAAATCAATGGCAGAGTTCGTAGTAAGATTTTAGTCTCAAAAAAAGCAACTAAGGAACAAATACAGAAAATAGCTATGCAAGATAAGCAAGTATCTAAATTTATAAAAAACAAAGGATTGAAGTTGTTATATCGAACTATTTATGTTGCAGATAAGTTAATAAATTTAATGTTAAAATAATGAAATGATAAGAGTTTATTCGGAACAACTTGACGTCTATCTCGAAAAAAATTCATTTCGGTATAGGTGCTATATTTTAGCTGGAAAAGATCCTTTTTTATTAAAAGAAAGTGAAGAAATTATACGTAAACATGCTCGTAAATTAGGCTTTTATGAATACTGTAATATTATTTTCAATATAAAAACTGATTTGAATGAGTTATTAAATAATGTAAAAAAACAAAGCTTATTTGCTACTAAACGTATTTTAAAATTAATCTTATCTGATAAGAAACAATTTTCTTCTTTATGGGAA
Source organism: Candidatus Dasytiphilus stammeri (assembly GCA_041941765.1). Taxonomy (GTDB): domain Bacteria; phylum Pseudomonadota; class Gammaproteobacteria; order Enterobacterales; family Enterobacteriaceae; genus Dasytiphilus; species Dasytiphilus stammeri_F. The sequence goes on along the minus strand of CP145869.1, from coordinate 439,405 downwards.
GAAAAATTATTTTCTGTAATAGAGTTAGACCTTAATATAATACTAATTATTATAATTACAAAACCACCAAATTGGTTTGCTTTATTAAACTTAAGTGTACTTGTTGATTGTAGCACACCTAAAATATCTCATTTTCCCAAATGGATTTGTAAAAGAGCAGAAAAAATCGGATTAAAAATAGAAAAAGATGCTCTGAAATGGATATGTTATAATTATGAAAGAAATTTATTAGCCTTGGTTCAAATCTTAGAAATATTAGCTTTATTTTTTTCTGATGGTATCATAACACTTTCACGCATACAAAATATTGTAAATGATATGGCTCATTTTAACCATTTTCACTGGTTGGAAGCTGTATTCACAGGAGATTCTGATCGTGCGTTTCATATTCTTCGTCAATTACGTAAACAAGGAAATGAAATTTCTTCATTATGTTATGTTTTACAAATTCATTTAATGACTATACTACAACTCAAAATGAGTACAACACCATTAAAAATTATCTTTGATCAGTATCAAATTATATATAATAATACACGTCAGCTATTATTTAATAAAGCATTACAGAGGTTAAATACAAATCAGATTCAAAAATCTCTTTGCTTATTGGCAGAGATTGAAGTCTCCCTAAAAGAATCTCATGAAGAGAGATCATTATTATGGCTTAGATTAGAAAATCTTTCATTATTATTAAGTTGTCCTAAAAAAGTAGAATGCAGCAACAAGTAAATTTTATTATTCGTTATCTTGGTTTGCAACCTTGGATATTAGTATCCAATGCTATGCATTATTTTACTGAAAAACGTAACTTAAAAACAGTGGATGAGTTATGGTTGGTTCAACATTTTCCGATTTTTACTGAAGGAAAGGCTGGAAAATCAAATAAGATTAATATTGATAATATTGCTGTATTGCAAACGGATCGAGGCGGTAAAATCACGTATCATGGTCCTGGTCAATTAATCATGTATATTATGATTGATTTAAAACGTAGAAAAATAAGTGTACGACAGTTATTAACTATTATAGAACAATCAGTTATTGATACATTAAAAGAGTTTAATATTCAAAAAGGTTATATACGTTATAATGCACCAGGAGTTTATATAGATGATAAAAAAATCTGCTCACTTGGATTACGTATTAAACATGGATATTCTCTACATGGTTTAGCATTAAATATTAATATGGATTTATCACCTTTTCAACTTATTAATCCATGTGGATTTCCTAATCTTAAAATGACACAATTAAGTGATTTTAAACCTGATATTACAGTCTTAGAAGTATATCCTATATTAATTAAAAAATTTATTAGTTATTTTTTTTAGTAAAAACTTATATATAATTATTGAAATTTTATCTACTTTTTTAGATAGTATCTATTTTTCTAAATACATCTAGTAAGAAATAATAATGATTAAATACCGATTACGTAATACAGACAAAGTAGTTTTAGAACCCGAGGATAATAATAATCCTAATCCTAATAAACCCAAATGGTTAAGAATAAAATTACCAATTAATTCTAAACGTTTATTGAGTATAAAAGCATTAATACGTCAAAATGGTTTGCATTCAGTTTGTGAAGAAGCTTCCTGTCCTAATATGGCAGAATGTTTTAATCAAGGAAAAATTACTTTTCTCATTTTAGGAGAGATTTGCACGCGACGTTGCCCATTTTGTAATATAGGACATGGTCGACCATTACCTCCTAATGTATATGAACCTCAAAACTTGGCAAAAACTATTAAAGACATGAATTTATATTATGTAGTTCTTACTTCAGTTGATAGAGATGATTTACGTGATGGGGGAGCTCAACATTTTGTTGAATGCATACGTGCCATAAAACAGAGTAATACTCAAATTAAAATTGAAATTTTAGTACCTGATTTTCGGGGATGTCAAAATGACGCATTAAAAATTTTAAGTACTCTGCCTCCAGATGTATTCAATCATAATATAGAAACTGTACCTAAAATGTATAGTAAAATTCGTCCTGGAGCAAATTATACTTTTTCTTTAAAATTACTCAAAAATTTTAAGAAAAATCATCCAAATATACCGACTAAATCTGGTCTGATGGTAGGTTTAGGTGAAAACTATTCTGAAATTATTCAAGTTATGCAAGATTTACGACTTCATGGTGTTACAATGTTGACAATAGGTCAATATCTGCAACCTAGTCCTCACCATTTTCCGGTAAAACGTTATGTCAGTCCAGATGAATTTTTACACCTCAAAGAAAAAGCAATAGCAATGGGTTTTCAACATGCTGCTTGTGGACCATTAGTACGATCTTCTTATCATGCTGATTTACAAGCTACATATGTAAAAAATCAATTAATTAAAAACCCGACATGATAGACGGGTTTTTAATCCTGACTGTTAACTTACTAGGGTAACGTTAGCAGCCGAAGGGCCTTTAGCGCCATTAGTAATTTCAAACTCTACACGCTGTCCTTCAGCCAGAGTTTTGAATCCATTGCTCTGGATAGCAGAAAAATGAACAAATACATCCTTACTACCATCTTCCGGAGTAATGAAACCGAATCCTTTAGATTCATTAAACCATTTAACGTTACCTTTAATCTTGGACATCAATATTACCTTTTTAATTTTAAATAGACAAACATCTTCTACACAGTTAGAGTTGCTAAACAACAACTATTTTATGTAGTTTTTTAGTATATCATAATTCAAACTATTAAAGTTAAATTTTTTTTAGATAAAAATTGTTAGGGTAAAGTATTTGACTTAGTAATCCAATGATTTACATCATATTATAGTTAAGATTCCACATAATCCATAAGGAACCTATTACGAATATTCCAATTATAATTATACTAAAAATTAGGGTTAATAAATTCCAACGTTCTTCCATAGAGAAGTCTATATGTAGGAAATATTTGAAATGAATTATTATTTGGAATATAGCAGAAGTAATTACTATAATTAAAACTGGAGTATATGAAAAAAAATTTCTATTTATTACGAACCAGAAAGGAATAACTGTCAATATTATTGACATAATAAAACCTATTAAGTATGTCTTATTATGATACTTTGTTAAAGTACTATGATTTTTCATTATAGAACTCCTAGTAAATATACTATAGTGAAGACGCATATCCATATAACATCTAAAAAATGCCAAAATAAGCTCAAGCAAGCCATTCTAGTTATAATGTTCTTAGTAAGAAGACTCCTTCTTCTTATAACTATCTGAAACATTAAAACTATCATCCAAATTAATCCTGATATTACATGTATTCCATGTGTACCTACTAAGGCAAAAAAACTAGATAAAAATCCGCTACGATTAGGACCATAGTTCTCAATAATTAATGAATGAAATTCATAAAATTCCATTCCTACAAAAATCCATCCTAAAATAAAAGTTAATAATAACCAAATGAAGACATCATCTGGTTTTTTATCATACGTTTTAATAGCAATCATGGCCATACCATAAGTTACTGAACTAAAAAGTAAAAAAATTGTTTCGGCTAATACAAATGGGAGAGAAAAAATTTCTCTACCTAGAGGACCGTCAGCTGTTCCATTGATCATAACTGCATAAGTAGCAAATAGGGCAGCAAAAAGAATACAATCGCTCATCAAGTATATCCAAAAACCAAAAATTTTTTTGTTATCTACAGAAATCTGGTGAAGATCATTCATTTTGATTGACATTGTTAGATCTAACCTTATTCATTTTTCCAACACATTGATTTTCAATTGTTATAATTTCACTTACAGAAACATAATAATCAGTATTTTCATCAAAACTTTTTATAATCCAAGATATCATTATTCCTAAAAAACTTATGCCAGCTAACCACCATATATACCAAACCATAGCAAAACCAAACAGTACACTAAAAGAAGCAATTACAATTCCTATGCTACTATTTTTCGGCATATGAATGCTTTGATAATTTTTTATTGAAGGTTGGTCTTTAATACCTCTATGTTTCATTTCCCAAAAGGCATCACGTTCTTTTACTTCTGGTATTATAGCAAAATTATAAAAAGGAGGAGGTGAAGAGGTGGACCATTCTAGAGTACGTCCATCCCATGGATCACCAGACAAATCACGATTTTTATCGCGATTAATAATAGAAGTATAGATTTGTATGAAAAAACAGACAATACCCATTGCAATAATTACAGTTCCAAAAGCAGCAACTACTAATAAAGAATGAAATTGAGGATTAATATTTTGACTTAGACGACGTGTCATTCCCATTAATCCTAGTACATACAACGGCATAAAAGCAAAGAAAAAACCAATAAACCAAAATAAAAAAGAACGTTTTCCCCACTTTTCATTCAAGAGAAATCCAAAAGCTTTCGGAAACCAGTAAGTTAATCCCGCCAAACAACCAAAAACTACTCCACCAATAATAACACTATGAAAATGTGCTATTAAAAAAAGACTGTTATGTAATACAAAATCTGCTCCCGGAACTGCTAATAATACTCCCGCCATTCCTCCAATGGAGAAGATTATAATAAAGCCTATTGTCCAAAGCATAGGAGAAGTTAACTGAACACGACCTTCATACATAGTAAATAGCCAGTTAAATATTTTTACACCGGTTGGAATAGCAATAATCATTGTGCTAATGCCAAAAAAAGCATTAACATTTGATCCTGCTCCCATAGTAAAAAAATGGTGTAACCATACAATAAATGAAAGGATTGTAATAACAATAGTTGCCCAAATCAGCGATGTATAACCAAAAAGGGTTTTTTTAGAAAAAGTAGCTACTATTTCTGAATAAATCCCAAATACTGGCAACACTAAAATGTATACTTCGGGATGCCCCCATGCCCAAATAAGATTTATATACATCATCATATTACCACCCAGATCGTTTGTAAAAAAATGGGTATTTAAATAACGATCCATGGTAAGCAAGCCAATAGTTACAGTTAAAATAGGAAATGCCATAATAATTAATATATTAGAACACAACGCAGTCCATGTAAAAACGGGCATTTTAAATAAAGTCATACCTGGAGCTCGCATTTTAAGAATAGTCACGAAAAAATTAATTCCTGTTAATATTGTACCAATTCCAGAAATTTGTAAACTCCAAATCCAATAATCAACTCCTACACCTGGACTATACTCAATACCAGAAAGTGGGGGATAAGCGACCCATCCTACTTGAGCAAATTCTCCTATTCCTAATGAAAGATTTACTAAAACTGCTCCAGCTACGGTAAGCCAAAAACTTAAATTATTAAGAAAAGGAAAAGCAACATCACGTGCACCAATTTGTAAAGGTACTATAAAGTTCATTAAACCGATAATTAACGGTGTTGCTACAAAAAAAATCATAATGACACCATGAGCCGTAAATATTTGATCATAGTGGTGAGGTGGTAAAAATCCCGGTTGTCCAGCTGATGCTATAGCTTGCTGACTACGCATCATAATAGCATCAGTAAAACCCCTAATCATCATAACTAATCCAAGAATAATGTACATAATTCCTAATCTTTTATGATCTAATGACGTTAACCACTCATTCCATAAATATTGCCATTTTCTCATATATGTTATGGTAGTTAGTATAATAAATCCAATCAAGATAAGAGTAACAAGAGTACCCATAATAATGGGTTCATTATATGGAATAGCATTGAGTGTTAATTTTCCAAACATAGAATTTAATTCCTTAAATTAAATAAATTATTACATTTTTTCAAATTTTAGCTACTTACTAATAATTTAGATGTAAAATCTGATACATAAGCACTAGATTTAAACTTATTTATAATTTTTTTAAATAAATTAGGTTGGACGTGAGAAAAAAATTCTACCTGATGGTTTTTATTAGGTAGTGCTAACTTTTCTAAAGTTTTCATATTCAAAGTAGTGTGTGCCTGTTTGGCTTTAGCTATCCAATGAGAAAAGGATGCTACATCAGGTGTAGCAAAAACAGTAAATTTCATATCAGAAAAACCCCTACCACTATATGCAGATGATATACCTTGATAAGTACCTGGTTCATTTGCAACTAAATTTAGTTTAGTTTGCATTCCAGGCATTGCATATATTTGACTTCCTAAAGAAGGAATAAAAAAAGAATTCATAACCGAATAAGATGTAATTTTAAATTCAATGGGTGTGTTAATTGGAAAAGATATTTGATTTACTGATGCTATTCCTTGTTCGGGATAAATAAATAACCATTTCCAATCCATTGATACCACTTCAATTGTTAAAGGAGCAATAGGAGAAACTATAGGTTTTTTTGGTTCTAAAGAAATAGAACTTTTCCACGTTATAATTCCAAGACAAATAATAATAAAAATAGGAATAAGCCAAACTATAGCCTCAATTTTGTATGAATGAGACCAATTAGGATTATATTTAGCATGAATATTAGTATGTCGGTATTTAAATGGAAATACAATTGCCATTATAATAACCGGAATTACAACTAATAACATTAAACCCAGCGCGGTTAAGATTAGTGTACGTTGCTCTATACCAATTTGGCCTTTAGGATTTAATAAAACCATGTCACAACTATTTAAGAAAATAATAAGAGTAAAGAAATATAATATCCGAAAAAAGTGTTTAAATTTATTTGGTCCCATTTATTAATACCTCGGATTCTCTCCATCTGCTCATCTTATTTTTATATTGTAATAGAAGGTATCTAAACTGTAAATAGAGTTAATTTTTATTAATAACTTATTAACATTATTTTGTTTCTAGTTAGGTTAGAATAAAAATTAATTATCGACACATTAGTGAGAGATAGTTATGTTATTTATGTATGATGCATTTGCCATTATTATAAAAATAGCGTTACGTTATATCTTTTTGAAGCTAAAAAATTGTTTAACTCAATCAAATCTATATAATTTTGGAGGTAATAAAATCAATGCAAGTATCAGTAGAAAAGACTCATAATCTTGGGCGTAGAATAACAATTACTATTCCTGCTGTAAATATCAAAGATATGGTTCAAACAAAACTAGTCCACGTTGCTCAACAAATTCGTATGGATGGATTTCGTCAAGGTAAGGTACCTATGAAAATAGTAGCCCAACGTTATGGTATGTCTATACTTAATGAGGTCTTAACTGATCTTATGCAACAAGAGTTCATTACAGTAATAAAAAAAAACAATTTTGTTCCAGTTGGGAATTTGAGCTACATGCCAGGGGAATATAAAGAAGGATCGGATTTTACCTATATAATAGAATTTGAAATTGCTCCTGAAATTCAATTAAAAAATTTTGATTCTATTAAAGTTAATAAACCAATAGTTGAAGTAAATGAAGAAGATATAGATAATATATTGATTGATCTTTGTAGAAAACAAGGAGTTTGGAAACCGGTTACTCGTCCCGTACAAGTGGGGGATCGTGTAACTATAGAGTTAATCAACTTGGAACAACCTGAAAATGATAACAAGGTTAATAACCTAAGTTTAATTATAGCACCTGAATCTACTATGTATTTTGACTTGGATAAACAAATTATTGGTCATATTCTTGGAGATAACTTTATAGTTGAATTAAATTTTCCGGAGAAAGAAAAAAATAATATTACTCAATTTAATATTTTATTGAAAAAAGTAGAAGAGTGTCAATTACCAGAATTCAATAAAAAATTCATTAAACATTTAGAAGTATCTGAATCTAAAGGATCTATAGTAAAATTACGCGATGAAATACGACAAAATCTGCAACGAGAGCTTAAAAATACCGTAAATTATTTTCTTAAGTTACAGATCTTTCATGAATTATTAACAAATAATAAAATTGAAATTCCTATTTCATTGTTAAAAACTGAAGTGAAAAATTTATATCAACTATCTAGTATGAAAATTTTTCCACGTAGCATTTTAGAAAAAAAAGCTAAGAATCGTGTGACTTTAGGATTATTATTAAATGAAGTAATCCGTATGAATAAACTAAACGTAAAGGAAGAACATATTCAACCATTAATAAAATATTTTCGGAAATCTCAAGAAACGATGAAAAGTATTCAGAATTTAGTCTTAGAAAATATGGCAATAGAACTAATTATGAATCAGTGTGTAATTACTGAAAAAAAAATGCAATTTCAGGATTTAAAAAGAATGATAGTCGAATATGAACAAAACTTGATTTATTGATTTGAGGAAATAGTTAGTAACAACTACTAGAAGGAAATGGAGATAACAATGTCATATAAGAGCTCCGGTGTAGAACCAGAAATTGGATCAAAAATGATGTTTGTACCTATGGTTATTGAACAGAACGCTCGAGGTGAGCGAGCATATGATATATATTCTCGTCTCCTTAAAGAGCGTATAATTTTTTTAACAGGTAATATTGAAGACTATACAGCCAATGTAATTGTCGCACAATTATTATTTTTGGAAGCAGAAAAGCCTGATAAAGATATATATTTGTATATTAACTCACCGGGAGGAATTATTACTGCAGGAATGTCTATTTATGATACCATGCAGTTTATTAAACCAGATATTAGCACTATCTGTATAGGATTAGCCGCATCTATGGGTGCTTTTTTACTTACAGCAGGTACTAAAGGTAAACGATTTTGTTTACCTAATTCACGCGTTATGATTCATCAGCCACTAGGTGCTTATCAAGGACAAGCCACAGATATAGAAATACATACTCGCGAAATTTTAAGAATAAAGACTAAAATGAATCAGCTGATGGCTTATCATACCGAACAACCCCTGGAAGTGATAGAAAAAGATACAGAAAGAGACTATTTTCTATCTGCAAATGAAGCCGTAAAATATGGTTTAGTTGATTCGATCCTGACTAATCGAGAGTAATAATATTGTAGTAAGAATAAGGGTAAGGAATAATTACGAATTTTAAAAAAAGAGGTTTATTAATAATGATAGATAATCGCACAGACAGAAACAACTGCTCCGGGCTGTATTACTGTATTTTTTGTGGAAAAAATCAATATCAAGTACGTAAAATAGTTGCTGGAAATTATATCAGTATTTGCGATAAATGTATTAAAATATGTCACTCTATAGTCATTAGCGGAATGAAGGAAGTTACTATGCACAATGAAAAAAACCATCCCTTACCAACAACGACGCTACCCACTCCACATAGCATTCGTAAGTATCTGGATACTTATGTTATCGGTCATGAAAAAGCTAAAAAAGTGTTAGCAGTTGCTGTATATAATCACTATAAGCGTTTATTTAAAACAAGTGATATTCCTATTGATTTAGGAAAAAGTAATATATTATTAATTGGTCCTACTGGAAGTGGAAAAACGCTTTTAGCGGAAACACTTGCACAAATCTTAGATGTACCCTTTGCTATTGCAGATGCAACTACGTTGACGGAAGCCGGATATGTAGGGGAAGATGTTGAGAATATAATCCAAAGATTATTACAAAAATGTAATTATGATGTGAAAAAAGCACAATGTGGAATTGTTTATATTGATGAAATTGATAAAATTTCCAGAAAATCAGATAATCCATCTATTACTAGAGATGTCTCTGGAGAAGGGGTTCAACAGGCTTTATTAAAAATAATAGAAGGTACAATTGCTGCTGTCCCACCACAAGGTGGACGTAAACATCCGCAACAAGAATTTTTACAAGTCAATACTTCTAATATTCTGTTTATCTGTGGTGGTGCATTTACAGGCTTAGATAAAATAATTGCTCAACGTGTTGAAGCTAGTTCTGGAATTGGTTTTGGAGCAACCATAAAAAAATCGGTAGAAAAAGTCTCTGAAAATGAATTATTAGAACAAGTAGAACCCGAAGACTTAATTAAATTTGGACTCATTCCGGAATTTATTGGTCGTCTTCCTGTAGTTACTACTTTAACCTCATTAAATGAGGAAACTCTCATTAAGATTTTAAAAGAACCTAAAAATGCACTTACTAAACAATATCAAGCATTATTCAATCTAGAAGGTATAAGTTTAGAATTTAGTGATGAAGCTTTAGCATCTATTGCCCAAAAAGCAATATTACGTCAAACTGGAGCGCGGGGTTTACGTTCTATTATTGAAAGTATCTTACTTCATACTATGTATGAGATACCATCTATGACCAATATTGAGAAAATTGTGATTAATAAATCAGTTGTTGAAGGAAAAACTGTTCCTATACTTATTTATAAAAAAACACAACAACAAGCATCTTGCGAGTAAAATCTTTCTAATCATCAATTAAGCGGTGTATGTAGTATATTTATTTTTCATCACCTAAGGAGTAAGTAATATTGATTCCTATTTATATTAAATATAAAGGGATGAAGAATTATTATGCTTTTTTCATATATTTGAATTAATAAAATTCTAGCGGAAAAATCAACTAAGAGAGAGCTCTATCTATGATGAACCGTAAGTGTTCGGAAAGTATTATAATTCCTGTATTACCGCTGCGTAACGTAGTGGTTTATCCGCACATGGTGATTTCATTATTTTTGGGTCGTGAAAAATCGATTAAAGGTCTTGAAATAGCTATGAATCAAAGCAAAAAAATTATGTTAGTTACACAAAGAGACCCCATAATAAATGAACCTAGAATTCAAGATATGTATACTATTGGAACCTTTTCCTCAATTTTGAAAATCTTGAATTTATCAGAGGGTATCAAAAAAATTATAGTTCAAGGATTAAAAAGAGCGCGCATTAATGAGTTTAGTGATAATAATAAAGAATCTTTTTTAGCGAAAATAGAATATTTGATGTCTCCAAAAATGAATAAGCGTAAACAGGAATTATTGAGACGTGCTACTATTAATCAATTTGAAAAATATATTCAATTATCTAAAATAATTCCTCTTCAATTTTTAAACGTATTAGAGAAGATTCACGATCCAGCACATATTGGAGATCTAGTAGCTGCTATTTTACCTCTTGAACTGTCTGAAAAACAGTCATTACTAGAGATAGAAAATGTTAATGAGCGACTAGAATGTTTAATAACACAGCTGAAAATAGCAATCGAGTTTTTACAGTTAAATGAACGTATAGACAAGCGTGTAAAAACACAATTGGAAAAAAATCAACGAGAATATTATATAAATGAGCAAATCAAAGCTCTCAAAAAAGAGTTAGATGAAATAATAGATGAATCACCGGAGGAATTTCATGAGGATTATGATGATAATGATGAAAATGAATTTTTTACAAAAAAAATCTTAGAAGCTAAAATGCCTCCAGAAGCACACAAAAAAACCGAATCTGAACTTCAAAGATTAAAAATGATGTCTCCAATGTCCTCGGAAGCAACAGTAATACGGAATTATCTTGAATGGATGTTTCAAGTACCTTGGTATGCTCGTACTAAAATAAAAAAAAATCTTCATAAAGCAAAGGAAACATTGGATAATGATCATTTTGGGTTAGAAAATGTAAAAGAAAGAATTCTGGAGTATCTCGCGGTTCAAAACCGTATAAATAAAAATAATCGAGGTCCTATCCTTTGTCTAGTAGGTCCTCCTGGAGTAGGTAAAACCTCTCTTGGAGAATCTATATCAAAAGCTACTGGACGTAAATATGTTCGTATGGCATTGGGTGGAATACGTGATGAAGGTGAAATTAGAGGACATCGTCGTACTTATATTGGCTCTATGCCAGGGAAATTAATGCAGAAAATAGCAAAAGTAGGTGTAAAAAATCCATTATTTTTACTCGATGAAATAGATAAAATGTCCTCTGATTTTCGAGGAGATCCTGCAGCGGCTTTATTAGAAGTCTTGGATCCTGAACAAAACTATGCATTTAATGATCATTATTTAGAAGTAGATTATGATTTATCCGATGTAATGTTTATTGCTACTTCTAACTCTATGAATATTCCTCATCCTTTACTAGATCGTATGGAAGTGATTCGGATTTCTGGATATACAGAAGACGAAAAATTAAATATCGCTAATCGTTATTTATTACCAAAACAGATAAAACGAAATGCTTTAAAAAGTAATGAAATAATTCTTGATGAAGAAGCCATTTTAGATATTATTCGTTTCTATACCTGCGAAGCAGGAGTACGTAATCTTGAACGACAATTGTCAAAATTATGTCGTAAGGTTGTAAAAATTTTACTTATGGACCCTACCATAAAATCTATAGAAATCAAACAAGATAATCTTGAAGACTATTTGGGTATTCAAGGTTTCCAGTATGGTAAAGCTTTAAGTAAAAATAGTATTGGTCAAGTTTCTGGTCTAGCTTGGACAGAAAATGGAGGAGATATATTAAGAATTGAAAGTTCTTGTCTTCCAGGAAAAGGAAAATGTTTTTATACAGGTTCATTGGGAAAAGTGATGCGAGAATCTATTCAAGCAGCTGTAACAGTAGTACGAACTTTAGCAGATAAGCTAAGGATTAAGCATAATTTTCATGAAACTAATGATATCCATATACATGTGCCTGACGGTGCTACACCAAAAGATGGACCAAGTGCTGGTATTTCTATGTGTACGGTATTAGTGTCTTGTTTAACAAAAAATCCTGTTCGTGCAGATGTAGCAATGACTGGAGAAATTACTCTAACAGGACAAGTATTACCTATTGGTGGTTTAAAAGAAAAATTATTAGCGGCTCATAGAGCAGGTATACAAACTATAGTTATTCCCGATGGGAATCAACGGGAGTTAGAAAAAATTCCAGCTAATATTAGAATGAATTTGAATATTTATCCCGTAAAACAAGTTGAAGAAGTTCTTAATATTGCATTACAAAATAATCCTATTTGTCCGTAACAATAACATACATATTATTATAGAATGTAAAAATATTTTATTTGTTTCAAGGAATAAATCCTCATATGGTGGTAAAAAATCGCATAGTAAAAATAGTCTTAGGAATTATCATATTGATGATGGTAATAACAGTAATAGGAAATTACAGAGTATTTTATAATCCTAAAAAGGATTATATTATCAGTATCAATGGACAAAAAATTAGTAGATTGCAATTTGAAAAAACATTTAATTGGTGGGTTAGTCAACTATTATTAAGTCAAAAATTTAATGAAATTTTTACCAATGAAAATGCTATGGAACAATTTCGGAATGTGATTTTACAAAATTTAATAGATGAAGTACTACTTCAACAGTATGTAAATCAATTAGGAATTAATATAAATGATGACGAAATTAAATCTGTTATTTTAAATCAAAAAGATTTTATGATTAACGGTAAATTTGATAATGTTAAGTATAGAAATGTACTAAACATCATGGGAATAACAGGCAAGCAATATGCAGAAACTTTACGTAAACAATTAGCAGTTCAGGAATTGTTGTCTACTATAGTAAAAACGGAATTTGTGTTACCAAATGAAGTAAATCAATTTAAAAAATTAGTGCTTCAAAAGCGTGTAATCCGTCAAGCCATCATTGATATTAAATCTATGGCAGCAAAAATACCAGTTAGTGAGTATGAGATCAAAACTTTTTATAAAAAATATTTGAATTATTTCATGCGACCTGAGCAGTTTAAAATTCGTTATTTACTATTAGATGTAAATAAAATCTCTAATCCGTATGTAAGTAATTTAGAAATCAAGCAATGGTATGATTTACATAAATCCGATTACATAGAATTACCTCAATATAAATATCGAATAATTCAACTGAAAACTGAAAAAGAAGCCAAATTATTATTAAATAAATTAAACACCGGTGCTAATTTTGTCAAATTAGCGCAAAAATATTCTATAGATCCTATTTCTGCACGTCTAGGAGGACAAATTGGATGGATTAGAACAGAAAACCTACCAAATGAGTTAAAAAATATTAATTTACAAAAAATTGGTCAAGTTTCAAGGATCATAAAATGTCCTATTGGATATTTAATTGTCCGTCTTGATGGAATCCAATCTCAACGTATTATACCTTTAAATAAAGTACGTAATTTTATTAAAAATAAAATACAACAACAAAAGATTTTTGAAAAATATTCTTCATTGAAAAAACAAATAAGTGAATCTAGGAGTATTTCAATTAATGAATTGGAATATCTTACAGGAATGAAAACTGAAGAAACGAATTGGTTTAACTTAACAACTACTCTCCCAAATCACTTAAATTTTCCAGAAGTTAAACAGGCAATTTTAAATGGTAGTCACAAAAAAAATATAAATACCTTTTTTATACCACTGAAAAATCATAGTGGTTTTTGGATACGTATTCTTAACCATAGACCAGCTTACTTTCAATCTCTAAGCCGGGTGCATAATATTATTAATACATATTTACAGCGTAAAAAAATCAACAAGCGAGTAAAGAAAGAATTAAATAAAATCTTGTTACTTCTTCGTCAAGGCAAAACTGAAGCAGATTTAAGATTAAATTTTGGAAATGCGAGAGTTATAACACCTAATAATAATAATACTGATGAAAATCTTCTTAAGACTATATTTGATTTGATTCATCCCAAACTAAATCAATCTACTTATACTATAATTCAAAATACTCCACAAAAGATTATAATAATAGCATTAGATAAGATTTGTTTTATAAATGCCTCAAAAAAACAAACCATTGCCATTTCATCATATATGAGAAAAAATCAAATTAATATGTTTCTAGTTGCATTATTAAATGATTTGCGTAAAAAGAGTATAATTAAATATAATAATATGTTGTAATTTAAGCATATAACTAACTTTAAACTTTATTAAGTTGATAGTATATTTGTTCCACACTGAGCACGGTACCGCAAGCAATGGTCCATAAGAATAATGGCTATCATTGCTTCAGCAATAGGTATAGCTCGAATCCCTACACAAGGATCATGACGACCATGTGTAATAATGTCCACTTCATCCCCAAAACGATTAATACTATGTCCAGGTACTAGAATGCTAGATGTAGGTTTCATTGCCAAATTTATAACGATAGGTTGACCATTACTAATTCCTCCCAAAATACCTCCAGCATGATTGCTTTTAAAACCATTTGCATCGATTTCATCCCGATGTTCACTACCTCGTTGAGAAACTACAGCAAAACCATCGCCTATTTCTACTCCTTTAACTGCATTAATACTCATCAACGCATGTGCTAAATCAGCGTCAAGACGATCAAAAACTGGTTCTCCTAAACCTATAGGTATATTCTCAGCTATAATAGTAATTTTGGCTCCAATAGAATCTCCTTGTTTTTTTAATCGTCGCAATAGTTGCCCCAACCAAATTACTTTTTCAACATTAGGACAAAAGAAATCATTTTTATTTACTTCTTCCCAATTTTGAAATTCACAAACAATATCTCCAATTTGTGCTAAATAACCTCGAATTGTTATTCCATATAAATTATGAAGATATTTTTTAGCAATCGCTCCTGCTGCTACACGCATAGCAGTTTCACGGGCTGAAGATCGACCCCCTCCTCGGTAATCTCGTATACCATATTTCTTTTCATAAGTATAGTCTGCATGACCAGGACGAAATATTTCTTTAATTGCATTATAATCTTGAGACCGATTATCAATATTTTCTATTAGCATTCCAATACTTGTACCTGTTGTTAAACCTTCAAATACACCTGAAATAATTTTAACCTTATCTAATTCTCTACGTGGACTAGTATATATTGACTTTCCAGGACGACGACGATCCAAATCAGATTGAATATCCTGTTCAGTTAAACTTATTCCAGGAGGAACACCATCTATAATACATCCAAGAGCTTTACCATGTGATTCTCCACATGTCGTTACTTTTAAAATCTGTCCAATACTATTTCCAGCCATTCATTATAACTCCTTAAGGTTTGAAACCGGATGTACATATTTTTTACTTGTAATTAATTGTTTTTTTGTTAACATAAAAACTCCATTACCACCTCTTTCAAATTCTAACCAAAGAAAAGGTATCTTCGGATATTTTTCTATTAAATGATTTTCATGATATCCTACTTCGCAAATAAGAATACCATTATTATTTAAATAATCCGATGCCTGTAATAAAATACGATGTATTATTTCAAGTCCTTCCATTCCAGCTATTAAACCTAATTTAGGTTCAAAATCATATTCGGGCGGTAAATGTTTTATTTGATTTTCTCCTACGTAAGGTGGATTAGAAATAATCAAATCATATTTATTACTAATCTTTTCGAATAAATTGGAACAGTAAGATGTAATAAATTTTTGACGATGATGAATATTAATATTATATTCAGTAACAGCTAAAGCATCTTTAGAAATATCAACTGCATGGATAATTGCATTGGGAAAAAAATAACTACAGGCTATAGCTATACAACCACTTCCCGTACCTATATCAAGTATATATTTTGGTTTATTAGTAGTAATAAGTGATACAAATTGGTTTTCTATTAATTCGCTAATAGGCGATCGTGGAATTAATACTCTTTCATCAATATAGAATTCATAATTGCAAAACCACGCTTTATTAGTAATATAAGCAACTGGTATTCGTTCTTTCACACGAAGCATAACTCGATTAATAATACGTTGACGTTGTACATCAGTCAATTTTGCTGCTAAATAACGATTTTGAGGGAAATTTAATGGTAAGTAGATTGTTGGTAAGACTAATCGTATAGCTTCATCCAAAGCATTATCTGTTCCATGACCATAATATATATCGCTCTCATTAAAAATGCTTACAGTCCAATCTAATATATCTTGGATAGATTGTAATTTACTCATTACTTTATTAGAGTTAATAATATCATTCATTTAGTTTTTTCCATCACTGGAATAGGTTTAGAGAAAATATTAATATTACAGCAGTATCTCTGTATCTCTACTAATTTATTTAGATAAGGAGTTATTACCATGAAAAAATTAGATGGAATTGTTATTACTATTAATAAAAAAAAAAGACACAAAAAACGTTCAGGAAGTTTTCCAGTTGAGATATGAAACAGTGGCACTCTAAATTTCCAGGGTAAAGGCCATAATAACGGAATACCAGCAGAAGTGCACCAATCTGCAGTTAAGTGACTTATATATCCCATTAACATTCCATATTGTATATCTAGTGGTAATTGTAATATCTTTTTAATTAGATAACTACATACTATAACAGCTAATAAACTATGAGTAAATCCTCGGTGACCAAAAAAATATGCTATTGGATAAGATAAACATTTTAAACGCTGACCAATGAGAGATTTTGGATGATCTATATCGGGTAGTAATGAAGTTAATATTGCGCCAGGAATAATATGCCACCAATCAGCGTAAGTGATAATGTGAAAACGTTTAATAGCAATTATCATTGCAAAAATAAAAATAATATGGCTTCTTGAAGTCATTAAATAATTCTACCACTATCTATTTTAAATAAGGATTCATAATGTTTTATATTATTATTTCTAATAATGGTACTAAAAAATATAAATTTAGTAATGCGATAAGCCTTCTGGATATTGCTCATAATTTTATGGGACCTCATATAGCACAAATAGCTATTGCTGCTAAGGTAAATGATGAACTAAAAGACTTATCTGATTTTGTAAGTGACGATGCTACAGTTAATATTATTACTATAAGAGATGAAATAGGTTTAACAATTATACGTCATTCTTGCGCTCATTTGTTAGGTCATGCTATAAAACAACTATATCCTCAAACCAAAATGGCAATTAGTTCAGTTATAACCAATGGTTTTTTTTATGATATTGATTTAGATTTAAGTCTAACTCCTAATGACCTCAAGTTAGTAGAGAAACGTATGTATGAATTAGCTGCTAGAAATTACGATGTAATCAAAAAAACCGTAAATTTGCTAGATGCTAGGAAAATTTTTTTAGAAAGAGATGAACTTTATAAAATATCAATTATTGATGATCTTACTCACCATGATAAAATAAATTTATATTTTTATGAAGAGTATATTGATATATCTAAAGGCCCACATGTGCCTAATGTACGTTTTTGTAATAATTTTATCTTACAAAAAATATCAGGTGCTTACTGGAAAGCAAAGAGTAATAATAAAATGCTACAACGTATTTATGGTACAGCTTGGTCCGAGAAAAGACACTTGAATATCTATTTAAAAAAATTAGAAGAAATTACGAAAAGAGATCATAGAAAATTTGGAAAACAGTTAGGTTTATATCATATACAAAAAGAAGCTCCAGGTATGGTTTTTTGGCATAATGATGGTTGGATTATTTTTCAACAATTAAAAATCTTTATTCGTAAGAAATTAATTCAGTATGGATATCAAGAAGTAAAAGGACCTTTTATGTTAGATAAGATTTTATGGGAAAAAACCGGACATTGGCAAAATTATCAAGAAACAATGTTTGTCACATTATCAGAAAATCGTGAATATTGTATCAAACCAATGAATTGTCCCGGACATGTGCAAATTTATAACCAAGACATTAAATCTTATCGTGATCTTCCATTAAGAATGGCAGAATTCGGTAGTTGTCATCGTCACGAGCCATCTGGAGCTTTACATGGATTAATGCGTGTACGCGAATTTACTCAAGACGATGCACATATTTTTTGTACCCAAGATCAAGTAGGCATGGAAGTGCAAAATTGTATTAAAATGATATACGAAGTTTATAAATCCTTTGGATTTAAAAAAATTGTAGTAGAACTATCTACGCGTCCCAAAAAGAGAATTGGAGATGATAATATTTGGAATCAAGCTGAACAAGATTTATTAATAGCTTTAGAAGAATGTAAAATTATTTTTAAATATAAAAAAGGTGATGGAGCTTTTTATGGTCCAAAAATAGATTTTACACTATATGATTGCTTGGATCGTGCATGGCAATGTGGTACGGTTCAATTAGACTTTTTTTTACCAGAACGTTTAAATGCATTTTATGTAGATGAGCATAATATACGTCAAAGACCCGTGATGATTCATCGAGCTATTTTAGGTTCATTAGAGCGATTTATAGGGATTCTTTTAGAAGAATATGCCGGAAAATTACCTTTATGGTTAGCTCCAGTACAATTGATAGTAATGAGTATTAATAATAGTCAGTATCAGTTAGATTATGTAAACCAATTAGCTAATATCTTTAAAAAAGCTGGAATTAGAGTAAAAACAGACTTGAGAAATGAAAAGATTGGTTTTAAAATACGCGAGCATACTTTACGTTGTATTCCATATATGATTATATGTGGAGATAAAGAGACTAAATTAGGAGTAATTTCTGTCCGCACTGGTACTGGAAAAAATTTTTATAATATCAAAGTAAATGATATATTAAAACAGCTACAAAATGAAATTATGATATAAACACTTTATCCACAGGAGGAAACGAATATTAAAAACGTAAAAAAAAATCCCATCCGTCCAAATCGTATTAATAATGAAATACATGTGAAGGAGGTTCGTTTAACTGATGTAGATGGGGAATCAATTGGTATTGTAAGTCTATATGAAGCTTTAGAAAGAGCTTATAAAGCAGGTGTTGATCTAGTTGAGATTAACTCGAATGCTGAACCCCCAGTTTGTAAAATAATAGATTATGGTAAATATCTTTATGAAAAAAATAAGTTTTCAAAAGAACAGAAAAAAAAACAAAAAATAATTCAGGTCAAGGAACTAAAATTCCGTCCTGGTACAGATGAAGGAGACTATCAAGTAAAATTACGTAATCTACTTCGTTTTTTGGAAGATGGTTATAAAGTAAAAATTACATTACGTTTTCGAGGTCGTGAAATGTCGCATCAACAATTAGGTCTTGAAATGTTAAATAGAATCAAAAATGATCTAGATGAATTTGCAATAATAGAGTATTTTCCTATGAAAATTGAAGGAAGGCAAATGATTATGGTGCTAACTCCAAAAAAGAAAGTATAAGTTTTTGATATCTATATTCAATCATAAGAAATTAATAAGAAATGGTGTAAATATGCCCAAAATAAAAACTGTGCGTAGTTCTGTTAAACGTTTTAAAAAAACTGCTTCCGGTAGTTTTAAACATAAAAAAGCTAGCCTTCGTCATATACTAACTAAAAAATCTTCTAAACGAAAGCGTCATTTACGTGCAAAAACCGTGATTTCAAAAGGAGATTTAAAATTAGTAGTAGGATGCATGCCCTATGTATAATCATATAATAAAAATAATTAGAGGAAAAAAATATGGTTCGTGTAAAGCGTAGTGTAGTTGCTCATGCACGTCACAAAAAAATATTAAAAAATGCTAAGGGTTATTATGGAGCACGTTCTCGTGCGTATAGGGTAGCCATTCAAGCTGTTATAAAAGCTGGTCAGTACGCTTACCGTGATCGCCGTCAGCGTAAACGTAAGTTACGCCAACTCTGGATTATGCGTATAAATGCTGCCGTTAGAAGATACGATCTTTCTTATAATAATTTTATTAAAGGGCTAAAAACTTCTTTGGTTCAAATAGATCGTAAAATATTATCTGATATTGCAATTTATGATAAGGATTCTTTTTATAGATTAGTTGAAAAAGCTAAATTGGCTAATTCTATTTAATAAAACATTTTGGGGTCTGAAAAAACTTATTCCTTCCATGTGGAGGTTTTTTAAACTACTATTATAAAAAACATAAAGTAAAACAATGCTAGTTCATCTAAAAGAACTAATTTATCAATTTAAAAAAAAAATTGAGAATATTAATGAAGTTAAAGCTTTAGAAAAAATCCGTATAGAATATTTAGGAAAAAAAGGGCATATAACTCTTTATATGAATAGGTTAAAAACCTTACCTTTAGAACAACGTCCTGCTATAGGAATAATTTTGAATGATGTTAAACAGCAAATTTTGCTGGCATTCAATCAAAAAAAACAGCATTTGGAAATAGAATCGATTAATAATATTATTTTAGATAACAAGAATCCAATTGATATTTCATTACCCGGACGTGGAATTAAGACTGGTGGAATACACCCCATAACCAGCATAATTGATCGCATTGAAAAAATATTTTATGGATTAGGTTTTGAATTAGCAACCGGTCCCGAAATTGAAGATTGTTATCATAATTTTGATGCTCTAAATATATCACTTCATCATCCTGCTCGTACCGAACATGATACTTTTTGGTTTAATGATACTTATTTATTAAGAACACAAATGTCTGGAGTACAAATAAGAATCATGAAAACTCAAAAACCTCCTATAAAAATCATTGCTTCAGGTAAAGTGTATCGAAAAGATAATGATAAAACTCATACTCCTATGTTTCATCAGACAGAAGGTTTAATAGTTGATCAAGACATAAGTTTTAGTCATCTTAAAACTATTTTGTGTAATTTTTTAAAAATTTTTTTTGATAAACCAAACTTAAAAATAAGATTTCGACCTTCCTATTTTCCTTTTACAGAACCTTCTGCTGAGATTGATATAATAAGTAAAGAGAAAAAATGGATAGAAGTATTAGGATGTGGAATGGTACATCCTAATGTACTTAATAAGGTTGGAATTTCAGCTGATACTTATTCGGGGTTAGCTTTTGGAATGGGTATAGAACGTCTTGCTATGCTATATTATGAAATATCAGATTTACGTCAATTTTATGAAAATGATTTACGATTCCTTAAACAATTTAATTAAATGAAAAGCAATTATGAAATTTAGTGAATGTTGGTTAAGAGAATGGGTAAAAATTGATATTAATAGTCAATTATTATCTGAACAACTAACTATGTCCGGACTAGAAGTTAACCAAATTGTAAATGTAGCCGGCAATTGTGTAGGTGTAATTGTAGGCGAAATAGTAGAATGTAAACCATTCTTACATAATTTATATGTTACAAAAGTAAATATAGATCAAAAGAGTAATAATCTTCTCACTATAGTTTGTGATGCCAATAATTGCCGTAAAGGTATAAAAGTTGCAGTAGCTGTTATAGGAGCCCTACTTTTAGATAAATTGAAGATTAATGCTAAAAAAATTCATAATATCATTTCACATGGTAAATTATGTTCATTTTCTAATTTAGGAATATTTGAAGTTGATAAAAACAATCAATTAATTGAACTACCCTCTTCTGCTCAAATAGGAATGAATATTCGAGAGTATTTACAATTAGATGATAAAGTTTTTGAAATTAACGTCACTCCGAATCGTGCTGATTGTTTAAGTATTCGTGGTATAGCACGAGAGATAGCGGCGTTAAATAAATTAAAAGTTAATGAAAAAAAAATCTTACCAATAGTAAAAAACTTGGATGACACCTTACCAATTGATGTCAAAGTTCCTGAAGCTTGTCCTCGTTATATAGCACGTATTTTAAAGGAAGTTAATGTGAATGTGCCAACACCCTTATGGTTACGTGAAAAATTGCGACGATGTAATTATAGGTTTGGTCATGTAGTAAGTGATATTATCAACTATATTTTATTAGAGCTTGGACAACCAATAAATATATTTGATTTAAATTCGATTGATGGAAACCTTACAGTGCGAATGGCAAAACCTAACGAAAGTTTTTTTTTAACTAAGACTAATCACATCAATTTACAAAAAGATGTTGTTGTTATAGCTGATAAGAATAGAATATTATCAATAGCAGGAATTGTTAGTGGAGTATTTTCTAACGTACATAAAAAAACTAAGAATATACTAATCGACAGTGCATTTTTTAACCCTTTATTTATTAGAGGTCGTTCATTACGTTATAGATTACATACCGATTTTTCACAACGTTATGAACGAGGAGTAGATCCTATGATTCAGTTTTATGCACTCGAATTAGCTACAGATTTATTTTTACGAATCTGCGGTGGAAAAGCTGGACCAATTATCGATGTTACAAATGTAACATACTTACCCAAAGGTCAAATAATATCATTACGTCGAAAAAAGTTAGATTCACTTCTTGGGGAACATTTTACAGATCATGACATTGTAGATATTTTATCTCGCCTCAATTGTGATTATAAATTTAATAACAATAATAATTCTTGGATAGTTAAAACTCCTAGCTGGCGTTTTGATCTTAATATTGAGGAAGACCTAATAGAAGAGATAGCTCGAATTTATGGATATCAGAATATTTCTTATAGTTCGTTAAAAACATCTATGAGTTTTAATAGTAGGAAGAGTAATACTACTAATATTTCACTTAACCGTGTTAGAACCTTATTGGTAGATAGAGGATATCAGGAAGTTATTACTTATAGTTTTGTAAATCCTGAGATACAAAGATTGTTACATCCAAAAGAAAAAGATTTAAAATTATTTAATCCAATTTCTCTTGAGTTATCTGCAATGCGTCTTTCATTATGGAGTGGATTAATATCGGTTATGATTTATAATCAAAACCGTCATCAGCCGAAATGTATGAGACTATTTGAAATAGGAAGACGATTTTTGCCAAAAAAAAATACTCACCATGTGGTTCAAGAAGATTTAATGATAACAGGAATTATCAGTGGTAATAAATATGAAGATCATTGGGATAATACTTCACCATGTCAGATGGATTTTTATGACTTAAAAGGTGATGTAGAAGCCTTACTTAACTTAAGTGGTAAAAAAGAAGAAATTTATTTTAAAGATGAAATGAATCCCGCTTTACATCCAGGTCAAACTGCTGCAATTTATTTACATAACGAACGTATTGGAATTATGGGTGTAATTCATCCAACATTGCAACATCGATTGGAGTTAAATGAGAAAACTATAATATTTGAAGTATTATGGAATAATAAACTTTTTCCATATTCTAGACCAATTATACATAATAACATTTCAAAATTTCCCTCAAATCGTCGTGATATCGCAATAGTAGTTGCTGAAGATATTCCAGCTTCAGATATAATTACCGAATGTAAAACGATTTTATCAAATCAATTAGTTGCAATATCATTATTTGATGTGTATCGTGGTAATAAGATAGCAAAAGGTTACAAAAGTCTAGCTCTTCGTTTAATTTTACAACATACTGATCGAACACTTCAAGAAGATGAAATAATAGCTCTTATAGATCAATGTTTAGATAAATTAAAAGCGCGATTTCAAGCTTATTTGAGGACTGAATAAATAATTAATATAATTTCTCAATAAGTGAAGTATAAATTTCTGTTAGAGTTTTGGTGGGATTAATAGATTGTGTAATAGGACGTCCTATTACAATATAGTCAGCACCAGCACATAATGCTTCATATGGTTTCATAATACTTTGATGATCACAAATTTTATCATCCAATCTGATCCCTGGTGATACTATGATAAATCTATAATCAATATCATCTTTAATTTTTACAGCATTTGATGCAGAACAGATAATACCATCAAGACCACAATTATATGTTAATCGTGCTAATCTTCCAATTTGTTCGGAAAGTGAACAAGTTAAACCTAGATCATATAATAAATCATGTTCATTTATACTTGTTAGTATAGTAACAGCAAGCAATAATGGTGCATCTTTCCCAAAAGGCAATAATGCATGATGTGCAGCACTCATCATTTTGGCTCCTCCACTTGCATGAACATTTATCATCCATACTCCCATTTCGGCAGTAATAGCAACTGCATGTGCAACTGTCTTAGGAATATCATGAAATTTAAGATCTAAAAAAATTTCAAATCCTCTTTGTTGCAAGTCACGTACAATTTGTGGACCTAGTAATGTAAATAATTCTTTACCTACTTTAAGACGACACAATGAAGGATCTATATTATCAACCAATTCCATAACATGATTGCGATTGAGATAATCAAGCGCTAAAATTAAAGGAGAATTAAACATATATATAATATTTATTTTTTTTGGATGTATCGTTAAATTTTTTAAATTAAGATAATTATTAACATAGATTTTCATTTTATGCAAAGTTACATCTTAAACTAATGAGTTTTAATTATGATCTAACTTTTCAAAAATACTTTTTTATTGGATATTGCTAATAGCATCTCTTTTTTTTTATGATGAAGAAATTGTATTCTTACATAAAGTAAGATTATAATTGTAAAAACAATGATGCTAATAAACATTTCAAAAAATTTTTATTTCACAAAAACCGGTATTTTTTATTCAATTCACCAAATCTTTATGGATAAAAATATTATCTATATAAATTAAAAATCAATCATAAATAATTAATTTTCATATAATTCTTGATTGATAGATCAGTTAATTTTATTACACTCATCTTCTTTATACAGCGAGATGATGAAAACAAGGGATACTATTTATTATTATGTCTAACATAAGGTCTTTATATCGTGATACAGTAAATTTTTGTTATCATCAAGCCAGCAATATCATATTAATGGCAATATTAATATCTTTTCTTACAGTTCTAATAAATACAATTATATTGCCTTCTTATTATAATGAGCAGATGCAATTTATATTTGAAACTAACAGTCCGAAATACTTAGAACAAAATGTATTTATTCATATAGTACAAAAAATGTCCTCTGAACAACTGAGGTTATTATTATACTTTGCTGGACTACATTTTTTCATTACGTTATTAGGAAATACATTAATGTTGGGTGGAATTATAAATTTGATTACTATGGTTTCATCAGGAAAACGAGGTAATATCTTACTAGCTTTAGAAAAGTCCCTTTTACAATTTCCAAGATTACTAATCTTAACTTTCATAAAAAACCTCTTCAATGAATTGGGATTAATAATTTTAATTTTTCCAGGAATAGTATTAACTCTATTATTATCGTTATCTCCAATAGTTATGATTAATGAAAAAACGAGTATATTAGATGCTATGCGTATTAGTACTTATATGATTCTGAAATTTCAGAAATTAGTAATTCCTATACTTATTTTATGGCTATTAGGAAAAATTTTTTTACTGATTTTTTCATACTTTGTAACACATTTATTTGTTATTACAATATCAATAATAATATTAAATATGATTGATTATCTAATCAATGCAGTAATAACTATCTATTTATATAGATTTTATATGTTGTATCGATAAAAATTTTTACAAACCATCTAAGATAAAGCGAGCAGCATTGAATGATCACTTTTTACTCCTTCATAGGCAAGCTCATTTTTTTATTATATGGATTATTCATTGCTGCAATAGTATGTAGAATTTTCATGAAACGTAGAACTGTATCATCTTCTATTGCGTGGTTATTAACAATTTATCTTTTTCCATTTATGGGAATTATCGCTTATTTGATTTTAGAAGAACTTTATTTAGGAACCCGAAGAGCTAAACGAGCACAACTTATATTACCTTCAATTACTCAATGGATAAAAGAATTTAAAAATTATAAAAAATTTTTTGCTATTAAACATAGTGAGGTAGCCAGTCAATTATTTCAACTTTGTGAATTACGTCAAGGTATTACTAGTGTTAAAGCTAACCAGTTGAATTTACTTACAAGTACTGATGAGATTGTAAAATCTATCATTCAAGATATTCAATTAGCTCGAAATAATATTAAAATTGTTTTCTACATTTGGCAACCCGGAGGAATTACTAATATAGTAGCAGATGCATTAATAACTGCAGCTAAGCGAGGAGTACATTGTAGATTAATGTTAGATTCAGCTGGTAGTAGAAATTTTTTTAATAGTACCTGGGTATCTGTTATGCGTAATGCCGGTATAGAGATTGTTGAAGTTTTACGTGTAAGTTTATTGCGGATGTTTTTTCGACGTCTCGATTTACGCCAACATCGTAAAATGGTATTAATTGATAATTATATTGCTTATACAGGAAGCATGAATTTAGTAGATCCCCATATTTTTAAAAAAGCTAAAGTGGGTCAATGGATTGATTTAATGGTACGTATGGAAGGACCAATAACCAATATGATGGGAATTATTTATTCTTGTGATTGGGAATTAGAAACTGGTCACCGTATTTTACCATTCCAACCTGATATTGACAGTAGTATTATTTCGTCATTTTCATTAACTACAAGTGAACCTGCTGCAATTCACGTAATTGCTTCAGGACCTGATTATCCTGATGATTATAATATGATTCATAAAGCACTACTCACAGCTATTTTTTCGGCGCGTCATGCTATTATTATGACCACTCCTTATTTTGTACCAAGTGATGATTTACTTCATGCACTATGTATTGCAGCTCAGCGTGGCGTTGACGTAAGTATAATTCTACCATACTATAATGATTCAATCTTAGTAGGATGGGCTAGTCGTGTTTTTTTTACTGAGTTATTAAAATCTGGGGTTAAAATTTATCAATTCGAAGGAGGTTTATTACATACAAAAAGCGTCCAAATTGATGGACAATTGAGTTTAATTGGTACAGTAAATTTTGATATGCGTAGTTTATGGTTGAATTTTGAAATTACACTTGTTATTGATAATAAGAACTTTGGTAATGATTTATCTTTTATACAAGGAAATTATATTACTAGTTCACGACTAATAGATGTTAATAGTTGGTTACGTAGACCTTATTGGCAACGAATTCTTGAACAATTATTTTATTTTTTTAGTCCATTATTATAATTTTATTTTTATAAACCTAACCTGAATTTAGTAGCTAATGGCTCTCATTCATTAATTATTCTTTCCAATATATTAAACAATAGTTTTTTTTACCACGTCGTAATAATGTATAATGTCCATAGAGCTTATCTACATTATAAAATTGATAGCTAGGATTAGATTGCATTTGACCATTAATAGTTACCGCTTTAGCATTAATAAGATATCGTGCTTGAGTACGTGATGATGCTAAGTTGGCTTTGACTAGTGCTTGCTGCAAATCAACTGGATTTTTTAATTCAAGAGTTATAGTTGGAATACCGTCTTGGGCTAACTGATTAAAATCTGTTTTCGTCATATCATTACTAATTGAAGTAAGATTGGAAGAAAATAAAAATTGTGTTATCCGTTGAGCAGCTGATAGTCCTGTAGTACCATGTACTAGTCGTGTAACCTCTTCTGCTAAGATAATTTGTGCTTGTTGAGATTTTTTATCACTAGTTTGGTCTTCTTTTTCTAATGTCTCAATAGTATTGAGGTCAATAAAAGTAAATAATTTCAAGAATTTATATACGTCAGTATCTGCTGTATTACGCCAAAACTGATAAAATTTATAAGGACTAGTTTTGTAAGCATCTAACCAGATAATATTATCCTCAGTTTTACCAAATTTTTTTCCATTTTTTTTTGTAATTAGAGGAAGAGTCACACCAAAAACTTGTTTTTGATATAAGCGTCGAGTTAAATTAATTCCAGAAGTAATATTACCCCATTGATCTGATCCCCCTATTTGTAATTCTACACCATACTGGGAATTTAGATAGGCAAAGTCATAACTTTGTAATAAAGTATAAGTAAATTCAGTAAAAGAAAGGCCTAAATCATTACGATTTAAACGTTGCTTTACTGATTCTTTATTAATTAATTGATTAATGGTGAAATGTTTTCCAATTATACGTAAAAAATCTATCATCTTCATTTGTCCAAGCCAAGTATAATTGTTGACTATCATTGCACTATTTTTACCACAATTAAAATCTAGAAATAATTTCAATTGTTTACTAATGTTTTTAATCCATTTAATAACTATTTCTGTAGAATTTAGTTTACGTTCAGTGGTTTTAAAACTTGGATCTCCAATTAAACCGGTTGCTCCACCTATAAGTATAATAGGTTTGTGACCAGCATTTTGAAATCGTTTTAAACAAAGCAGTGGTATAAGATGTCCTAAATGTAGGCTATCAGCGGTGGGATCGAATCCGCAATAAAGTGTAATACCGCTGCATTCATTAAGTCTTTTTTTTAAAGCTATCTCATCAGTTATTTGATAGATAAGACTTCTTTGTTTAAATTGATTAATAATGGTGCTCATATTAATTTATAATTAATTGAATGATTTTTGATGTTATTATGGAGCGAGTCGATTAATTTTCCATACATTTCCTTTCCGATAAAAAACAAAACGATCATGTAAACGATTTTTACCTCCTTGCCAGAACTCAATATAATTAATATAAATTCGAAATCCTCCCCAAAAAGGAGGTAATGGAATCGGTCGATTTTTAAATTTGCTTTTTATTTTAATAAATTTATTATCTAATACTCTGCGACTTGATATAATCCTGGATTGACGTGAAACCCAAGTACTAATTTGGCTATCACGTGGTCTACTTTTGAAATATTTCACGGTTTCTATATGAGAAAGACGTTCTACATTTCCTAAAATTATAACTTGTCGTTCTAGCAGATTCCATGGAAATAAAAGGCTAATATATGGATTATTATTAAGATGTTGCGCTTTTCGACT
This sequence comes from Candidatus Dasytiphilus stammeri, assembly GCA_041941765.1. Taxonomy (GTDB): domain Bacteria; phylum Pseudomonadota; class Gammaproteobacteria; order Enterobacterales; family Enterobacteriaceae; genus Dasytiphilus; species Dasytiphilus stammeri_F. The sequence continues at coordinate 410,215 of CP145869.1, read as the reverse complement.
AGTTAAATTAGTATAAAAGATCATCCCTTTTTTATCAAAATGTTTAAGTAATACCATTCGTTGCCACGGATGATTATTTTGATCAACAGTAGCCAAACACATAGCAGTAGGTTCAGGTAATTCTGATTCACATGCTTGCTGTAACCAGGTTTCAAATAATTTGAGGGGATCATATGGTAAATTATGACGACGTAATGTTCCTAAAGTATATTCCCTACGCAAATGTGCAATTCTTGTATGTAAATCTTTTAAGGTTTTCACAAAATTAATAATTTTATTGATTATTATCAGAAATAGGTTTGGTAGAAGAAGATAAATATTTCTCAGCAATTTTTTTGATTAGTATTTGTAATTCCCCACGCTGAAACATTTCAACGATAATATCACAACCTCCAATAAGTTTCCCTTCAACCCATAATTGAGGAAATGTTGGCCAATTAGCATATTTAGGTAATTCTCTACGAATATCAGGAAATTTTAAAATATCTATAGAAGTAAAAGGTTCTCCACAACTTAATAACACTTGTACAGTCTTTGCTGAAAATCCACAGGACGGATTTTGTGGAGAACCCTTCATAAAAAGAAGAATAGGATTTTCAGCAATTTGACGTTGAATGTTTTCAATAATAATATCCATAAAAAGTCCTCATTTAGTAGTAGCTATTATATTCATATAATAACCATCTATGTTTAAATTCATTGTTAAATAGTTCATTAATTTACAGTTGTTTTATGATTCCACTGAAAAACTCTACCAATTTTACACTTTTGCTATAATTTTTACAATTACCATAAAATTAGGTATAATTATATGTTATGTTTTGACAACTAAATATCTTACCTTAAAAAGGATAAAATAAGTGCAGAAATATTTAGTTGAAGTACGTCAATTATTAATCTTAGCGGCTCCAGTCATTTTAGCACAAATAGCACAAACTTCTATAAATATTGTTAACACAATGATGGCTGGATCTAGAAATCCTAGTGAAATGGCTGCAGTAGCTATAGGAACTTCTATATGGTTACCTGTGATTTTATTTGGTTATGGGTTAATTATGGCATTAACTCCTATAGTAGCTAAACTAAATGGTTCAGGTCAATATAATCGTATTCCTTATTATATATGTCAGGCTTATTGGTTAGCAATAATTACATCTTTGCTAATTATGTTTGTATTACATAAAGCTTCTTATTTAATTGATTATATGCAATATATACACTATATAAAGAATAAGAAATTAGCTGAACAAACTATTTTTTATTTGCATGCTATGCTATATGGTGTTCCGGGATGTTTATTATTACAAGTATTACGTAGTCAATGTGAAGGACTTGCAAATACTAAACCAATTATGGTAATAAGTGTTCTAGGATTAATAGTTAATATTTCAATAAATTATATTATTATTCATGGTAAATTTGGAATTCCATCAATCGGTGGTGTAGGATGTGGTATAACCACAGCGCTAGTTTACTGGATTATGTTTATAACTATGAGTAGTTGGTTGAGATATTTTAGTAGTTATTCTATGAAAAATATGACAAGAGTAACGTACTTACATTTATTACAACTAAAACCTGATTGGACAATTATATCCAAACTTAGTAATTTGGGATTACCAATAGCTCTATCTTTGTTATTTGAAGTGACTTTATTTACTATGGTAATTTTATTAATTACCCATTTAGGAATTATAACAATAGCTAGTCATCAAATAGCATTGAATTTTAGTGGATTAATTTTTGTTTTACAACTTTCACTCAGTATAGCTACTACGATTCGTGTTAGTTTTCAGCTTGGTAGAGGTTCTATTAGCAACGCACATTTATCTGCTAAAACAGCTCATTATACTGGAATTATTCTTGCTATTATCACCGCTTGTTTAACTGCATTTTATCGGCAAAAGATCGCTTGGTTATATAATGATAATCCTCAAGTAATTGCATTAGCAGCAAAGCTTATGTTATTTGCAGCTTTATATCAAATTTCTGATTCAATACAGATTATCGGCAGTGGTATATTACGTGCATATCAGGATACATCTTCTATTTCTTTAATTACTTTTATTTCTTTTTGGTTAATTGGATTACCATGTGGATATATATTAGGATTAACTAATTGGATAGTTAATCCTTTAGGAGTCACTGGTTTTTGGATAGGTTTTATCATTGGCTTAACTGCATCAGCCATTATGATGATATTACGAATCCGTAATGTGCAATCTTTATTGGAGAAAAATATTTTACAGCGAGAAGATGATTGAAATCACTAAATACATTGATTAATTAATATTATTTTTTATACGTCCGTAGCTCAGTTGGTTAGAGTAACATCTTGACATGGTGTTGGTCAGTGGTTCAAATCCACTCGGACGTACTAATATCTTGTGATTTATTCCTCCTCATCAATCAGTATATATAAAAAAAACACTTCACTCTATCATCTGATCTTCTTCTATCTATAAATATGGAAAATATTTTCTAACTTTCCTAAACTAAAAAAAAACCAGTTATCAAAGGATAAATTATAGAATGAAAAATTTCTTACAAACTACTGTGGATATTCCACAATTATTGTTTTTATTTATGTTTATTACTATACTAATCGTCATTTGTTTTTGGGTGGTACAACCTTTTCTCGCTGGTTTTGCATGGGCAAGCATGGTAGTAATTGCAACTTGGCCTTTGTTTATTCAAGTTCAGAATCTACTTTGGGGAAGTCGAATTTTGGCTATATTGATTATGATACTTATGTTATTTTTGCTTTTGATTACACCTCTTACATTACTACTTGCGGGTTTTATTGACAATATTATTCCATTAAGTCAATCTTTAACTTTAGGACAAATCAAATTACCTTCATTATATTTTCTTGATAATATTCCTATTATTGGAGATAAATTATATTCTAAGTGGAATAATCTTTTAGCTGGACAAAATAATAAATCAATGATGACTTATGCTCAACCTTATATTGGCTTTATTGTCTTACAGTTAGCCCATTTGGCTCGGGTTCTATTGCATTTAGGATTGATGTTGTTATTTAGTATATTACTTTACTGGCGTGGTGAAAAGATAGGAACATGGATACGTCATTTTGCTTGGAGATTAGCTACACATCGTGGAGAAACAGCTCTTTTACTTGCTACTCAAGCTATTCGTGCAGTGGCATTAGGAGTATCGGTGACGGCTTTAGTACAAGGTATACTTGGAGGGGTAGGATTAGCCTTTTCTGGAATTCCATATGCGGCATTATTAACAGGGTTGTTAATTTTCTTTTGTTTAATGCAACTTGGAACACTTCCGGTGTTAATACCAGCCATTATTTGGCTGTATTGGAGTGGTAAAAATACTTCTGCAACCATTTTAATGATCTGGAGCTGCCTTGTTGTCACTTTAGATAATATTTTGCGTCCTGTATTAATTCGTATGGGGGCTGATTTGCCAATTATTATGATTATTTGTGGAGTTATTGGTGGATTATTTACTTTTGGTATGATTGGTTTATTTATTGGACCAGTAGTATTAGCTATTTCTTACAAATTACTTAATGTTTGGATAAATGATTCTCCTGCAAAGGATATCAATGAATAAAAGAAAAGGAGATTTAATGAAAAAAAGACTAGGTTTTCTTGGTGGAGGTAATATAGCAGAAACACTCATTGCAGGTTTGGTGAAAAGTAGACTAATTTTGCCAATGAATATTTATGTCTATGATTGTCATCAAGAAAAAACTCACTTTCTGCATCAAAAATATGGAATTAATTTTACTTCTAGTGAAGAAGAAGTAATTAAAAAAACTGATATTTTATTTTTAGCAGTTAAACGAGATGTGATTTTAAATGTACTAAAAGATAAGTTTGATTTTGTAAATGAAAATACCTTAGTAATTTCTTTAGCTGCAGGAATAACATTAGATCTCTTAAAAAAAATAGTGGGACCAAATCGAAAAATTTTAAGAGTTATGCCAAATACTGCGGCTTTAGTAGGTGAAAGTATGACTTCAATTACATCTAATACTTTGGTAACACCACAGGAAATTAAACAAGTAGTCCAGATCTTTAATCTAGTTGGAAAAACTGCGGTTCTAACAGAAGATCTCATTCACAGCGTGATAGGTGTAAGTAGTTCTGCTCCCGCATATGTTTATATTTTTATTGAAGCAATGGCTGATGCTGCTGTTCTAGGAGGTATGTCGCGAGAAAAGGCATATAAATTTGCTGCACAGGCAGTAAAAGGAGCGGCTGAAATGATTTTAACTACTGGAAAACATCCTGCAGAACTAAAAGATAAGATTTGTTCACCAAAAGGAACAACCATAGAAGCTTTAAAAGTTTTAGAAGAAAAAGGATTCCGCGCGTCAATTATCTGTGCTATATATGCATGTATGCAAAAATCTATTTTAAATGAAAAATTAGATAGAGATGGTAATTATTAAATAAATTTGTATGGGTCGTTAGCTCAGTTGGTAGAGCAGTGGACTCTTAATCCAACGGTCGTGGGTTCGAATCCCTCACGACCCATAATAAACAACATAATTAATTTCTAATACATGTAATTCCATTCATGTAAGAATGTAATATTTTGGGTATTAAAATACTTCCATCTGGTTTTTGATAATTTTCCATGATTGCAAGTAAAGTACGACCTATTGCTAATCCGGAACCGTTGAGTGTATGTACTAACCGAGTCTTATTAGTTTTTTTATTAATATAACGGGTTTGCATACGACGAGCTTGAAAATCCCACATATTAGAACAAGAAGATATTTCTATAAATTTATTTTGAGAAGGAAGCCATACTTCTAAATCATAAGTTTTACAAGAACTATTTCCAAGATCAGCAGTACATAATAGTACTTTTCGATATGGTAGATCCAACATTTTTAGCACGGTTTCAGCATGATTAGTTAAAGTTTCTAACGTATGCATGGAATCTTCTGGGAGTGTAATTTGTACTAATTCTACTTTTTCAAATTGATGCATACGAATTAGTCCATGAGTATCTTTTCCATAAGAACCAGCTTCTGAACGATAACAAGAAGTATGTGCAGTAAATTTTAAGGGCAAGGATTCTTCTTTTATAATTTCATTACGTACTAAATTAGTTAATGGTACTTCTGCTGTGGGGATTAACGCATAATTATTTGTTGTAGAATCTAAATCTAATAATTGAGTAAAAAATAAATCTTTACTAAATTTCGGCAATTGTCCCGTTCCATAAAGAGACGTATAATTAACTAAATTAGGAACATAAACTTCTGTATAACCATGTTTACTAGTATGTAGATCTATCATAAATTGTCCTAAGGCTCTATGTAACCGAGCTATTTGTCCTTTCATCACTATAAAACGGCTTCCAGTTATTTTTACGGCAGAAGCAAAATCTAAACCAGAAGTTAATTCTCCTAATTCCACGTGGTTACGTACTTTAAAATCATATTTTACTGGGGATCCCCAACGACTAATTTCAATATTTTCACTTTTATTGTTACCACTAGGAACTTCATCTGCTGGAATATTAGGTAACTTAAGTATAAATTCACGAAATTTATTTTTTAATACATTAAGTTCAATTTTTTTTGTCCTTATACATTGACTTAATGCTTGAACTTTTTTACAAAGAGAGGTAATATCTTTACCTTTCTGTTTAAGAAAGCTAATTTCTTTAGATTTTTTATTACGTTCTGATTGTAAGTTTTCGGTTTCAATTTGTAATGATTTACGTTTGACTTCTATCATGTGTAATGTATCAATATCTAGTAAAAAATTTCTCCGCGCTAATTTTTTAGCGACTATATTAGATTCATTACGTAATAAATTCGGATCAAGCATATTAATTTTTTCAAAATGGTACGTAAAATTTAATTATATCAATTAACTTATCAAGGTTTAGATGTATTACAATTATTTTAAGATAGTATTATGGATTGATATTAATTACCATACCTTTATAAGAAGAAAGAGTGCAAAAATAAAATACTTGGAGCAACTGAATGATCATCAAACAAAGTAAATTAATAATTCTCGGTTCCGGACCGGCAGGTTATACTGCAGCTATCTATGCAGCACGTGCTAATCTACACCCAGTATTAATTACAGGTATTGAGAAAGGTGGACAACTGGCTTCTACATTAAATATTGAAAATTGGCCTGGTGATCCAACTAATTTAACTGGACCACAATTAATGAATCGTATGCATGAACATGCTATAAAATTTAAAACTGAAGTGATTTTTGACCATATTTCTAAAGTAAATTTACATCATAAACCGTTTTTATTATTTGGAGATAAGGGAGAATATAGGTGTGATGCGTTGATTATTGCAACCGGAGCCTCAGCACGTTACTTAGGATTATCATCTGAAAATGCTTACAAAGGAAAAGGAGTATCTGCTTGTGCAACATGTGATGGATTTTTATATAAAAATCAGAAAGTTGCAGTAGTAGGTGGTGGTAATACAGCTGTAGAAGAAGCATTATATTTGTCTAATATTGCTTTAGAAGTACATTTAATTCATCGACGTAATAATTTCAGAGCCGAGAAGATTTTGATTAATAGGTTAATTGAAAAAGCAAACCATGGAAAGATAATTTTTCATCTTCAATCTAAAATTGAAGAAATCATTGGTGATAAAATTGGAGTAAAAAGTATAAAATTATGTTCTACAGAACCTCCTAACCAAATTAAGCAAATTGATGTTAACGCAGTTTTTATTGCTATTGGTCATCAACCCAATACTACTCTTTTTAAGGAACAAGTAGCGTTAGAACAAGGTTATATTAAAGTACAATCTAGTACTAAAGGTTCTACTACAACAACACAGACAAATATTCCAGGGGTTTTTGCTGCGGGAGATGTAACCGATCAAATATATCGTCAAGCAATTACTGCGGCTGCTATGGGTTGTATGGCTGCATTAGATGCAGAACGTTATCTTGATGGATTAAAAAATTAATTCTTATTTAAATTTAATAAAAAACTTACTTCATAAGAAAGGGAAGGATATGGTTAAACAAGATAATATTGAGATGCAAGGTATTGTAGTAGATACTTTGCCAAATACTATGTTTCGAGTAGAGCTAGATAATGGACATGTAGTTACTGCACACATCTCTGGTAAAATGAGAAAAAATTATATTCGAATTTTGACGGGTGATAAAGTAATAGTTGAACTAACTCCATATGATCTGAGCAAAGGACGTATTATTTTTAGGAGTCGTTAAATTATTCTAATAATAACGAATTAAGTTTGACAATTTTGTTTCATAAGCAGCGAAATCTGTAATTGGTGTAGTTGCAACTCCTGAAGTTATTGCAGCTTTTGCTACTGCTGGTGCAATTTTCAAAATTAAACGAGGATCAAATGGTTTAGGTATTAAATATTCTGATCCAAATATAAAGGTTTCATCATTATTAGTAGTGACTATTTTATTTTGTTCTTTAGATAAGGCTAGATTAGCAATAGCATAGACTGCTGCTAATTTCATTTCTTGATTAATAGTTGTAGCTTCAACATCCAATGCACCACGCAAAATAAACGGAAAACAGAGAACATTATTAACCTGATTAGGATAATCAGATCGACCGGTACAAATAATAATATCAGATCGTACAGCTTTTGCTAATGGAGGCAAAATTTCTGGTTGTGGATTAGCTAAAGCAAAAATTAATGGATTTTTAGCCATTTTTTTTACCATAGCTTGAGTTAAAACATTTGCTTTAGAACAACCTAAAAAAATATCGGCATCAAGTATTACTTCATCCAAGGTAGATTTTCCTTTACTAGGATTAATAGCATACTCTACCTTAGTAGGCGACATATTTTTTTCTCTACCTTTATAAATTACACCTTTTGAATCACATACCACAATATTATTTTTTGTTATGCCCAATGTCACTAATAAATCTAAACAAGCGATGGCGGAAGCTCCTGCTCCAGAAACTACGAGTTTAATCTCAGATAACTTTTTATTCACCAGACGCAAACCATTTATAACAGCAGCACTCAAAATAATAGCTGTACCATGCTGATCATCATGAAAAACCGGAATCTTAAGGCTTTTACGTAATGTTTTCTCAATATAAAAACATTCAGGTGCTTTTATATCCTCAAGAACAATGGCTCCAAAACTTGGTTCTAGAGATGCAATTATATTAGTTAATAGTTCGGGATCTAATGCTTTAAGTTCAAGATCAAATGCATTAATTCCGGCCAATTTTTTAAAAAGTACTGCCTTACCTTCTAGAACTGGTTTGACTGCTAATGGACCAATATTTCCTAAACCCAGTACTGCTGTTCCATTAGAAACAATTCCAATTAAATTACCACGGGATGTATATTTATTCACGGCCCTAGGATCTGCAAATATTTCTAAACATGGAGCAGCTACGCCAGGAGAATAAGCCAGTGATAATTCACGCTCTGTGAATAATGGTTTAGTAGCAGTAACTTGTATTTTTCCCGGAACAGGAAATTCATGATAAATGAGCGCATTCTTTTTTAATTGATTATCATCCTTTATTATTTTTTTTTTCTTAATATTTTTTATAGTTTCTTCATCAATTTCTTTTCTAAGATTACTAAATAAGGGTAAAATATTAGTTATTTCTTTTCCATATGTAAGATTAAAGTAATAATCAAAATCTTCTGGATTAGCACCCTGATTATGTTGTAACAAAGTTTCAATTTTATCAAAAGCTTTAACTACTTGTGCTTCTAGAGATGAAGATTCTTCATATTCTTCCCATAATTGTAAAAATTTTTTTTTGCTATCATCATCTAAAGATGCCATTAATTGTAAGAGATCATTATATTCTTGAGTTTTCTTCTTTCTCAAATCAATCTGTTTGATTGCTGGAATATCTCCATGAATTGCTTCACCTAAATCATGTATCATACATAACTTAAGTATTTTAGAAAAATCTACTCTAGTAGGTAATTGATCTTCAAAAATCATTGCCAATAGACTAAGTCTCCAGGAATGTTCAGCTGTACTTTCTTGACGTCCCTTTGATGTATACGAGCTACGTAAAGTATCTTTTAACTTTTCTGCTTCGCGTATAAATTGTAATCTACCAGTCAAATTTGACTTAAGCATAAAATTTCCTCTAATATTTTGCCCATTTATAATATTTTCTATTATTATCTATTAATATACCAATTCGATTGCCCATATTTACTCCTTTTTTAAGATAAATTTCTTTAAAGACAGAAAATTTAAAAATAGCCATATCTGAAAATAAAGTATCAGCATTTCGTGTGACAAAAAAAATTTTACTTCTAGTATCATATTCCATTGCTGTTTTTAGCAGATTATCATTTGGTATTTCAGTCTCAATAATTGTGCCAAATTCCGAAAAATAATCAAATGGATATATTACTTTTTTTATCGGAAAATTCTTTATTAGGTGATGATACATAAAAGTTTCATTTTGAAATTGCATTAAATTTAATCCAGATTCTTTTCCACAAAATAAACCGAAAAAATATGGATATTCTCTCGTATAGATTTTATCTATTTTTACTTCATAACTATAATTTTTATCAGAATAATATCCCTTAAACTCCCCAAATGGACCTTCAGCTATTTTTTTTCCCGAAATATGGCCATAGAGCACTATTTCGCTTGTGATAGGAACCGCTGGATAAGGTTTTTCCTGAAATAATTTTATTTCATTTTTTGCTAAAGCATTAGCAAATAAATAACTATCAATTTGTTCAGGAACTTTACTAGCAGCACTTATATAAGTAGCTATAGGTCCACCATTAAAAAGACTAATATAAGCCTTCTTTTTAATTTGTAAATGATTTACAAGTATTTTATGGGCATCGGTTCTTGGATCTATAAAAATTGCAATAGTATTTTCATCTTTAATCTCTCCTCGATAAAAACCTAAATTACTAAGATCGTTACTGTCTACAATACAAAAAACAAACGAAGTTAAATAACGTCCAGCATCTTCAGGCTGATACTTTAGAAAAGGTAAATCTAAGAGAGAAAATGAAGATAAGCATAATTCATTAGTTGATTGGTGGTAATGATTTGTTATTCTCTGCTGAGATGAAGTTAGTATCTTATTTATGCGATCAGAAAATTCTTGAAGATAATTCTCTTCCGTCATATCTAGGCCTTTTAAAATAATTGTACGTTTTAACAAATTATCGACATAAGGAATATTTGATTTACATAAAATTTCATTAAAAATCGTTATTGGATAATTAGTTAATTTAAGGTATTTTTTATGTAAATATTGAGACACCTCAAGTTCGGGTGAAAAAGGCCTATTCACTATTTGTACATGGTCTGCTTGTAAAAGTAATTTTCTCATCTTATTTAGATTCCCAAGGAAATCTAATCCATTCTTTTTCTTCTTTAGCATAATAATCAACTAATCTATTAATTTTATTGCAATCCCCATTTTTAGAATTAAAAAATAGACTAGCGACAAAAATTGAACGATTTGGTATAGCAAATTTATTTCTAATCAATTTTATTGTTTCTCCAGTACCTACAATATCATCAATAACAATCCAGTTAAGATACTTCTCAGTCATTAAACCAATATCTATAATGTGAGGAGACACTTTTTCGGAATTAATCTTATCAGTTTGATTTCTTTTAATACAAATAGATGTTAGTTCTCTAACTCCTAAATTATGTGCAATAATTACTGCTGGGATCCAACCTGATCTAGATATTCCAATAATGCAATCATATGGTATTTTTTGTTCTCGTATAATTGAAGCGATATTAAGAGATAATTGTTCGATTGTTTCCCATGAGACCTTAATCATTATTTTGAATGACCTCTTTTTTATAATCAATAGGTGGAGTGCCATATATATTCAATGCATGAGGGATATTTTCTTGATATGTTTGTGGGGACACTTGAATAAATTCATGATTCTTACGAAGTTCATTATAATTAATAGCTCCACTATAGCTAAAACCCGATTGAATTCCTCCGATTAATTGATAAAGATATTCACGTAAAGGACCAATATATTCGAAACAAGCTTCAACACCTTCAGGAACATAACGAATATATTCTTCTTTTTGAATTTTTTGTCCACGTAAACGTTGAAGTTCTAATTTAGTACCAAAGGTTACAAACCCTTTAGTAGCTTTATATTTTTTTCCATCAATTTCTATTAATTTAGCCGCACTTTCTGTAGTTCCTGCTAACATTCTCCCAAGCATGACGGCTGATGCACCGGCAGCTAATGCTTTAACTATATCTCCTGAACTTTTAATTCCTCCATCAGCAATAATACTTACATTTAATGTTTTTGCTGCCTCAACACAATCCATAATAGCTGTTAATTGCGGAATTCCTGCTCCTGTTACCGATCTTGTTGTACATACACTTCCTGGTCCTATTCCAACTTTTATTATACTAGCACCTGCACTCGCTAAATCAATTACTCCTTGTGCTGTTGCTACATTTCCAGCTATAATAGCAATTTCTGGAAAATGCTTATTTAACTTTTTAATGGCACGAATAGTTTGTGTAGAATGACCATGAGCTACATCAACAAGGAGAAAATCAGCACCCGACTTAATTAATTGTGTCGCACGATCAAAATAATCTCCAATAATTCCTACTGCCGCACCTACTTTTAACAATCCATTTTCATCCAAAGTTGGCAAGAAATCTTTTTCCGATTTAATATTTAAAATAGATTTAACTGAACGTACATAATTTATTTGTGTTTCAATAGTACACATTCGATGAATAATTCCCAGTCCTCCCATTCTAGCCATTTCACTAGCCATAGAATCTTCAGTACACCATTGAGTATTGGCTGAAATAATAGGAATATTTAATGGTCCGATTGGATTTAAATTTATACTGATATTTATTTCTTTTCTACTAGAAACATTAGTTAATTTTGGTACTAATAATACATCATCGAATACATAGCTTTTTCTAAACATTTGGAATCTCCTTACTTAATAAAATACGTAGGATATTCTGCCCAACAATTAGGTGTTTCGTAAACCCGAACTGAGTCAATACTCAACCGAGTTATATGATTAATTTGTTGGGTAGACAATTTTAATGATAATATTTCGTACCAATGTTTTGCTAAATATTCGGCAGTAGGTGAAAAAGGTACCAAATAAATTTTCAGTTTTTCTGGATTATATATAAGTGCAGCATTTTTAGAATGTTTTACTTGACGTGCTGAACTAACAATATCTAAGATTGTTACTAAATATTCGTCTTCCGCATCTACAATAATTGCATGATCACAAGTACTATCAATAGACTCTTTCATAACTTCTTTGATAAAACCAAAATCCATAACCATTCCAGTCTGAGATCCATCACTAATTAATTGTTTTGATGAAAGAGTGACAAGAATTTTGTATCTATGTCCATGTAAATTACGACATTTAGAAGTATGTGCTTTAATTCTATGACCAGCATCAATTTCTATTTTTCGATTGATTTTATACATAATTTTTCCTTATTGAGAATAATGTACTCCATGCCCCCAAGGCAAAGATACTGATTTGTAGAATTCTTCTTTTTTAAGCAAATCTTGCTCAAAAAGACCAGAAAAATAAATAGTTGTCATAAGTGCATTAGGTTTATAAGCACCACGTGTACATAAACAATTATGTCTAGCACGTATAATGACACCTACTCCTTTAGGTTTTAAAACCTCATCAAGTGTTTGTCCAATTTGAGAAGTTAACCTTTCTTGAATTTGTAATCTTTTAGAAAACACATCTACAACACGTGCTAATTTTGACAGTCCCACCACTCTTCTATTCGGTAGATATCCTACGACAGCACTTCCTACTATAGGTGCAAGATGATGTTCACATGTAGACTCGAAATGAATATTTTGAAGAAGTACTAAATTATTGTATCCTTCAACTTCTTCAAAAAATTTTTCAAGAATTAAATAGGGGTCTTTAGAATAACCTTCGGTTTGATTTTTTAAAGATTTTAGAAATCGATCTGGTGTGTCAATAAGTCCTTGTCTGGTAACATCTTCACCTAGATAGGTTAAAATATCTATGACTGCTTGACGTGCTTTTTCTTTTGTTTGAAATTCCTGCCGATTTGACATGAGATTTTCCTTATGGAAGATGAAGTTCTTTATGTAATTGAATATTTAATGTCCGACCATATTTCATTGCTACTTTGATACATGTATTTAGATTTTTCAGATTAGTTTTTTTATCATAATCGTCTCTGGGCATTACATATATAGGTTTTCCTAGAGGAGGTCGAAATAACCTTAATCGTTTTTCTTTTAATTGAGTACAATAAATTGGAAGCCCATCATTTTCATCAATTTCTCCATGTGCAATTACATATTTATAATGAGTTATAATTTCTACAGTTCTAGGATGTAATTGTGGTGTTTTAGGACTACATACTATTGTCAAACTTTTGTTCATTTGAATTGGACGATATATAGTGCCATTTGTTTCTATTTGTACTATTAATTGATTTTCTATAAGATAATCTATTAGTGGCACAATATTTTGGCGAAAAGGTTCTCCTCCCGTAATAACTACTAATTTGGGAGTTGGATAATCCAAATGATTTATTTTATGAAAAATATCTATTGGATTAAGATTCCATTTAAATGATTCGAATTGTGTATCACACCAATAGCATTTCAAATTACAACCGGAAAGTCTTATAAAAGTTGCAGGATAACCTGTATAAGGTCCTTCTCCCTGAATAGTACGAAAAATATTTTCAATCCATAAATTTTCACTGTCAGGAGCTTTCTTTCTTGCAGGATTTTGGCCAAACATACATATTATCTCCCTCAGGATCAAATATTTTTTTTAAAAACTAAAGTAGTGCTAATTAATAATTTATACAGTTGGCAGTTTTTGAGTTGGATAAAAAAATAGGGATTTATTCAAAAATGTGTAGATTATTACATTGCCTATGTATAATTTTTTTTGAAAATTAGACATTGGATAATCTGGAGCAGTAAATACTACATAGATATTTTGTAAATGATGATAATAAAAAGTGATTATAAATTAATCATCTCATAATAAAATAGATAAAGCTATTAATAGCTTTTGATAAAGAACTAAATACCTCTAAAGATGCATGAGTTGCCTAAATTCTTTTACTCTACTGCGACTTACCGGAACTTTGAGTTTTTGTCCTCGAAGTTGCAACAGATAAGTATGATTAAACCATGGTTCAATTTCTATAATTTGACACGTATTAATACAATATGAACGATGACATCGAAAAAAAGAGCTTAAGGGTAACTGTATACAAAAATTACTCATACTGATAGGCATTATATATTCTCCACCCGATATCGTATAAATAAAAATCATTTTTTTATGAGCTTCTACATAACAGATATCACTAAGGTGAGTAACAATAAAACGTTTATTTTTCATTAAATTCATAGTTTGGGATTTTGAAGAAAAATTTAAGGAAAAATTTTTAGGATTGAGTAATTTTTGTTGCTTCCAGCATATTTCTAATTTTTGCAACATTCTTGCAATACGTGTTTCCTGCCAAGGTTTAAGAATATAATCAAATGCTTCTATTTCAAAAGCTTCAATAGCATGTTCTTGATAAGCACTAATAAATACAATTAGTGGTTTATTGGCACAATTATTAATATTTTTAGCTAATAATATTCCATCTAAAATAGGAAGACGAATATCTAAAAAAATTACATCAACTTTATTAGATTGAAGATATTTTAATACATTTAAACCATCATCAAAAATTTTATTAATTATAATCTTACTATATTTACCTATTAGCCAATTTAATTCTTGTTGAGCTGAAATTTCGTCTTCAATAATGATAGCTTTCACAATATTTAAAGTTTTCATAAAATAATTGGTAAGAAATAACATCTATTTATTTAGAAAAAAATAAATTTCAGTTCCCGGCCAATGTTTTTTAATATGTAATCCCTTACCGTATAGTAATTTAATACGTTGATGAACATTTAATAAGCCAATTTTATTATTATGATAATTAACAGTAGTTTCATTACATTTTATTCTTTCTATCATTTCTTCACTAATACCATTTCCCGTATCACGTACTGATACCATAATAATGGTATCATTCATTTGTTTAATACTCAGAACAATAGTAATATCTTTACTACGTTGAATACCATGATAAATGGCATTTTCTACTAATGGTTGAATTAATAAATTGGGAATAAAACACACAATATTTTTATCTATTTTATAGATTACAGTAAGTTTTTTACCAAATCGTATTTTTTCAATTGCTATATAATTTTTAATATAACATAGCTCTTTTTTAAGATCTATAAACTCATATTCGTTTCTTTCAATATGATAACGTAAATAATACGATAAATTAATTATAAGCCTTCTAGCACTTGTTGGATTTAATCTTATTAATGAATAAACAGTATTTAAAGTATTAAAAATAAAATGAGGATTGATTATTCTTTGTAAAGCTTGTAAATAAATTTTATGAGTTATTATACACAAATTATGAAAACGAGAGATTTCAATCTCAGTAGATATTTTTTTTGATAAAAAAAGAGTTATTTTTTTTAAAAACTCTTTTTCTCCTACTGAAATATAATTATTATTATAACAAACTTTAAGTGTTCCTATAATACAATCTTGTTCCCATATTGGAATTATTACTACTAAATTGACTTGTGGAAACGTATATGGGTGAAGATGATTTTGAATGATAATAACTCCATATTGTAGCACTTGAGCTGTTATATACCCGAGACTTCTATCATAAGCATAATATGTACTACCTACACCAGAATATGCTAATACCTGTTTAGTATTAGTCATTGCAACTACATCGGCCATTAAATTAAGACGAAGAATCTGACATATTTTATGCAATATTTTATTATCTGCATAACGAAAAAATGGTAAAATTTTACTATTATAAACATCTAAAACCATTTGATTTTTTTTTGATTCAAATGGAAAAATATGAAGTAACGATTGAATAATTAACATAGATAATAGTTTCATTTTTACAAATATATAATAACGCAACTGTTTTCGTACAGTTTTACCAATAATCGATTTTTTATTATAATAAATAGTCTTTGTTCCTTTAGTTAAAATGGATATAATAAGCCTCTCCTAAGGGCTAGTTATAGGTTCAAATCCTATAAGGAACATCATCATTCAGGAATCAATTAATTAATAAATGAATGAATAAAAATCAAAATAAATATATATTATTTGTATCTTAATAAGAGAATTAATCATAATATTATCATAACGAAGATAATCTCATTTTTCGGAGCATTATGCATGTCTCACATTTATCATTTTATATTTTCATTCATAATAATAGTATTACTAGCATTGCTTGTGAGCAAGGACCGAAAACTTATTCGTATTCGTTTTATAATCCAATTATTAATTATAGAAATATTTCTTGCATGGTTTTTTCTAGGATCAGAAATAGGCACTATTATAATAAAAAGTGTTGCTAGTTTTTTTGTGGTATTAATGAAATGTGCAGCAGCAGGTACTGATTTTGTGTTTGGTAATGTAAGACAATTTGGATTAGCACTTTTTTTCTTAAATGTAATGTGTCCAATAATATTTATTTCAGCCCTAATTGGAATTCTACAATATATTCATATTTTACCTCTTTTCATCCAAATAACCGGTACCATTTTATCTAAAATTAATGGTATGGGAAAATTAGAATCATTTAATGCAGTTAGTTCTTTAATAGTTGGACAATCAGAAAACTTTATTCCTTATAAAAATATTCTTGGAAAACTTTCTCCTCAAAGAATATATACTTTATCTGCGACAGCTATGTCTACTGTATCTCTATCAATCCTAGGTTCTTATATGACATTATTACAAGCTAGATATATTATTACAGCTTTAGTACTTAATATGTTTAGTTCTTTTATTATTTTATCAGTAATTAATCCATATCAAGTATTACCAAATGAAGAAAAAGATTTACTTAAAAGTCATTGGATGAATAATACGAAACACAGTTTTTTTGAAATGTTGGGCGAATATATTCTAATTGGTTTTAAAATAGCAGCTATTGTAACTGCAATGTTAATTGGATTTATTGCTTTAATAACTGCTTTTAATATGATATTTCTTACTCTCTTTGGGATTAGCTTTCAAGATTTTCTTGGTTATATTTTTTTTCCGTTTGCATGGTTAATAGGTATACCCAATCATGAAGCTTTTCAAGCTGGAAGTATTATGGCTATTAAGTTAGTAGGTAACGAATTTATAGCTATGCAAACTCTTGCAAAAATAAGTGACCAAATGTCTACACGTAGTATAGGAATACTATCAGTATTTTTAGTTTCATTTGCTAATTTTTCCTCTATCGGTATTATTTCTGGAAGTGTAAAAGGTTTAAATAAAAAACAAGGTGATATTGTTGCTAGAGATGGATTAAAATTACTTTATGGATCTACTTTAGTAAGTATATTGTCTGCTTCTATAACAGGATTATTCTCTATCTAAGAATAAATAAGTTAGTATATATAATATATATGGATGGTGGAGCTAAGCGGATTTGAACCGCTGACCTATTGCATGCCATGCAATTGCTCTACCAATTGAGCTATAGCCCCTCATTTTTATTCAAAACTTAACAAAAATTTCAAGGTTTTTTCAATGCGAGTGATAACTTTTATTTTTCCCATAGTATACAGAATCATATCAAGAGCGGGTGATTTTTTAGATCCTGTGATAGCTATACGCAAGGGCATACTAACTTCACTAAGCTTTATATTTAGTTCCTGAGCCGAACTTTTGATCGCATAGGAAATATTATTTACTGTCCAATCAGTAATAATTGATAATTTATTACGTACTATTTTTAATGCGGTTATAGATGTTGGATGAATAATATCGTCAGATTGGTTTATATTAAAGTCTTTATATAAATAGTGACTAGAAACTATTATTTCTTTTAGAGTTTTACATCTTTCACGAAATAATTCTACTAACTGAATTAAAGTTGGTCCAGAACTAATATCAATATTTTCATTATCAATATGCCATTTTAATTGAGTAGCAACATAATTTATTGGTAACGTCTTAATATACTGGTGATTTAACCATAATAGCTTTTTAGGATTCAATGTACTAGCTGATTTACTTACTTTTTCTAAAGTAAATAAAGATTTCATTTCTTCAATGGTGAAAATTTCCTTATCTCCACATGACCATCCTAACCTTACTAAATAATTAAGCAGTGCTTCTGGTAAATAACCATTATCACGATATTGCATAATATTAAGTGAACCCTGACGTTTAGAAAGTCTTGTTCCATTTTCATCTAAAATTATGGGAACATGAGCATAAGCCGGAATATAAGCTCCCAAGGCTCTTAAAATATTCAGTTGACGAAATGTATTGCTAATATGATCTTCACCACGAATAACATGTGTTATTTGCATATCCCAATCATCAATAGCTACACAAAAATTATATGTAGGTAACCCATTAGAACGACGAATAATAAGATCATCAAGTTCACAATTATTTACTCTAATACTCCCTCGAATAAGATCGGTAAAAGAATTAATTCCTTGACGAGGATTACAAAATCGTACTACATAAGGAGCATTAATAATATGATGGTTATGATAATAAGATTCACGACAATGACCATCGTAACGCGCTTTTTTACCTTCTGCTATTTGTGAAAGTCGTAACTTTTCCAATCTATTTTTGGTACAATAACATTTATAGGCCGTTCCGATGTTTAACATATGCTCAATTACTTCATTATAGCGTGTAAGACGTGTACTTTGGTAAAAAGGACCCTGATCCCAATCTAATTTTAACCATTTCATACTATCTATGATTAAATTAATAGCTTTTTGACTCGACCTTTCGCGATCCGTATCTTCAATACGTAATATAAATTCTCCTCCATGGTGATGAGCAAATAACCACGAATAAAGAGCAGTACGAATATTACCTAAATGTAGATAACCAGTTGGACTAGGTGCGAAGCGCGTTTTAATTTTCATAGTTCGATTAAAAATCTAATAATTTTATTAAAAAGGTTTGACTCACTTTAAAGTATCTCTATAATTAATGCCACACACACAATTATTAAATAAATTTTATGGGTGATTAGCTCAAGCGGTAGAGCACCTCCCTTACAAGGAGGGGGTCGGCGGTTCGAATCCGTCATCACCTACCACCACAACAATCAAAATTATAATATATTTTTTTTAGTAGGGTCGTTAGCTCAGTTTGGTAGAGCAGTTGACTTTTAATCAATTGGTCGCAGGTTCAAATCCTGCACGACCCACCATTATTATACTCTTCTCTTTTTTTTCACTTTAATAAAAAATCAATTTTATTCACCTTTTGCAGCTTTAAAGGCTTCAACCATAGCATTAGAAAATTTATTAACTTTATTATTATTAGTAGTGTCCATTGAATCGTGGTTGTCAGAGTGATTTTTTGTCACAGCCGAAAGAAGAACTAGACGATTTTTTCGATCAATACCAATAATCTTCACAAGTACTTCTTTATTAACAACTGGATGAAAATCTTCTAAGTTTCTCTTAGTTACATCAGCAGTACGCAAATAACCTTCAACTCCATCAGCTAATTTAATACTAGCACCTTTTAAATCAAAACTTATTACTTTTCCTGTAACTACAGTTCCTTTTTTCTTTAAAGAAATATAATGATTAAATGGATCTTCTTCAAGTTGTTTAATACCAAGAGAAATTCTCTCACGTTCAGCATCTACCTGTAAAACTACTGTTATTATTTCATCACCCTTTTTATATTTACAAACTGCTTCTTCTCCAGTTAGATTCCAAGAAATATCTGAAAGATGTACTAATCCATCAATATTACCATTTAATCCAATGAAAATCCCAAAATCTGTGATGGCTTTAATTCTGCCTTTAACTTGATCACCTTTCTGATAAGTTTCGGCAAAGACTTGCCATGGATTTATTGTACACTGTTTAAGACCTAAAGATATACGACGACGTATTTCATCAATATCTAAGACCATTACTTTAACCCTATCATGAACTTTAACTACTTTAGACGGATGAATATTTTTATTAGTCCAATCGATTTCTGAAACATGTACTAATCCTTCTACACCCTCTTCAATTTCAACAAAAAAACCATAATCAGTAATGTTAGTTACTCGTCCTTCTATACGAGTACCTTCAGGATAACGTTTTGTAATGGAAATCCATGGGTCTTCACTAAGTTGTTTTAATCCTAGAGAGACACGCATTTTCTCGCGATCAAATTTTAATATCTTAACACTAATTTCATCTCCCACTTTAACAATTTCGCTAGGATGCTTGATTCTTTTCCATGCAATATCAGTAATGTGCAATAAACCATCAACTCCACCTAAATCAACAAAAGCTCCATAGTCAGTAAGATTTTTTATACTTCCCTTGGCAATGGTTCCTTCTTGTAAATTTTCCAATAATTGTTCTCTTTCAGCACTATTTTCTGATTCAATAACAGCACGACGTGATACTACTACATTATTACGTTTTTGATCTAGTTTTATTACTTTGAATTCCAGTTCCTTTCCTTCTAAATGTAAAGTCTCACGTACTGGACGCATATCTACTAAAGAACCAGGAAGAAAAGCTCTAACTCCTTGTAAATCAACAGTAAAACCACCTTTAACTTTACCATTAATAATACCTAAAACACTTGTAGCTTTTTCGTGAGCTTTTTCCAAATTTAACCATGCTTCATAGCGTTTAGCTTTTTCACGGGAAAGTAATGTTTTTCCAAAACCGTCTTCTACTGCTTCTAAAGCAACATCTATTTTATTACCTTCCTTAATTTCCAGTTCTCCATTAGCATTTTTAAACTGTTCAATTGGGATAGGAGACTCTGATTTCAACCCAGCATCAACCCAAACTATATCTTTATCAATAGCAATCACTTTGCCAGTAAGAATAGAACCGGGACGAATTTTTATTTCTTTGAGGGACTCTTCGAAGAGTTGAGCAAAAGATTCAGTCATATTGTAATTTCTTTAGAAAATTAAAATTATTAAGAGAATATCCATCTAAAATACAGACAGATGGGATGGTTTGATATCGGATGAGTAATTACTTTTATTCATCATAATTAAATTATTTAGGAACCTCAATTTGTAAAAATACATAATTTAAAACCTTTTCAAAGACCTGTTCAATATTCAGGTTAGTTGAGTCTATAATGATAGCATTTTTAGCTGGTTTTAAGGGTGCTATTGTTCTATTACTATCACGATAATCTCGTGTTTTGAGTTCATAAAGTAATTGTTTAAATTTAACATTAAAGCCTTTTTTCTGCAACTGTAACATTCGTCGAAGTGATCGTTTTTCAATGCTAGCATCTAAAAAAAATTTTACACTTGCATCAGGAAAAACTACTGTTCCCATATCGCGACCCTCAGCAATTAATCCCGGTAACAATCGACATGTACGTAATTTATATAACAAAGCTTGTCTAACATTTGGTAAGAGCGCAAGTTTTGAAGCCAATTCTCCTACTGGTTCCATATAAATCATATTGGAAATATTTCTCTCTTCAAAAATTATTTTCAATTCACCATTTTTTATTTTTAAATGGATGTCTAAATTCATTGCTATGGATTCTAAGGTGGTTTTATCTGTTACTGAGATTTTATGATGAAGTGCTAAAAAAGCAAGTACTCGATAAATTACACCTGAGTTTAAATAATGCCATTGTAATTTTTTAGAAAGTAAAGAACAAATTGTTCCTTTTCCTACACCTGCTGGACCATCAATAGTAATTACTGGAACTTTAAAATTCATACAAAAAAATTACCTAAAAAATGATTTAGTAATGACTAATATGCCTCAATTGACTAAAATAATTAGGATAGGTTTTATTTACACAATTAGGATTTATAATTGTTATTGGTACCGAAGAAAGTGCGACTAGCGAAAAACACATTGCCATGCGATGGTCGTTATAAGTCTCAATTGTTGAAGAAGTAATTTTTTTTGGCGGCGTAATACAGATATAATCTCTTCCTTCGATTACATTTGCTCCTATTTTACGTAATTCTGTAGTCATCGCTTTTAGACGATCTGTTTCCTTAAGACGCCAACTATAAATATTACGTAATATAGTAGTACCTTTAGCAAATATAGACATGGTTGCTAATGTCATAGCAACATCTGGCATAGTATTCATATCTAAATCAATTGCTGTAAGATTACTACCACGTTGACAGCTAATTTTATTAGTACTCCATTGAATTTTCGCTCCCATATTTTTAAGAATTTCAGCAAAATAAATATCTCCTTGTATACTGTTGCATCCAAGACCAGTTACATGTACAGTTCCGCCTTTAATAGCTGCTGCAGCTAAAAAATATGATGCTGAAGAAGCATCGCCCTCTACTATATACGTTCCTGGAGAAATATATCTTTGATTTCCATTGATCTGAAATTCAAGATAGTTTTTATTTTCAATCCTAATTCCAAAATGACGTAGCAAATTTAATGTAATATCAATATATGGACGTGAAATTAATTTTCCCTTAATCTTAATGTTTGTATCATTTAATGCTAATGGTGCAGCAATTAAAACAGCACTTAAAAATTGACTAGAATAACTACCATCTATGATAATCTTTCCACCTGTAAAACCGCCTCGTGAACGAATTGGTGGATAATTGGTTTGTTCTAAATAGTCAATATTTGCACCACCTTGACGTAATGAGTCTACTAAATATCCTATTGGACGTTCTTTCATACGTGCTTCACCAGTTAAAATTACATCATTAGAAGTTAAACTAAGCGCTGCAGTAAGTGGACGCATAGCTGTCCCAGCATTACCCAAAAACAGTTCTAAAGATTTTTTAGGCATTATATTATTATATAATAATGGACCTCCACAACCTACTATTTTACAAATAGTATTACTTTTGGAAAGTTCATATTTTATACCCATTTTACTTAATGCTTTTAACATATATCTCACATCATCACTGTCTAGGAGATTTTTTAAAATAGTTATACCATGTGCTTGAGCGGCTAGAAGTAATGCACGATTAGATATACTTTTAGATCCCGGTAAATCTACCCTACCATTTATTAATGAGATCGGGTGTAATGTTAAAAAATCCGACATTTCAATCAGATTCTCCTTAATTATAATTAATCTACATATAACGAAGTTATTATATATTATAATCACTGATCCAGTTTTAAATAATATTAATTATTATTGAACAATTAGTTTATTATATAATAATAAACAAAATTGTTATCATTTTCTTACATATACATAAACTTACTTAATAATGAATCAATCACTACTACTAATAAATAATTAAACCAATTGCTTCATATACTTTATGAAGTGTTTTTTTAGCATAAGATTGAGCTTTTATAGCCCCATCAATCATTATTTGATTAAGATATAATTCATCATTACGATATTGATAATATCTTTCTTGAAGATCAATTAGAATTTGAGAAATAGCATCTACTACAGCTAGCTTAAGATCACGATACATTTTAGTAGAAAATTCTTGTTCTAATTCAGTTATTGATTGGTCTCGGATTGCAGATAAAATATTTAGTAAATTAGAAATTCCAGGTTTTTGATTAATATCATAACGTATTATAGGTGGTTGATCTGAATCAGTGACAGCACGCTGAATTTTTTTCAAAATGGATTGGGGTGATTCTAATATACTAATGACATTATTACGGTTACTATCTGATTTAGACATTTTTTTTTTTGGTTGTAATAAAGACATAATTCTCGATCCAGATGAGGATATTAATGGTTCCGGAATAGTAAAAATACGATGACCATATAAGGTATTAAAACGATGAGCAAGATTTCTACATAATTCTAAATGTTGTCTTTGATCTTCACCTACAGGTACATACTGAGTTTGATACAATAAAATATCTGCAGCCATTAATACTGGATAATCAAATAATCCAATATTAATTTTACTAGAAGTAAGTAAGAGTTTGTTTCGTAATTGTTTCATTCGATTTAATTCACCTAAATAAGCATAACAATTTAGAATCCAATTGAGCTGAGTATGTTCAGGAACATGTGATTGTACAAAAATAATACATTTATCCGGTTCTAATCCGCATGCTAGATATAAAGCCAATGTATCAAAAATTGATTTACGCAATTGTGATGATTTTTGATGAACTGTCATAGCATGTAAATCAACTATACTATATATACATTGAAATTGATCTTGTAATTTTACCCATTGACGTAATGCACCTATATAATTACCAAGAGTTAATTCACCTGAAGGTTGTATTCCACTAAATACAATATGTTTTTTCATTATTAAATATTAAAAATAAATGATAAATACTTATACTTATTACAAAATAAACCTTATTGAAAATCATTACATTTTTTAAATTCATTATGTATAGAATTTATCACTTGCTTATAATCGGATTCGGATTGATTAAATATAGCTGAACCTATTACAAAGATATCTGCGCCGGCTCGAGCAATTTCGTAAATATTATTGATTTTAATTCCTCCATCTATTTCTAAATGAATATTATAACCATTATAATCAATAATATGACGCATTTGTCTTATCTTTAATAATGTGCTAGGAATAAAAGATTGTCCACCAAAACCAGGTTTGACAGACATTAATAAAATTACATCAATTTTATGAATAAATTTTTCAATTGAACTAATTGGAGTATTAGGATTTAATACTAAACCTGCTTTACATCCATATTCTTTAATGAGATCTAGAGAGTTATCAATATGTTCTGAAGTTTCAGGATGAAAAGAGATAATACTAACACCTAGTTTAGCAAATTCTTTGATTAGAGAATTAATCGGTTTCACCATTAAATGAACCTCAAATAAAGAGGCATTTAAGCCGCCATATTCTATAAGTGAGTTTAATATTATTGGCCCTATAGTTAAATTAGGAACATAATGATTATCCATTACATCTAAATGTATAATATTAACACCTGCTGATAATACTTTAGTAATTTCATCGCCTAATTTAGCAAAATTAGCGGATAGAATTGAAGATGCTAGTAAAAATTGTTTCATTGATTTTTATTTAAAACTCATATTATTTTTAATAATAGAAAGAATTATGTCTTCTGAAATATGACTACAAATTTCAGATTTTCCTAATCCTAAAGGTAAAATTAATCGCAATTTTCCACCTAATACTTTTTTATCATGCAACATATGTGCTAAAAGATTTTTGGGTTTTAAATCAGATGGAACACATACTGGTAATTTACACAATTGTAATAATTTAATTATACGGTTAGTTTCACACTTATTTAATTTTCCCATACTTTCTGCAGTACGAGAAGCTAATACTAAACCAACTGCAACCGCTTCGCCATGAAGCCAATTACCATAACCCATTTCAGTTTCAATAGCGTGACCATAAGTATGACCTAAATTTAATAAGGTTCGTACATTACCTTCTCGTTCATCAGTAGTTACTACATTAGCTTTTAATTCACAACAATAACGTATACATCTTAAAATAGTATTTGGTTCAAGAGAAAGTAAATTATCAATGTTCTTCTCTAACCACTCAAAAAAACTCCTATCTAAGGCAATTCCATATTTTATTACTTCTGCTATTCCACAAACTAATTGTCGTTTTGGTAAAGTGTTTAAACAATGAACATCTATAATAACTGATACAGGTTGATAAAAAGCTCCAATCATATTTTTTGCTAAAGGATGATTAATAGCTGTTTTTCCACCGACGGAAGAATCTACCTGTGCAAGTAATGTAGTGGGGACCTGAATTAAACGAACTCCTCGATGATAACTTGCAGCTGCAAAACCTGTAATATCTCCAATCACGCCACCTCCTAACGCAATTAAAGTTGTATCACGGCCATGTAATTTTTCTATTAGAGTAGTATATAATTTATTTAATGAGGAAAAATTTTTATATTTTTCTCCATCAGGGAGAATAATATAATCAATAATAATTCCAGCAGTTTTTAACATTTTTACTAATTTTTTCAGATAAAGAGCAGCTATTGTTTGATTAGTAATTATCATAGCCGTTTCTCCAGCCTTTAATGGCAAAAAAGAAGTAGATTTTTTTAATAATCCGGCCGCAATAGTAATAGGATAACTATGTTCGTTTAATTTTACTCTAATCCTTTCCATTGTAGCAAAGTACCTTTTTTTTTCTTAATTTTGTGGGTATTATTTTTTATTAAGGAATGTTTTTCAGCATTAACCTAATTTTATTTGCAACCACTTTAGCGTTTTGATTATCAGTACAAATTGTAAGATCTGCTATTTCTTCGTATAAAGGATTACGTTCTAAGGCTAGTTCTTGTAATATTTTAACGGGTGGATAATTTGTTCCTAACAACAAAGGACGTTTTTTATCACGTTGAGTACGTGATAATTGGTTTTCTACTGTTGTTTTAAGATATACCACTACACCTCTAGCAGATAAGCGATTACGTATTTCACGTGATTTTACAGATCCACCTCCTGTAGCTAAAACAATACCTTGTTTTTCAGTAAGTTCATAAATAATTTTTGCTTCACGTATACGAAAACCTTCTTCACCTTCTACATCAAATACCCAACTGATATCTGCGCCCGTACGTCGTTCAATTTCTTGATCAGAATCAAAAAATTGGATATTAATTTCTTGAGCTAATTGTCGTCCAATAGTACTTTTTCCAGCTCCCATTGGTCCAATTAAAAAGATATTGCGTTTTTCTACCATTTTTTTTCGTTAGTGTTTAAATTGATACTTTATGAATTGAATAGTAAAGTCAAAAATAATACTTTTCCATAATATAAGTAAAATACTCATTCTTTATCTTTACTACAAATACTTTTCTTATTGAATATGATATAGTAATTCTTTCTCTTATTTAAGCAAATAATAAATTTACTATGAAGAAATATTTTATTTTTTCAGATTAATAAAATTATAAATCATATTCTATCATTTATTTGTAATTTGTATTTAATAGTGTTAATTATTGATTACAACAACTTAACTTAGTAAGTAAAAATTACTACTTTTAGTAGAACAGGATGAAAAATTACATGTATTCAATAAAACAAGATTTAATTAGTTATAATATTATCAATATAATTGAAATTATTTATAATCCCGATTATGCCACTTTATACATGGAAGAAACTCAACCAAATTTAATTGGTCTAGAACGTGGAATTTTAACACAATTCGATACTATTGCTGTAGATACTGGTATTTTTACCGGCAGATCTCCACAAGATAAATATATTGTTCGTGACGAAACCACTAATCATCTCTGGTGGTCAGATCAAGGAAATAGTGACAACCATCCTATATCTCATGATATTTGGTTAGATCTTAAATCTATAGTTACTCAACACCTTTCAGGTAAAAGATTATTTGTGATTGACGCTTGGTGTGGCGCGGATCCAAAAAACCGTTTAGCAGTCCGTTTTTTAACGGAAGTTGCATGGCAAGCACATTTTGTAACAAATATGTTTATTCGACCTATTGATACCGAGTTAAAATGGTTTAAACCGGATTTTATAGTTATGAATGCATCAAAATGTACTAATCCACAGTGGAAACAACACGGTTTACATTCCAAAAATTTTATAGCTTTTAATCTTAAAGAAAATCTACAACTTATTGGTGGTACTTGGTATGGAGGAGAAATGAAAAAGGGAATTTTCTCTATTATGAATTACTTACTTCCCTTGAAGGGTATTGCTTCAATGCACTGTTCAGCTAATGTAGGAAAAAAGGGTGATGTAGCTATTTTTTTTGGATTATCTGGAACTGGTAAAACTACACTTTCTGCTGATCCGCAACGCCAATTAATAGGAGATGATGAGCATGGATGGAATGATGATGGAATATTTAACTTAGAAGGGGGATGTTATGCTAAAACTCTTAACCTTTCAAAAGAACAAGAACCGGAGATTTTTTCGGCTATACGTCGAAATGCATTATTAGAAAATGTTATGGTACATAAAGATGGGTCAGTCGATTTTAATGATTGTAGTAAAACAGAAAATGGTCGTGTTTCATATCCAATTAATCATATAACAAATATTGTTAAACCAATATCTAAAGCCGGACATGCTAAAAAAATCATTTTTTTAACTGCAGATGCTTTTGGAGTTTTTCCACCAGTTTCTAAATTAACCTATGAACAAACCCAATATTATTTTTTATCGGGATTTACTGCTAAAATCAGCGGTACTGAAAGAGGTATTAAAAAACCGATTCCAACCTTTTCTGCGTGTTTTGGAGCAGCCTTTTTAATGTTACATCCACTTTATTATGCAACCGTTTTATTAAAATATATACAGGCTTTTCATGCAGAAACCTTTCTGGTTAATACCGGATGGAATGGTAGAGGAAATCGTATATCTATTAAAGATACTCGTCGTATTATTAATTTAATTTTTAATGATATTTTTAGTTCTGTCGAAACTTTTTCTTTACCTATATTTAATCTTTCTGTACCACTGTTATTACCTGGTATTGAGACAAACATTCTAGATCCTAGAATATCTTTTCCTAATTCCAATTTATGGCACAAACAAGCTATAAAATTAGCAAAGAAATTTATTAAAAATTTTGATCAATACACTAATACCACTGTAGGTTTAAATTTAATTAATTCTGGTCCTATTTTACCATTATAAAGATTGCAAGAATTATTACCTTTAATATGTTAAAATTTTTCATTTAGATACTTTATTTAAAAATAAATATGAATATACAATTCGTTCCACATCAAATTTATAAACTTGTTGGTTTTTCCAACGAAGCTAGCGTTTTTTATCGTCATAGATTACTTACCCTGGGTATGTTGCCTGGCGAGCTTTTTACTATTATACGTATAGCTCCATTAGGAGATCCAATACAAATTAAGACACGTCATCTTACTCTTTTATTACGTAAAAAAGATTTAGCTTACTTTCAGCTGGAATGTATAAAATGAAATCTTCTCTTACTATAGGACTAGTAGGAAATCCCAATTCTGGCAAAACAACTCTTTTTAATCAACTAACTGGATCTCATCAACGGGTTGGTAATTGGTCGGGTGTGACAGTAGAACGCAAAGAAGGAAAGTTCTCTACATCCTTTTATGATATTTGTATAGTTGATTTACCTGGAACATACTCTTTAACAGCCGTCTCTTCTCATACATCACTAGATGAGCAAATAGTTAGTCAGTATATAATGTCTAATCATGTAGATATTATTATTAATGTAATTGATGCTAGCAACATGGAACATAATCTTTATTTAACATTACAAATATTAGAACTAGGGATTCCATGTATAATAGCACTCAATATGCTAGATATAGCAAAAAAAGAAAAAAATTTAGTAATAGATATTCAAATCTTATCTAAATTGTTAGGTTGTCCTGTTGTACCAATAATTTCTAATTTAGGTAAAGGTCTTAATCAATTAAAAAAGGAGATTGATCGTCATCCTCTTACTTCTGCATCATTTTATATTAATTGGCCTGAAATAATATCACTATATATTAAAAAGTTAATTAAATTAATACCATTAAATTATACTTATCAACGACGTAAATGGTTAGCTATACAAATATTAGAAGGTGATTCTAGTCTGATTGAAAATTGGCCCCAAATATCACAAATTCTACCAACTATTCAGCAAGAATTAAAGAAAAATAAAAATGATGCTACTTTATTAATTGTGAATTCTCGTTATCAAGTCATAGATAAAATTACTACTTTGAGTCAAAAAACTTATCCTCAAACTACTTCATCTTTATCGCAGAAAATTGATAATATTGTACTAAATAAATGGTTAGGCATGCCAATTTTCTTATTTGTAGTATACTTTATGTTTTTTTTCTCAATTAATGTAGGAGGTTCGTTACAACCATTATTTGATATTGGATCAACTGCATTATTTATTCATGGAATACAGTGGTTAGGATATATATTTCATTGTCCTTCTGAACTTACTTTTTTTATAGCCCAAGGCATAGGTGGAGGAATTAATACTATTTTACCTCTTATTCCGCAGATTACTTTTATGTATTTATTTATTAGTGTTATAGAAGAATCAGGTTATATGGCAAGAGCCGCATTTATTATGGATCGAGTAATGCAAATATTAGGTCTTCCTGGAAAATCCTTTATACCTCTTCTTATCGGTTTTGGATGTAACGTTCCTTCAGTAATGAGTACTCGTACTCTTAATACCTCACGAGAAAGAATTATTACTATTATGATGGTACCATTTATTTCTTGTAGTGCGAGATTAACTATTTTTACTGTATTTGGCTCGGCCTTTTTTGGAAAAAATGGTGGAACATTAGTGATTTTTAGCCTTTATATATTAGGTATCTTAGCTGCTATTTTAACTGGAATAATATTAAAATATACTATTATACAGGGAGAAGCATTTCCATTTGTTATGGAATTACCAAGTTATCATTTACCTCATACCCAAACTATTTTAATACAAACTTGGCAACGTTTGAAAGATTTTTTATATAAAGCTGGTAAAGTAATTATTATTGCTAGTCTAATTGTAAGTGCTTTAAATAGCTTTTCTTTTGATGGAAAATTAGTAAAAAATGTTCATGAATCAGCATTAGCAACAGTTAGTCATAAAATAACACCATTATTAATTCCTATGGGAATTAGTAATGAGAATTGGCAAGCTATTGTAGGATTATTAGCTGGAACTATTGCAAAAGAAGTAATAATAAGTACCTTAAATACTCTTTATACTTCTGAAAGTATTTTAAAAAACGATTTTGAACCGGCTACATTTAATTTTCGTACTGAATTACTGCAAGCATTATCTCAAACTATTCAACAATTGATAACAATTTTTTCTTTCAAAGCATTTTATAATCCTATTAAAGCTAGTCAAAGTGATGAACATTTGAGTTATAGTGCTATTGGTGTAATGAATAATAAATTTAAGAGTAACAAAGCAGCTTATAGTTATTTGATCTTTGTACTTCTTTATGTGCCTTGTGCATCAGTTTTAGGTGCTATTTCACGTGAGACAAATCGTGGCTGGATGTTCTTCTCTATATTTTGGGCATTAAATTTAGCGTGGTCTTTAGCAACTTTATTTTATCAGATTGCCACATTTACTAAACATTATTTTTATAGTTCAATTATCATTATGGTAATATTACTAATAAATTTAGTTATTATTTTTTTACTACGTTATATTACTAAGTATTATAATTTTTACGAAGCTAATTATTAATAGAGGATACTATCTCTTATGGTTAGTGTGATTGATGTATATAATCAACTTGCTTTATTAGGTCGTGCTGATGCATACCAACTTAGTTTGCAATTATCATGTCGATTACCCTTAATGGAGGCTATATTAGAGAGATTAGTTATAATGAGAAAAATAACTAAAATACCAGTGCAACCAAGAAAAAATTATTGTTTAATCACATGTGATACAAAAAGTTGTTCTCAAAAAAAACCTTGTTATAGTATAATATACCAATTATTGTAAAAATTTAGTTAAAGATAAAATCTATGATCAATATTAATATTACAGTTCTAGCACAACAACATTTTAAAAAGTTATTGCAAGATCAAGAGGATGGTACACAAATTCGTATTTTTGTTATGAATCCTGGTAGCTATCAGGCGGAATGTGGAATCTCGTATTGTCCAAAACATACAATATCTTCAACTGATATTAAATTCAAATATGATCATTTTGACGTTTATATTGATCTACAAAGTGCTCCTTGGTTAGAAAATGCTGAAATAGATTTAATTACTGATGAATTAGGATCACAATTAATGTTAAATGCACCTAATATTAATAAAAAATTAACCAAAGAGAATTTATCATTAAAAGAACGTGTAGAAGATTTCTTGCAACAAAAAATTAATCCACAACTTGCTACTCATGGTGGTTCTGTTCACCTTATAAACATTACAACTGAAGGTTATGCTATTTTAAAATTTAGTGGAGGTTGCAATGGTTGTTCAATGGTAAATTTAACTCTTAAAGAATATCTTGAAAAAGAATTATTAAATTTTTTTCCAGAAGAAATTATAGGAGTATATGATATAACTGAACATCAACATAGTGTACATTCATATTTATAATGATCTAAAAAATATACTCAATCAATTTAATTTTAGGAAATATCCAAAAAACATAGGATTATGATATGGAAATCGATAAATTAAAAGATTTAATTGTGATTGGTGGTGGAATTAATGGAGCTGGAATTGCAGCTGATGCTGCGGGTCGAGGTTTATCTGTTTTGATGTTAGAAGCTAATGATTTGGGTTGTGCTACATCTTCAGCTAGTTCTAAATTAATTCATGGTGGATTACGTTATCTAGAAAATTATGAATTTAGTCTAGTTAGAGATGCACTAGCTGAACGTGAAATACTTTTAAAAAGTGCTCCTCATATTATTATACCTATGCGTTTTAGGATGCCACATTGTCCGTATTTGCGTCCAGCTTGGATAATTCGTATTGGATTATTTATATATGACCATTTAAAGCAACGTGTTACTTTACCTTCTAGTAAAAGTATACGCTTTTCAGAAGAGGATTCTATATTAAAATCGACTTTTTTACGTGGATTTGAATATTCTGATTGTTGGGTAGATGATGCTCGTTTAGTTGTCTTAAACGCACAAGAAGTTCTTAAACAAGGAAGTGAAATACGTACACGTTGTCGCGTAATTGAAGCTCGACGTCAAAATGCATTATGGCATGTAACCGGTAAAAATATTGATAATGGTCAATTAATTACATGGATATCTAAAGGATTAGTCAATGCTACTGGTCCTTGGGTAAATATAGTTTTTGATGAAGTATTACATCTTCATTCTATTTATAAATTACGATTAATTAAAGGTAGTCATATTATTTTGCCTAAGATTCATTCACAAAAATATGCTTATATATTACAAAATGAAGATCATCGAGTAGTATTTGTTCTTCCGTGGATGGAACACTTTTCTCTAATTGGTACTACAGAAGTAGAATATAATGATGATCCACATAAAGTAAGAATTTCTGATGAAGAAGTTATGTATTTACTTGAGATTTGTAATAAATTTTTTAAAAAACAATTTGTAAAACAAGATATTATCTGGTCTTATTCTGGAGTACGTCCATTGTATGATGATAAATCTAATTTACCACAAACTATTACACGTCAATATACTCTAGATATTAATGATATGAATGGTAGTACACCGTTGTTATCTGTTTTTGGTGGAAAGCTTACTACTTATCGTAAATTAGCTGAGGAATCTTTAAATATGTTATCTCAATATTATCCTTCTGCTAGACCACCATGGACTACTAAGAATATTCTTCCCGGAGGAGATTTTATAGGTACAATAGAAAATTATGCAGAAGATTTATATAATCGTTATAATTTTATTGATAAATCACTTGCACATAGGTATGCATATACTTATGGTAGTAATAGTGAACTTATTCTTAAAGCCAAAAATAAATTATCAGATTTAGGAGAATATTTTGGTCACAATTTATATGAAGCTGAATTACAGTATTTAGTCGATAAAGAATGGGTATATGAAGTACAAGATGTAATTTGGCGTCGTACCAAATTAGCTTTATGGCTTAATAAAAAAGAAATCAGACGTATTTCTGAATGGTTGACAACTAATAGAAAAAATACTTCTTTCATTAGATTATAGATAATCTATATATAATCTAATGGATAGAAACAAGTAGTATAGTAAGTATTATACTCTATCTATCCTATGTGTAATCCAAATAATCCATCGGAACAGAGGAGGATATAAAATTATGAGCCAAATACTTTCAACTGCAATCTTACTATTTCTAATTATGGATCCATTAGGAAATTTGCCAATTTTTATGGTGATATTAAAACCATGGGATAAAAATACACAATATAGAATAATAATACGTGAAATGATTCTTGCTCTAATTGTTATGTTTTTATTTTTATTTTTAGGAGAAAAATTTTTACATTTTTTAGACTTAAAAACAGAAGTTGTATCAATGGGTGGAGGAATCGTTTTATTATTAATTGCTCTAAAAATGCTCTTTCCATCATCTAATGATACAGGAATGTATTCTTCTACATCACCAGGTCAAGAACCATTTTTGGTACCATTAGCTATGCCTTTAGTAGCTGGTCCAACATTATTAGCAACTATAATAACGTTATCCCATGTATATGAATCTAAAATGATTTATATGATTATTGCATTAATAATTGCATGGATAGCAAATGGAGTAGTTTTGTTATCCTCTGGAATATTTGTAAAATTATTAGGAGAAAAAGGTTTGAATGCATTAGAACGTATAATGGGATTAATATTCGTTATGTTAGCAACACAAATGTTTTTAAATGGGGTACAGATGTATTATTTAAATAATTTTGTGAAAACAATGCCGCAGATCTCGTAAAGAATGAATAAAAAAAATATATCAAAATTCCATATTCTTTGTCTTAATGGTCCTAATCTTAATTTATTAGGTTTACGTGAGCCGGAGAAATATGGAAAAGAAACTTTAACAGAAATAATAGATAAATTATTATTATATGCTAACCAATTAAATGTAGATTTTGAACATTTTCAGTCTAATGCAGAACATGAATTAATTCACAAAATTCATGAAATTGTAAATAATCCAGTTGATTATATTATAATAAATCCAGCTGGATTAACTCATACTAGTATTTGTTTACGTGATGCGTTATTAGGAGTTCAAATCCCATTTATAGAGGTGCATTTATCTAATATATATAAAAGGGATATTTTTCGTAATCATTCTTATTTTTCAGATATTGCATCGGGAATTATATGTGGTTTGGGTAGTAATAGTTATATATTGGCATTACAAGCTGCTGTTAATTCTTTACAAAACCATTAATCTTTTAAATAAAGTACAGTTCAATGTAGATGGGATTTGAATCCGCAACCATGGTGTGACAGGCCGATATTCTAACCAAACTGAACTACCACACCTTTTTTTAGATTATTTATTATAACAAACAAACCAGACAGTTACCTGCTCTCACACGAAAAAACTTTCGTACTACCCTAGGCGCTACGACATTTCACTTCTGAGTTCGGAATGGTATCAGGTGGTACTATCGCGCTTAAACCGTCTGGTTTTTCTTATTAAAGAACATTTCTGGTGTTATGAGGTTAAGCCTCTCGGGTCATTAGTACTGGTTAGCTCAACGTATTACTACGCTTACACATCCAGCCTATCAACGTTGTAATCTTCAACGTCCCTTCAGTAAACTTACTACTAAGTTTCAGGGAAGATTTATCTTGAGGCAGGTTTCGCACTTATATGCTGTCAGCGCTTATCCCTTCCGCATTTAGCTACCGGGCAATGCCACTGGCGTGACAACCCGAACACCAGTGATGCGTCCACTCCGGTCCTCTCGTACTAGGAGCAGCCCCTCTCAATCTTCCAACGCCCACGGCAGATAGGGACCGAACTGTCTCACGACGTTCTAAACCCAGCTCGCGTACCACTTTAAATGGCGAACAGCCATACCCTTGGGACCTGCTACAGCCCCAGGATGTGATGAGCCGACATCGAGGTGCCAAACACCGCCGTCGATATGAACTCTTGGGCGGTATAAGCCTGTTATCCCCGGAGTACCTTTTATCCGTTGAGCGATGGCCCTTCCATACAGAACCACCGGATCACTAAGACCTGCTTTCGCACCTGCTTGCGTCGTCACGCTCGCAGTCAAGCCAGCTTATGCCTTTATACTAACCTCACGATATCCAACCGTGATTAGCTGACCTTTGTACTCCTCCGTTACTCTTTAGGAGGAGACCGCCCCAGTCAAACTGCCTACCAGACATGGTCCTGGTTCCGGATAACGGAACTCAGTTAGAATATCCAACATTAAAGGGTGGTATCTCAAGATCGACTCCATGTGAACTAGCGTCCACATCTCTTTGTCTCCCACCTATTCTGCACATTAATATTAAATATTCAATATCAGGCTACAGTAAAGGTTCACGGGGTCTTTCCGTCTTGCCGCGGGTATACTGCATCTTCACAGCAATTTCAATTTCACTGAGTCCTGGGTGGAGACAGTCTGGCCATCATTACGCCATTCGTGCAGGTCGGAACTTACCCGACAAGGAATTTCGCTACCTTAGGACCGTTATAGTTACGGCCGCCGTTTACCGGGGCTTCATTTTACAGCTTCAGGTTACCCTTAACTATTCCATTTAACCTTCCGGCACCGGGCAGGCGTCACACCGTATACATCCACTTACGTGTTAGCACAGTGCTGTGTTTTTAATAAACAGTTGCAGCCAGCTATTATCTTAGGCTGGCTCTAGCTCCATCTGTATAGATTTCACCATAAACCAGCGTGCCTTCTCCCAAAGTTACGGCACTATTTTGCCTAGTTCCTTCACCCAGGTTCTCTCAAACGCCTTAGTATTCTCTACCAAACTACCTGTGTCGGTTTAGGGTACGGTTATATATTACTTTTGTTTAGAGGCTTTTCTTGGAAGTTTGGTATTAGTCACTTTATCATTTTCATGATTCGTCATTACGCCTCAGTGTTAATAGTATTCCGGATTTTCCTAGAATACCCACCTTCACGCTTAAACTGGGACTACCGATCCCCAGCTGACCTAACCTTCTTCGTCCCCCCATTCACAATAATATATAGTACAGGAATATTAACCTGTTCTCCATTAGTTACGCTTTTCAGCCTCACCTTAGGTACCGACTCACCCTGCCCTGATTACCATTGGACAGGAAACCTTAGTTTTTCGGCGGGCAGGTTTTTCACCTGCCTTATCGTTACTCATGTCAGCATTCGCACTTCTGATACCTCCAGTATATTTCTCAATATACCTTCTATGGCTTACAGAACGCTCCCCTACCCAACAAAAAAAATACTTATTTTGTTGCCGTAGCTTCGGTGCATAATTTAGCCCCGTTATATCTTCCGCGCAGGTTGACTTGACCAGTGAGCTATTACGCTTTCTTTAAATGATAGCTGCTTCTAAGCTAACATCCTGGCTGTCTAAGCCCTCCCACATCGTTTTCCACTTAACTATGACTTAGGGACCTTAGCTGACGGTCTGGGTTGTTTCCCTTTCCACGACGAACCTTAGCACTCGCCGTGTGTCTCCCATAATAACATTCAACGGTATTCGTAGTTTGCCTCGGATTAGTAAGCCTGGATGGCTCCCTTCCCGAAACAGAGCTCTACCCCCGTTGATGAATTTATGAGGCGCTACCTAAATAGCTTTCGGGGAGAACCAGCTATCTCCCGGTTTGATTGGCCTTTCACCCCTAACCACAGGTCATCCGCTGATTTTTCAACATCAGTCGGTTCGGTCCTTCAATTAGTATTACCTAATCTTCAACCTGCCCATGGTTAGATCACCGGGTTTCGGGTCTGTATCCTGCAACTAATCGCCCAATTAAGACTCGGTTTCCCTACGGCTCCCTTATTTAGTTAACCTTGCTACAGAATACAAGTCGCTGACCCATTATACAAAAGGTACGCAGTCATCTTATAATAAAAAATAAGACTCCTACTGCTTATACGTATATGGTTTCAGGATCTATTTCACTCCCCTTACCGGGGTTCTTTTCACCTTTCCCTCACGGTACTAGTTCACTATCGGTCAATCAAGAGTATTTAGCCTTAGAGGATGGTCCCCCTATCTTCAAACAAGATACCACGTGTCTCGTTTTACTTTTTGAGTTAATTATTTTAGATATTTTTGTATACGGGACTATCACCCTGTATCGTTTGATTTTCCAAAAAATTCTACTAATATCTATAAAAATAATTATTCTAACTCGGGCTGTTCCCCGTTCGCTCGCCACTACTAAGGGAATCTCAATTGATTTCTATTCCTCGAGATACTCAGATGTTTCATTTCTCTCGGTTAGCTTTATTAAACTATATATTCATTTAATAATGATGTATTACTACATCGGGTTTCCCCATTCGGATATCACTGATTAAAACGTTTCTAACAACTTATCAATGCTTTTCGCAGTTTAGCACGTCCTTCATCGCCTTTGATTGCCTAGGCATCCACCATATACGCTTAGTTACTTAACCCCATAACCCACAAATGTCTTTATTTTTAAAGAGCTTTTAATTAATAATAAATAATGGAGCTAAGSGGAYTTNAATAAATAATAACTAACTATCTTCATTAATAAAAACCTTTTTAATCTAAAATCATTCATGTATGCACTCCGAATACATGATTTAAGTTATTAAGGAGGTAATCCAACCACAGGTTCCCCTACGGTTACCTTGTTACGACTTCACCCCAGTCATGAATCATAAAGTGGTAAGCGTCCTCCTTTTTTATCAGGTTAAACTACTCACTTCTTTTACAACCCACTTCCATGGTGTGACGGGCGGTGTGTACAAGGCCCGGGAACGTATTCACCGTGACATTCTGATTCACGATTACTAGCGATTCCTACTTCGTAGAGTCGAGTTGCAGACTCCAGTCCGAACTGTGACGTATTTTGTGAGATTTGCTCAATCTTACGAGTTTGCTTCTCTTTGTATACGCCATTGTAGCACGTGTGTAGCCCTGGTCGTAAGGGCCATGATGACTTGACGTCATCCCCACCTTCCTCCAGTTTATCACCGGCAGTCTCCTTTGAGTTCCCGCCTTTATGCGCTGGTAACAAAGGATAAGGGTTACGCTCGTTGCGGGACTTAACCCAACATTTCACAACACGAGCTGACGACAGCCATGCAGCACCTGTCTCGTAGCTCTTGTTACAGCACTCCTATATTTCTATAAGATTCTACGGATGTCAAGACCAGGTAAGGTTCTTCGTGTTGCATCGAATTAAACCACATGCTCCACCGCTTGTGCGGGCCCCCGTCAATTCATTTGAGTTTTAACCTTGCGGTCGTACTCCCCAGGCGGTCGATTTAACGCGTTAGCTCCGGAAACCATAATTAATAACATCACAATCTCCAAATCGACATCGTTTACAGCATGGACTACCAGGGTATCTAATCCTGTTTGCTCCCCATGCTTTCGCACCTCAGTGTCAGTATTCGTCCAGGAGGCCGCCTTCGCCACTGGTATTCTTTCGGATATCTACACATTTCACCGCTACACCCGAAATTCTACCTCCCTCTACGATACTCGAGTAAATTAGTTTCAAATGCAATTCCTAGGTTAAGCCCAGGGCTTTCACATCTGACTTAAATTACCACCTACGCGCTCTTTACGCCCAGTAATTCCGATTAACGCTTGCACCCTCCGTATTACCGCGGCTGCTGGCACGGAGTTAGCCGGTGCTTCTTCTGTAGATAACGTCAAAATGAATAGTTATTAGCTATTCATTCTTCTTTTCTACTGAAAGTACTTTACAACCCTAAGGCCTTCTTCATACACGCGGCATAGCTGCATCAGGGTTTCCCCCATTGTGCAATATTCCCCACTGCTGCCTCCCGTAGGAGTCTGGACCGTATCTCAGTTCCAGTGTGGCTGGTCATCCTCTCAGACCAGCTAGGGATCGTCGCTTTGGTGAGCCTTTACCTCACCAACTGGCTAATCCCCTC
Organism: Candidatus Dasytiphilus stammeri; assembly: GCA_041941765.1. GTDB lineage: Bacteria > Pseudomonadota > Gammaproteobacteria > Enterobacterales > Enterobacteriaceae > Dasytiphilus > Dasytiphilus stammeri_F. The sequence continues at coordinate 370,603 of CP145869.1, read as the reverse complement.
TGGGTTCATCCGGTGGTGTGAGGCCTAATAAAATTAAGTCCCCCACTTTTCTTTAATAAGAATATGCGGTATTAGCCATCGTTTCCAATGGTTATCCCCCTCCATCGGGTAGATCCCCAGATCTTACTCACCCGTCCGCCACTCGTCGACAAAAAATTTTACTTTTCTTCGTTACCGTTCGACTTGCATGTGTTAAGCTTGCCGCCAGCGTTCAATCTGAGCCATGATCAAACTCTTCCCTTAAAAAACTAATAAAATAAGAAAAACTCACTTATTTTATATATACTTCTTTTAAATTTATTGAAGTAATATAATTTCATGTTCGTTAGTGCACACATGAATTAATTCATTTTTATTTAATATAATACATATTCAAACATTATATTATATATATAAATAGTAATATTTTCAATATTATTTAAATATAATTCAAAAAAAATTATTTTAGTTAACTAAATTAAAACGTTTATTAAATTTTTCAACACGACCTTTTGTATCAATAATACGCTGTTTTCCCGTATAAAATGGATGACATTGACAACATACATCTAAAAATAAATTGGATTTTAAAGTAGATCGAATTTTTATTATATTACCACAACTACATGTTGCAGTAATAAAATTATAATTAGGATGAATGTTTTTCTTCATATTAAACCTCTTAAAGCTTACAATTTATAAAAAAATTATTTAAATACAATCAATAAATATATTATGCTTATTGTTCAAGTTGTTTTACCTATTAGGATTTTTGAAAAATTTGATTATATTTGTCCGATACATCTAAAACCTCTAATAGGTACTAGAGTAAATGTACCTTTTGGTAATCGTAATATAATTGGAATTATTATAAATATTAAACCTACAACTTCTATTCCTATAAAATCTTTAAAAAAGATTAATCAGATTATTGATAATCAATCTTTATTTAATCCAGAATTGTGGAATATGTTACGTTGGGCTGCAGATTATTATCATTACCCTTTAGGTAAAATACTATTTTTTTCTCTTCCTAGTTTATTAAGAAAAGGTCAAAAGTGTACCGATTGGCATTCGGATTTTTCTAAAACAATTAATAATACTGTAATATATCCTAAATTAAAATCAGTATTAAATGATCAACAAAAAATAGCTATTAAAACTATATGTAATCAGTCTGATAAATTTAATGCTTGGTTATTAACTTATTTTACTAAATTAGAAAAAACTGAAGTATATTTACATATAATACATTATATTTTAACTATAGGTCGTCAAGTACTTATATTAGTCCCTGAAATTAGTTTAATATCTGAACTAATGACACGTTTGAAGAAAACTTTTAATATTCCAATAGACGTGATACATTCAGGTATTAATAATACTAAATGTTTAAAAATTTGGATGAAAGTTCGTAAAGGAGAAATTTATATTCTTATAGGTACAAGGTCAGCTCTTTTAACTTCTTTTTTATGTCTCGGAATAATTATCATTGATGAAGAACATGATTGTTCTTATAAACAACTAAAAGGATGGAAATATCAAGCAAGAGATTTAGCAGTATTTTTATCTCAAAAACTCAATATACCTATTGTACTTAGTTCAGCTACTCCATCATTAGAAACTTTATATAATGTTCAATTAGGTAAATATAAATTATTACAACTAAAACCACAAACTAATATATCTCCTTGGTTGTTTAAACCACAGATTATTAATTTAAAAACAGCCAACCAAAGATTAACAGGGTTATCTAATGTTTTAATAAAGAAAATTACTCTACATTTACAATGTAATAATCAAGTATTTTTATTTTTAAATAAACGTGGTTTTTCAACGGCAATGATTTGTAAAAAATGTGGATGGATTGCTAAATGTAATTTATGTAATCATAATTTTACATATCATAAAGAATATCAATACTTACAATGTCACTATTGCAATAATACAACTCCAATTCCAGAAATTTGTGAAAATTGTGGAATAAGGAATCTTATTAAATTAGGAATTGGTACTGAACAAATTGAATACCAACTAAAAAAAATTTTTCCTAATATACCAATCTCACGTATTGATCGTGATACAATAAATAATAAAACCATTCAATACTATTTAACACCTTTTTTACAGAAAAAGGCTAGAATTTTAATAGGGACACAAATATTAGCAGCTAAAGAATATCATTTTCCTCAAGTGACATTAGTAGCTTTATTAAATATTGATGGAGCTTTATTTTCAGGAGATTTTCGTTCCTCTGAACGTTTAGCACAACTTTATATACAGGTTGCTAGATATGTCAGTTTTAAAAAATCTGGAGAAATATTATTACAAACTTATCATCCCAATCATCCTTTATTAAATAAATTATTATATCAAAGTTATGAGTCTTTTACTGATGAAATTTTGAAAGAAAGAAAAATAATTTCATTACCACCTTATACAAACCATGTACTAATTAGAGCAGAAGATAATGATAATTATCATGCAAAAATGTTTCTTCATCAAATACGTAAGTTATTTAATACTATTACTGATAATCAATTGTTAATTATGGGTCCTATACCTGCATTACAAAGTAAGTGCAATGGAAAATATCGATGGCAATTACTTTTACAACATCCTATACGTAGAAAATTACAAGATATTATTAAATTTAATATCAAAACTATTTTTGCGTTACCTAAAGTTAAACACATAAAATGGTCATTAGATGTAGATCCAATCGAAAATTAATTTGAAAAAAGTTTAATTAAATAAAAAGTCTTCATGTTTATTAACTATTAAATACATTAAAAAATAAATCTATATTTTTAAAATATATCAAATTAATTAATAATACTTATTATATATAATTTATTTATTTACTTTTTTTTACTAAAAGTGTTATTTTTATTATATAAACTATTTTTAGTTGCAATAAATAATTATTTTTTATAGCAAAAATACAAAAAACTAATTTAATAATATTAACTTATTGAGTAAAATTAATAAAAATATTATTATATATGGCGCGTTGGCAGAGTGGTTATGCAACGGATTGCAAATCCGTATAGTTCGGTTCAATTCCGAGACGCGCCTCACTTAAGAAGTATTTATTATAGCCCGGATGGTGGAAGTGGTAGACACAAGGGACTTAAAATCCCTCAGCAATATAGCTATGTGGGTTCGAATCCCGCTCTGGGCATATTTGATTTAATTAATATCATTACATATAAATTATTATTACATACTACTATTAATTAATATGTTAATATAAGAAACAATATTAAATTAATATTTATTTTTCAATAAAAATACATTGATCTAATTAATTAAAATTTATTATTTTAAATTACATAGATCTTTTTTTATTTTATGGATCCAATTTTTAAATTCATAATATTGACACAATCTTAGGAATTGGTTTCGATTGGGTTTAGTTACTCTTAATTCATTATAATTCATTTGAATCGGAATATTAGTGTTTATAGTAGCAAGAATACGATAAAGAAATACTATATCTTTAGATTTTTCTAATTTTAATGCTAAAGATTTAGCTCTTGGAAAAGAGAGTTCAGCTACTTTACGTAGATTAGAAAATATTTTATTAAGATTACCTATATAAGTTAATAATTTTTGTGCAGTTTTAATGCCTATTCCTGGTATTCCAGGAATATTATCTGAAGAATCTCCCATTAAGGCTATAAGATCAATCATTAAATTAGGAGGTACTCCATATTTCTTCCAAACTTCTAATGGTCCTAGAATTGTATTATTGCTCGTATTTATTACTCTAATATTAGATGTAACCAATTGTGCTATATCTTTATCATTACTATCTATAAAAACTGTACCTCCTTGAAGTTCTATAGATTGTGCTAAACTACCAATAATATCATCAGCTTCTACACCTCCTTGTGCTATTAATATAGGAATTCCCATAGCCTTAATTATATTATATAATGGTTGAATTTGAAGCTGTAAAGAATTAGGCATAGATAATCTATGTGATTTATATTGAGGAAATAATTTATGTCGAAAAGTTTTTTGTGGAGCATCAAAAACTACTAACATATATTTCGGATTATAATTTTCTAAAATATTATTAAGCATATTCAATACACCATAAATTGCACCAGTAGGTTCTCCTAAACTATTAGTTAAAGCAGGTAACGCATAATAAGCTTTATAAACATAAAAAGTTCCATCAATTAAAAAACAAGAATTCAATTTATTAATATTCATAAAATCTAAACTAAATTTAGTGTAGATTATAAAGATAGCTAATTATTTTATTATATTCTTGTAAATTCTTTATCATATCATTTTTAATGATATATTTTCCATTTACAACTATCGTAGGAACTTGTATTACTCCTATTCTTTTAGCTGATTGTTGCTGTTTTACAGTTAATAATCTTATAGTATAACTATTCCATAAATAATCATAATTTCTTTTAGAAATACCTAAATTAGTAAATATTTTACAAAAAGTATTATAAGACAAGATTTTATTATTAATAATAGTATTATATATTGGTAAAATAGTCTGTTTTTCTATTCCTAAAGCGATTGCAATACTCCAAACTTTAGTTAAAAGTTCTTCATTTGAAGATATTGCAATATGATATTTAAAAGTTTTAATTTGAGATTGAGAGGAAATATTTATTTTTTGATGAAAAAGAGATTCAAACTGATAACAATGAGGACATAAAAACGAAAAAAATTCTACTACTTTTGGTATACCATAAATTGGTTTATTCAATGTCATATAATGTTCTCCCTCAATAAAAGGAGCTGCAATAATTGAATTTATTAAAAATAAAAATATATATAAAAATATACCAAGTTTTTTTAGTTTCATATAAATAGTAATTTGCTATAATTAAAATTATTAATTTCCGAGATTTAAATATTCAAGGGGTAGATAAAATCCACCCCGATTTGAGGCCATTTTTATTATTTAACTGCTTTTTTTAAAAGTTTACCAGATACAAAAGCAGGAACATTAGTAGCAGCTATTTTAATTTCTTGCCCAGTTTGAGGATTACGTCCTATTCGTTCAGCACGATGATTGACTTTAAAGGTTCCAAAACCAATTATTTGTACTATTTCACCTGCTTGAAGACATTCTGTGATAGAAGTTAGAGTAGATTCTAATGCTATTTTTGCTTGTAACTTAGATAAGGCAGATTTTTTTGCTATTTTTTCAATCAGTTGAGTCTTATTCATAATGTAATTATCCTTAGATTATTTTATGAGAGTTACTAACTCTATTTAAAATTTAAATATTTTATTAAAATTTTTTTTAATTTCTCATATTTTATTAGTTCAATGAATATTAATTCATTTTATGGATAATTTTAACTTTTTTAATAATTCTTATTCTTTCCTAATTTGATCAAGTTTTTTATTGTTCTATATCTTATATTACAATACAAGTAAAAAACAATCGTAAGATCATCACTAAGTCATTTTTTTATATCCTAAGAATTATTATTACTACTAATTGTTATTAAAAAAATTAATTACATTCTAATTTTTCAATTAAGTGTAATAATTATAAATTAATAATAAAATAGTTATGTATGGAGTTTAATATGCTAAATCAATTAAAAAAAAATATTACTATAAATCAATCTATTGTAGATGGTCTATTAAAAACACGACAAAGACTACTTATAGCGTATTATAATCTTATAGGTTTTAAACCTCATAAAAAAATTTATGAAGTAATTGATGAAAAAACCATAACTATTTTTTGCTCATATTTATTAGATTATTTATCATCTGGACATTTTTATGTTTATACACGCCTATTAATAGTCATGTTTTACAAGAAAATAATTTCTGTATTACAAAAATTATTGTTGCATTACAAAATAATACACATTGTTTAAGAAAATTATATGATATATATTTATGTGTTAGTATTAATGATGATAATTATCTAGATTTTAAAAAGGCTTTATCTAAAGTAGGAGAAGTCTTAAGCTCACGTTTTATATTAGAAGATCAATGAATAAATTTATTATCTCAAAATTTATTAAGTAAGAAATAATTTTTGGGTATTACGAAACTTCAATCTTAATCATATCAGGGGAAAGATTTCTTCCACCCTGAGGAGGATAAATAATCATAATGTAGCTCAACAAGACTACAATCAGCTGAACAAATATTACCTTTTTTATATTTAATTATAGCTAAAGGTAAAATATTATATGCTATAGGTATAATACTGATTGAAGTAGATACATATAATTTTTTTATATCCATTAATTCTGGATATATATCCCATCCATTTCCAGCTACACACCACATTCCATTTAAACTAGATATTTCCGATTTTACATTTAATGGTTTCAGTATTGTTTCAGTTTCCACTCCTTTCCAAATCGAATTGAATAAATTACTACGTTGATATTTAGCCCAATATATTTTCCTCCTATAGGCATTAAGTGCTACTAACACTCTTTTAATTTTAGTTAAATACCAAGCAGTTTCTGCTACTACAGCTAATGAAGATATTCCAATTAGAGGTAAATTTTTTCCTAACCCAATTCCTTGAACTATGCTAATTCCAATACGCAATCCAGTAAAACTACCTGGACCGCAATTATATGCTAAAGCATCAAGTTGATTTAAAGATATTTCTGATTTACTAAGAAGATTCAGTATCATAGATAAAAGGATTTTAGCATGTTTTTTTGAAGAATATTTCAATTGTGAGCTAATTTCTCCATTATTAAAAAATGCTACTGAACATACATCAGTAGATGTATCAATGGCTAAGATTCGCATTTATCATCCTATTTATAATAAATATTTTTTATTTGAGATATTTTAAACTACGTAAGGCTTTAATACGTTGTTGTATAGAAGGATGTGACATAAAAATTCCCATTAAAAAAGCATGTTTTTTACTCTCACCATTAATACAAAACGGTTTTAGAGGACTTATTATTTCTTGGGATGGTTGTGCAATTGTAGATTCTAAACGTTGCAATGCAGCAATCATTTTATCACTTCCTACCAATTTCGCTGAACCAGCATCTGCATAAAATTCACGTTTACGTGAAAACCACATTATAATAATAGTAGCAAATAATCCAATTACTGTTTGTAAAATTGAAATCACAAAACTTGTAACATAATTAGAAATACTAGAATTAGTATTAGAATTAGGATTTAATGAATAAAACAATTGAGTTAGTAAATGTGAAATAAAAAATACAAAAGTATTTGCTATTCCTTGAAGTAAAGTCATAGTAACCATATCACCATTATAAATATGACTCATTTCATGTGCTAAAACTGCTTCAACTTCATCTTTAGTCATATTTTTTAATAAACTAGTAGATACTGCAATTAATGAATTATTATGATTAGGACCTGTAGTAAATGCATTAAGATCTGTTGCCGGATAAATAACTACTTCAGGCATAGTAATACGCATTTTTTTCGCTTGTTTTGAAATAGTTTCTATAAGCCATTTTTGATCTTCATCATTAGGTTTCGTAATTACTGTTCCAGCTACTGACTTCAAAGCTAGTTTTTTTGATAAAAAGAGAGAAATTAATGATCCTCCAAAACCTGTAAATCCAGCTAATATTAGAAGTTGTAGAATATTATGCGAATTAATACCTACAATAGAAAGAACTAATCCAATTATTAACATTATACTAAAATTTGTAATTATAAAAAGAATAATACGTTTCATCATAAATTTTCTCCTTAATAAATTAATAAAGAAACCTTATTAGCAATATTATAATATTCGCATTTACATTCATCATAATACCTAATATAATTAATATTTATTATACATTAACAATCTTATTGTTTTAACAATTTCTAATCTCCATATCGAAAATTTATATAGATAATATTTATTAAATGTTTAAAGCTGAATTACTCTCTCCTGCTGGTACCTTAAAAAATATGCGTTATGCTTTTGCTTATGGTGCCGATGCAGTTTATGCTGGATCTCCACGTTATAGTTTACGTGTTCGTAATAATGAATTTAATTATGAACAATTACAAATAGGCATTAATGAAGCTCATCTGCTTAAAAAAAAATTTTATATTGTAATAAATATTACTCCACATAATTCAAAAATCAAAACATTAATTCATGATTTAAAATCTATTATTGATTTAAAACCAGATGCTTTAATTGTTTCAGATCCAGGAGTAATAATGTTGATCCAAGATGTTTGTCCTACCATTCCGATTCATTTATCAGTACAAGCTAATACAGTAAATTGGGCTGCCGTATTATTTTGGCATAAAATAGGTTTAAAAAGAATAATCTTATCTAGAGAACTCTCTTTAGAAGAAATTGAAGAAATACATGCAGTTGTTCCGGATATGGAATTGGAAATTTTTATTCATGGTGCAATGTGTATGGCATATTCCGGACGATGTTTATTATCTAATTATATTAATAAAAGAGATTCCAATCAAGGGGCATGTACTAATAATTGTCGATGGAAATATAGCGTTCAAGAAGGTAAAGAAGATAATATAGGAAATATTGTTCCTTTTCATCAATCTAATAAATCTACTACTAAAAAATTATTTTTAATAAAAAATCCTGAGGATTCAGAAAAAGATTATATGACATCTTTTGAAGATGAACATGGAACTTATATTTTTAATTCAAAAGATTTACGAGGCATAAGACATATAGAACGTTTAATGAAAATTGGTGTACATTCATTTAAAATAGAAGGACGAACAAAATCTTTTTATTATTGTGCAAGAACTACACAAATTTATCGAAAAGCAATTGATGATGCTATATTAGGAAAATCATTTAATCATTTGCTATTAGAAAAACTAGAAGGCTTATCGCATAGAGGTTATACTGAAGGCTTTTTATCTCGTCATAATAATTTACAAAATTTTGATTACAGCTATTCTATATCTAAAAAACAAAAATTTATAGGAGAATTTACTGGAAAACGTAGAGGAGATTTAGCACAAGTAGCAGTCAAAAATAAATTCTCTAAAGGCGATAGTATTGAAATTATTTCTCCATCTAATAATCTTCATAGTAAAATAACATTTATAGAAAACCATCAATTTCAGTCTATTAATATAGCCCCTGGTAATGGTCATTTAGTTTGGATACCAGTTTCCACTAATATTCAACTAAATTTTGCATTATTAATACTTAATTTATAATACAAAAAACGTTCTTATACTCTAATAAGTTAGAGTAATATTTATTTATTATCTCAACATTTAATTTTTAATCAACAATGCTATTTCTTATTGAATAAATTAAGAATGTGATAACCTATTACTATATACCACAACATACCATTTTAAAAGAGCATTTATTATACTAACAAAATCTCTATAATTATAATTACTAGATCTAACCATGATTTAAACTACTAATATTATTTGGTTTTTCTATTATTTTAAATATTTACTAATTTATAAGAATTTATAATGAACAAAAATTATACAAAATTTTTAGTAACATGTGCATTACCTTATGCCAATGGTTCTCTTCATATAGGACATTTACTTGAACATATTCAAGCTGATATTTGGGTTCGTTATCAAAAAATGCGTGGATATCAAACATTTTTTATTTGTGCTGATGATGCACATGGAACTCCAATCTTATTAAAAGCACAACAAGATGGTTTAGATCCTGAAAACATGATTTACAAAATATATGAAGAACATAAAAAAGATCTCTCTGAATTTAATATTAATTATGATAACTATTCTTCAACACATACTAAAGATAATTATGAAATTTTAAAAAGTATTTATTATAAATTACAACAACAAGGTTTGATTAAAAAATACATATTAAATCAATTATATGATGCCGAAAAACAAATGTTTTTACCTGATCGTTTTGTTAAAGGTTCTTGTCCTATTTGTAAAGCATCGGAACAATATGGTGATAATTGTGAAATTTGTGGATCCATTTATCATCCTACTAATTTAATTAATGCTAAATCAGTAATAACAGGCACTATCCCTATTCTACGTAGTTCAGAACATTTATTTTTTGATCTTCCATTCTTTACTAAAATGTTATACTCTTGGATTAGATCCGGTTGTTTATCAGAACAAGTAGTTAATAAATTACAAGAATGGTTTCAGATAGGTCTTCAGCCATGGAATATCTCACGTGATGCTCCATATTTTGGTTTTAAAATTCCTAATTTTCTTAATAAATATTTTTATGTTTGGTTAGATGCACCTATTGCTTATATAAGCACTTTTAAAGACTTATGTCATAAAAGAAAAGATATACATTTTGATGATTTTTGGAATCAAAATTCTACAATTAGTTTATGTCATTTTATAGGTAAAGATATTATTTATTTTCATAGTCTTTTTTGGCCTGCAATACTAGAAGCTAGTGGTTTTCGTAAACCCACTAAGATTTTTGTACATGGATATGTAACAATTAATGGAATGAAAATGTCTAAGTCGAGAAATACTTTTATTAAAGCAAGTACTTGGTTAAAATTTTTAGACGCTGACAGTTTACGTTATTACTATGCTAGTAAATTATCTTCTAATATAGAAGATATTGATTTAAATTTACAAGATTTTATACAACGTATAAATACAGATCTTGTAAATAAAATAGTAAATTTAGCAGCTAGAACAGCAAGTTTTATTAATAAAGATTTTTATGGTTGGTTAGGTAATGAATTACAAAATCCACAATTATATGAATGCTTTATTAAATACTCAAAAACCATAGAAGATGCTTTTTTAAATCGTGAATTTAGTCAAGTTATTAAACAAATCATATTTTTAGCTAATTTAGCTAATACCTATATAACTGAACAACAACCATGGTTATTAGTTCATAAAAAAACATTACTACAATCTATATGTACTATGGGATTAAATTTATTTAGAATTTTAATGACATTTCTTAAACCTATAATTCCTACTCTTACTGAACGTTCCGAAAAGTTTTTAAACTGTAAGTTAGAGTGGAATCAAATCAACTCTCCATTATTAAATCATAAAATTTCACTTTTTCAAAATCTTTATAATCGGATAGAAATGCAAACTCTTAATTCTATCTTAGTAGATGTAAACTAAATAAAATATAACCCCAGATAGGGGTTATATTTTTTTTAAATCTTTATTTATTTTTTATTAATCCTTGTTGATCTTGCATAAGTGAGTTTTTAACCGGGCTATCAATAGTTATCTTGTGGGGTTTATGTTCTTCAGGAATTTCATATTCTAATTCAAGTTTCAATAATCCATTTTCTAACACAGCACTTTGTACTTTTACACGATTATGAAGATTAAAACTCAGACTAAATTGATCAGCCGAAGAAAATCCCTTATGTAACCACCTAACATTTTTTCTATCTTCTTTGTTTTTTCCTTTATTTTTGCACTCATGTTTACCAGTAATAGTAAGTTGTCCATTTTGTAAAGTAATATCTAAATCTTTTTCTTTATATCCAGGGACACTAATTGTAAGACTATAATGATTATCATCTATCTGAATAAGATTATAACATGGAGAATCAGATAAAGGAGTATCACCTGTTAATCTACTAAATAACCTATCCATACGATCTAAACGATCAGAAAAAAGATTATCAGTAATTATTCCAGGAATTAATGAAAAAGCAGAACGATAAGTCATTATAAAAAACCTCCTGAGTAATTAAAAAAAAATCATTATGAACTTCTTTTACTACTTATTATGAGTACCTACTAAGAAGTATAGCGACTAATTTTAATTTTAGTAAATAAAGCATTTTAAATATTAAAATAAGGATTATCGTTAATTTTTCAATAAAAAATATTAAGATGCTATCTAATTTTTAGCAAGGATAATATGATTAATATTATTTATAAGGTTAAATACAAATCAACTAATTAAAATGTTATTAATATTTTCTAATATTCATTATTTAACTATTCCATAAACATATACCAGTTTTTTGAAACATAAGATTTAAATAATTCTCATGAAGAAGATTTTCTTGTTGGTTAGCTTTAATTACACATAGTACAGATATTGAATTAGTCAAACATAATTTTGACGATATGGTTTTTTTTTTGTTATTTTTACTAAAAAAATCTAATGAAATTTGTTCACTTGTCATGGCTAAATAAATCTCAGCTAAAATTTCAGCATCTAATAGAGCACCATGTTTCAATCTTCGTGTTTTATAATTAAGATGATATCTATTAGAAAGCGAATCAAGACTGTTTCTTTTGCCAGGAAATAATTTACGGGCTAATAAAAGTGTATCTGTAATAGAACAACATAATGATTCAAGAGTTGGAATGTTACGATTTAACATTTGAATTTCATAATTGATAAAACCAATATCAAAAGAAGCATTATGTATAATGATTTCTGATCCCTTAAGATAATCTAAAAATGAATCTACAATTTGAGAAAAAAAAGGTTTATCTAATAAAAATTCTTGAGTAATTCCATGAATAGAAGTTGCAATAGGATCTATTGATCTATTAGGATTTAAATAAGTATGGAAATTATTACCAGTAAAATGTCTATAAGAAATTTCTACAGCACCTATTTCTATAATTCGGTGTCCTTCATGACATATACCAAATTTATTCATTCCTGTAGTTTCAATATCTAAGACAATTTGTCTTGTAATGGATTTTTTCATAAATTATAATAATTTTAAAATGTATAAAAAAGTAAAAATTTTTACAGATGGTTCTTGCTTAAAAAATCCTGGACCAGGAGGATATGGTATTATATTATATTATGAAAAATATAAAAAGTTACTAAGCACAGGTTTTTATTTAACTACAAATAATCGTATGGAACTTATAGCTGTAATTGTTGCTTTAGAATTGTTAAAACAACCATGTATTGTACAAATAAATACTGATAGTAAATACGTACAATTAGGAATCAAATATTGGATCCATAATTGGAAAAAGAGCCGTTGGTTAACATACAATAAACATCCGGTAAAAAATATAGATTTATGGCAACGTCTTTATAAAAAATTAAGTTATCATGAAATTGAATGGAATTGGATTAAAGCACATTCTGGAAATACTGATAATGAGCTTTGTGATGAATTAGCTCGAAAAGCTGCTAAATCACCTACAGTAAATGATACTAAATATGTTATGTTTTGTGATAAAAAAAATAAAGGTTAAGAATAAACCAGTTTTCCCTGAATATAATCTAATTTGATTGGTTTATTGATACTAAGTTTTCCAGCTAAAATATCTCGAGCTAAAAGATTTTCAATAGTATTTTGAATAATTCTTTTTAAAGGTCTTGCTCCATATGAAGAATTAAAACTTTTTTCAACTAAAAATTCTAATACATTATTAGAAATATCAAGTTGATAACCTTGTTCTTGTAAACGAAGATTAAGTTTTTGTAATTGAATTTTTACTATTGCATTTAGATGCTTTTTATTAAGAGGATGAAATACTACTATTTCAGTAATACGATTAATAAATTCAGGACGAAAATATTGATTAACTCTTTTTAAAATAAGATCTTTGATTTTATCATAAGAAAATTTTTCAACCTGATTTTGAATCAGATCTGAACCTAAATTTGAAGTCATAATAATAATTGTATTGCGAAAATCAACAGTTTTACCTTGACCATCAGTTAAACGACCATCATCTAAAACTTGAAGTAAAATATTAAAAATATCATAATGCGCTTTTTCTAGCTCATCTAGTAAAATGACGGAATAAGGACGATGTTTAACTATTTCAGTTAAGTAACCTCCTTCTTCATAACCAATATAACCTGGGGGAGCTCCAACTAAACGCGATACACTATGTTTTTCCATAAATTCTGACATATCAAGACGTATCATAGCATGATCACTATCAAACATAAAATTAGCTAAAGCTTTACATAGTTCAGTTTTACCAACTCCTGTCGGTCCAATAAATAAAAAAGAACCAATTGGTTGATTAGTATCTGATAATCCTGCACGATTACGACGAAGGGCATTAGCTACTGCTTCTATAGCTTCTTGTTGTCCAATTATTCTTTCTTGTAATGATTGTTCTATACGTAAGAATTTTTTACGTTCTCCTTCCATCATACGAGATATAGGAATACCTGTCCAACGTGATAATACGTCAGCTATCTCTATCTCTGTTACTCGATTACGTAAAAAATGCATAGACTTTTTCTGAGATTTGATTATATTTAATTGTTTTTCTAGTTCGGGAATAATTCCATATTGAAGTTCCGACATTCGTGATAAATCCGCTGATCTGCGCGCTTGTTCTAATAAGGTTTTAGTTTCTTCTAATTTACTTTTAATAGCTTGTATTTCTAATAAGAGTTGTTTTTCTTTAATCCAATCAGTTTGTAATTGAGTATACTTTTGTTCGTCTGAGAGAATATCTGCATTAATAGCAGCAAGACGTTTAAGACTTGAAGAATCTGTTTCTTTTTTTAATGCTTGTTGTTCAACTTTGAGTTGTATAATACGACGTTCTAAACGATCTAATGATTCGGGTTTTGAATCAATTTGTAATCGTATACTAGCCGCGGCTTCATCAATTAGATCAATAGCTTTATCTGGTAATTTTCTTTCAGGAATATAACGTTGAGATAATGTTACTGCTGCTATAATTGCAGGATCAGTGATATGAACATGATGATGTAATTCATAACGTTCCTTTAATCCTCGTAAAATAGCTATAGTATTCTCTATGGTTGGTTCAGTAATAAATATTTTTTGAAATCTTCTTTCTAATGCTGCCTCTTTTTCAATATATTGACGATATTCATCTAATGTAGTTGCTCCAATACAATGTAATTCTCCACGTGCTAAAGCAGGTTTGAGCATATTGCTAGCATCTATAGCTCCATCGGTTCTTCCTGCTCCCACCATAGTATGTAATTCATCAATAAATAAAATGATATTCCCTTCTTGTTGACCTATAGTTTTTAAAACTAATTTTAAACGCTCTTCAAATTCTCCTCTATATTTGGTACCAGCTAATAAAGCTCCCATATCTAATGCTAATACTCGTTTACTTTTTAATCCTTCAGGTACTTCTTTATTCACAATTCTTTGAGCTAATCCTTCAACAATGGCTGTTTTTCCAACCCCTGGTTCACCAATTAAAACTGGATTATTTTTAGTACGACGTTGTAAAACTTGAATAGTACGACGGATTTCTTCATCACGTCCAATTACGGGATCTAATTTTCCTTTTTCAGCACTTTCAGTAAGATCGTGAGAATATTTTTTAAATATATCTAAATTATTCACAGCTTGGTTTTCCCGTAAATTGGTAAAAATATTACTAACCTTTTCTTGATTTATACCTAAAGATTTTAATAAATCAGTTAATAACCCATCTTTACTCATTATAGCCAATAAAAATAATGCAGATGAAATGAAAGTATCTTTTTGTTTTTGTGCTAATTGATTACATATATTCAAAATATGTATTAATTCATTAGAATATTGACAATTTACATTATTACCGTAAATTTTAGGAAGATTGTCAATCAATTGTTCAATTTTTTTACGTAATAAATCTATTGTTTTAACTCCCATTGAATTTATTAATTGACCTAGAAAAAATCCATTTTCTTGATTTAAAAATGCTAACATAACATGTAATGGTTCAATAAATTGGTTATTATTTTTTAAAGCTATATATGATGCATCAGCTAACGCTAATTTAAATTCATTTGTAAAACGATCTAAGTGCACAAATAATCCTTCATTAATTATTATAAAATTGTTTGATTTTTAGATTATATTTTGTAATAAGTCAGTACGTAATATAGAAATTAAATCTAACATATCTTGAGGTAATGGTGCTTTATATTCCATATATTTTCTGCGAATAGGATGATAAAAACCTAAATATGAAGCATGTAACGCTTGACGCTTAAATTTTTTTAATTGATATAATACATTTAAGGAAATATCATATGGAATTTGGTTTAGTAAATTTTTTCCGGCATAACATTCATCACCTACAAGAGGATGATTAATAGATGCCATATGTACCCTGATTTGATGTGTTCTTCCGGTTTCTAATTGTAACAAAATATGTGTATGTGCTCTAAAACGTTCGAGTACACGATAATGAGTGATAGCAGATTTTCCTAACAAATCAATTTTCATTATTGTACGTTTATTAGGATGACGACGAATTGACTTATTTATGTATCCTCTAGAGTAATTTATAACTCCTATGGTAATAGCCTCATATTGACGAATAATATTACGTTTTTTTAGAGATTCAACTAAATATTTTTGGATACTAGGTTTTTTAGCTATAATCATTAAACCGGTCGTATTTTTATCTAACCGATGAATTATTCCTGCTCGAGGTACACTAATATTTTTTGGATAATAATATAATATACCATTGAGTAATGTTCCATTAGAATTACCTGTTCCTGGATGAACTACCAAATTCATAGGTTTATTTATAATTAAAAGATCATCATCATCATAAATGATATTTAAATCCATGGGTTGGGCGTTAAAAAGATTTACAGGTTCTGGTATCTTAATAAAGATTTTAGTAAGATTTTTTATCTTAGTTTTGGGTTTATCAAAGATCTTATTATCTAACAAAACGTTTTTATTTAAAATCATTTTTTTTAAATAAGAACGAGAATATTGAGGAAATAATTCTACTAATACTTGGTCCAAACGTTGTCCTATTTGTTTTTCAGATATCAGAGCAGTCAGGGTTTTAGATGGCATGAGTATTATTATTATAAAAAAAAATCAAACCGAGTGATAATTCAATTAATGTCATTATTGAATAATTTTTTTTATTTTTCACGTATAATATTTAATAACTCAATATTAAAACTTTTTCTATTAATTATAATAAGATCAGCTCAATTGAATTTATAGTTATTATATATATGTATAACTAATAAAAGCATAATGTACAAAAACATCTTTCAGCTTTAAAAGAACGGTTAGTAATTTGTTTACTTAAATCTCTAAAAATTCCACTATAGAATATATATTATTTAGATATGAGTGATTAATCGATTGAAATAATGATCTTAAAACTAAATATATTTAAATAGTATTAATCCTTCTTAAAACATTGTATAAAAAATTAAAGCTTTTTAATTATTTTCAAATTAACTCACTAAAATTCTTTACTCTCTATTCATCATATTATGATAATTAACTAACCAATTACTATTAGCAAGAAATTGCTGACTATACACCCCTAACCATTCTTTGATTTGAATACAAGAGTTTATAAATTGGTTTTTATCTCCACTTTCCAAAATTTTAATGGCTTCTCCAAAACATAGATAATAACGTTTAATTAATTGTAAATTTATCTTAGATGTCATGATAATATCAGCAGAAAGAGTAGGATCTTGAGCGAAAAATCTTCCCATCATAAATAATTCACATCGATACATAGGAGTTCCAAAATTTAATAAATCTTCTATTTGAATATTTTCTTGTTGCAAATGTAATCCATATACAAAATGTGTAAAATGTCGTAATGCTTGAATAAGAGCCATATTTTGATCATGTTGAACAGCACTAATACAATGTAAACGCATTCCCCAAAGGCTTATTTGTTGTAAAAACCATTGATATGCTTCTGGTTTTCTACCATTACACCATATCATTATTTTTTTTACAGAATTATCACTATTATTAGGAGCAAACATAGGATGTAATCCTAATACAGGACCATTATGAGTAGATAACATTGCTTTTAATGGCATAGTTTTAATAGAAGATAAATCGACTAAAATACAATCATCTGGAAGTTTAGGTAATTGTTCTATTATTTGGTCAAAAACTCGAATAGGTACACTAATAATTACCATTGCAGCATTTGATAAAATTTGATGGGATTTTTTCCAATCATCTTTATCAATAATTTTTACTTTATAATTGGATAAACATAGTAAGTGATAAAAAAACTGTCCCATTTTACCTTTACCTCCTATTATAACAATAGGACGCAATAATGGATATACTGGTTGAAAACCTTGTTGAGATTCTATCGAATAAGATTCATATATTATACGACGTAAAATATCTTCAAAAAAATCAGGAGAAAGACCAAGTTGTTCTGCTTCATTACGACGCATAGCTAACATAGATTTTTCTCTTTCGGGAACGTAAATAGGTAATCCATATATATATTTAATTTTACCTATTTTAGCTATTAATTTCATTCTTTTAATTATTATATTCAATAATAATTTATCTAACTGATCTATCTTATCACGTAATACTTCTAATTCTGCTAGCATTATTTCAGCCCTTTATTGTAAAGTTTTATAAATATCTTGAAGAAGTATTTCTGTAGTTTTCCAACTAATACATGCATCAGTTAATGAAATACCATATTGTATTTTTTCACTTGGTAAGTTCCATAATTGGTTTCCTTCATATAAATTACTTTCTAACATTAATCCAATAATAAAATTATTACCTTTTCGACGTTGCATTATTACTGATTGAGCCACTTCGGGTTGAGAACGATAATCTCGTTTAGAATTATCATGACTACAATCAACCATAATAGATGGATATAAACCAGCGTTTTTCATAGCTTCTACACATTGTAAAATCGTTTCAGAATCATAATTAGTTTTCTGATCTCCTCCACGTAAGATTACATGTAATTGGTTATTTCCACGAGTTTGTAATACACAAAGTTTTCCCGATGAATTAATACTTAAAAAAGTATGTGGTACGTTTGCTGTAATTATTGCATTTATTGCTTTATGATAATTTCCATCAGTAGTATTTTTAAAACCAATTGGTATTGATAATCCTGATACTATCTCGCGATGAGGTTGTGATTCAGTAGTTCTTGCTCCTATTGACATCCAACTATACAAATCTTCCAAATATGGTATAGTATTAAGATTCAATGCTTCTGTACCCAGCGGAATTCCTATATTTGTAAGTTCTAAAAGTAGTTGACGTGATATTTTTAATCCTGATTCTATATTACAAGAATTATTCCTATATGGATCATTAATTAATCCTTTCCAACCTATTGAAGTTCGTGGTTTTTCTAAATAAACACGCATAATAAGATACATTTTATCATGTACTTGATTAGACAAATATTTTAGTTTTTTGGCATATTCTATTGCTGCTTGCGGATCATGAATAGAACATGGACCACATATTATTAATAAACGATTATCAGATCCATTAATAATTGCAGATATTTTTTTACGAAATTTAGATATTTGTAATGTTAATTTATCGTTACATGGATAAGATTTCTTTAACTCTTTTGGGCTTGTAATAATAAGTTGATTCTGAATATTATTATAATGGTTTAATGCATTAGGCATTTTTAATAAATCCTTCATTCTATTTCAAATACTATAAAAGTATTTTTTTTAAACTAAACATCTCTTGAAAAATTTAATAAATCTTTATTTTTAACTGGTTAGAAATAAAGGTATTTAATTTTATAATTAATTACAAAGTCTGATTTAATATTTTGATTATAAAATATTTTTTGGTGGAGCTGGCGGGATTCGAACCCGCGTCCGTAATGTCTACGTCTTTGGTACTACATGTTTAGTCTAGTCTTTTTTATTCATTTATTTAATAGTTGACCGACACACTATTAATAAACTATCCTATATAATCATTTAACGTATCTTTATTAGGATTAGCAGATACGCGAGCTCTTATTTTTAAATGACCTCTTTTTATTCTTTTCTTAAGAGCTTATTAGATTAAGAATTAGAGGGCTCTAACACAGTTTTTTAGGCTGCTAAAGCATAATTGTCGTTATTTGCGACTATTTATTGCGGTTTTTAACAAGGCCTACCGCACCTTGACATGCACCTAAGATTTCACTCTTTACGTCGAATCCAAAAACAGCCCCAATATCTTATTATTAGATTTATATCATTTTATTTTTTATAAAACGTTCTTTATCAATTTTCCATTCACGATTTTTAATATGAACACGTTTATCATATTGTTTTTTACCTTTAGCAATTCCAATAAGTACTTTACACCAAATTATTTTCCAATATAAAGATAAAGCAATCACTGTATATCTTTTATGCTTTACTTTACCATATAAAATTTTTAATTCTCTTTGTTTAAGTAATAATTTTTTTTCACGAATTGGATTACAAGTTATATGATTAGATACATTGGGTGTAGGTTGAAAATGAGTACCTACTAAATAAGCATTTCCATTATGTAATAAGACATAACTATTACTTATTTGGACTTGTCCTCCTAAACGAAGAGATTTTACTTCCCAGCCCTGTAATATAATACCAGCTTCAAATGTATCTTCAATAGAATATTCATAATAAGCACGTCTATTATTAGTAATAGTATGTATTTTTTTATTTATCATAAATAATTATATATTAATAACATCATAAAAAGCAATATAAGTCAATAAAGATCAAAAAAGCTTTTTTGACCATCCTAATTTATTACTTAAAATATTAAAATAATTATAATTTATTGGATGAATCAAATTAAGATTATAAATACTTCGTCTTATTACAATATCTTCACCTATATTTAGAGACAGCATAATCTGACTATCACAACTCATATAAAGATGCATATCGGAAAAACGTAAACGTATCAGTATAATACTACTACTATTAATAACTAACGGCCTTGAAGAAAGAGTATGAGGAAACATAGAAACTAAAATAATTGCATCTAATGAGGGAGTTAAAATCGTTCCTCCCGCTGATAAAGAATAAGCAGTAGATCCAGTAGGAGTAGAAATAATCAAACCATCTGAACGTTGAGAAAATGCAAATTGATCATCTATATATACTTCAAATTCAAACATATGTGCTACTTTTCCAGTATGAATAATCACTTCATTCATGGCTAAATAATAATGGTTTTTTGGATAATTTGGGTAACAACCTATAGTTGCTTCAAGTAGAAAACGGTTATCAATAATATAATGACCTTTTAACACCTCATTTAAGTAATATTGAGCATTTCTAAGAGTAAGATCTGTTAAAAAACCTAAATTACCACTATTAATACCAATTACATTAATATTATATTTAGCTAATACTCGTGCTGCTCGAAGCATATTACCGTCACCACCAATAACTACTGCTAAATCTGCTTGTTTACCAATATTTGTTAAACTGTCTTTTTTAATATTATGAATATTAAATTTATGAGCTAAATTATATTCAATATAAACTTCATATCCTTTGAACTTTAACCATTCTAAAATAGTTTTAAGTGTAATTAATGCATTTGGATTGCGTGGTCGTCCCACTAGACCAATATTATTAAATTTTTTTTTCATTATTTATACCATTTTCTTAATACAAACATAATTAATATATAACAAATTATAACTTGTCTTGAAACTCTCTTACTCATCTATATAATAATCAAATCAGTGAAGAATTGTGCAGATTTGGAGAATTTCATGAGTAGTAAAAGCAAAGATAAAAAATCAACCATAACGAATAATAACAATACAATAAAAACAGAAAATGAAAAAAAAAATGGATTATGTGACAATGATAATAATGAAATAAAAAATCATCATTTAAATTCTCAAAATAATAGTAAGGATAATAATTATGAAGAGAGAATTGCTACCCTTGAAATGCAGCTTCTTGAAGCACAAAAACATGAACGTGATCAATTTTTACGTGCTCAAGCAGAAATTCAAAATATTCGAAAACGTGCAGATTTAGAAATGGAAAAAACCTCTAAATTTGCTTTAGAAAAATTTATGGGAGAACTTTTACCTGTAATTGATAGCTTGGAACGTGCACTTAAAATGGCCGATAAATCTCATCTCCAATTATTTTCGATGATTGAAGGAGTTGAATTAACATTCAAATGTCTTTTAAATACCATACAGAAATATGGAGTAAAAGTTATTAAAGAAACACAAGTTCCTTTTAATCCGGATATACATCAAGCAATGTCTATTAAAGAAATAGAAGAATGTAAAGATATAAAAACCAATACTGTATTAGAAATAATACAACCAGGTTATATTCTTAATGGAAGATTATTGCGTCCAGCTATGGTAATTGTATCTAAGTATAAAATGAACTCTTCATAAAAAAAATAGATTAATTAATGTGGCGTCCAGTTTATGATAACCTGTATGCCACATTTTAAAAGCTATTAATTCGTATAAAAAAAATTGACATTTTTAAAAAATAGGATGTATTTAAAATAAGAAAAAAAAAGAACGACTGGTCAAATTAAATGTACTTTATTTATTAGCCTTTTTACCCTATAAAAAAAAACAAACCTACTTATTTACAATTCATTATATTTATTGATTATAGAAATTATTTTATCAAGAAAGCTTTTTCACGTTAAGTACAAAAAATGTTTCTTTAATCAAAATTAATTAGTTTTAACTATTCAAACTACTAAATCCTATTCGATATTTTTTTTATACCTTCTTTCAAGAAACTCTTTTTTTTTTTTTTTGATATACTTCTAACAAATAAATTGCTATCTCCAAGTAATTTTATTTTCAATGATTTATTTAATATACGGATATGTTTAAAATTATGTAATATAGTTTCAGATTTATTTTTAGGTAATTCAATAGTAGTATGATAACTAAATAGTTTGATATTTCCAATCTCATGTTTATTAAGTTTCTTATGAAAGATTTCTAAAAGTTCTGAAATTTTTAAACCATGATTACGTCCTAATTCAATCCTATATAAATTCATATTATTAGGTTTAAATTCATTCGATTGTACAATTTTTTTTTGATTATTATTTAAACTTAGATTATCAGGTGCTAAAATTAATGGATTATTTTCTTGTGCTATTTTTAATAGTACAGCTGCTAAAGTGTTAATATCATAAAAATTTTTAGGATGGATTTTTGATAATAAAGTTTTATATTTTGCTAAATCATTACTTTCAATTTGTTGTTCTACTTTTGCCGCAAATTTTGATAATCTACGTTCACTAATAAATTCTGTACTTGGAAGATTAACTTCTGAAATTTCTACTTTCATACAACGTTTAATCTTATATAATAACCTTTGCTCACGTTTTTCCACAAAAACTAAAGCTTTACCTATACGACCAGCCCTTCCCGTTCTTCCAATACGATGAATATAAGAATCTACATCCATCGGAATATCATAATTTACTACTAAACTAATTCTATCAACATCTAATCCCCGAGCAGCGATATCTGTAGCAATAAGAATATCTAGATTCCCAGATTTAAACCGTTCTAAAGTTTGTTCACGTAATGTTTGATTCATATCACCATTAAGTGCAGCAGTTTTATAACCACTATATTCTAAATTTTTTGCTACTTCTAAAGTAGCAGTTTTTGTACGTACAAATATTAGAACTGCATCAAAATCTTCTACTTCTAAAAAACGTATTAACGCATTACTTTTATTTCCTTGAACTATCCAAAACTTTTGAATGATATTAGGACGAGTTGTTATATTCGTATGAATACGTACTTCATATGGTTCTTTCATAAATTTTCGTGTAATACGACGAATAGGTTCAGGCATAGTTGCAGAAAATAAAGCAATTTGTTTACCAGATGGGATTTTGGTCATAATTTTTTCTACATCTTCAATGAATCCCATTCTCAACATTTCATCTGCTTCATCTAATATAAAACTATGTAAATAAGATAAATTTAAGGTCTCTTTTCTTATATGATCTAATAAACGACCTGGGGTGCCTACTATGATTTGTGGACCTTTACGCAACCCATGTAATTGAATTTCATAACGTTGTCCTCCATATATAGCTAAAATATTTATTTTAGAAATAAATTTAGCAAAATTAATACATGCTTCTGTTACTTGAATTGCTAATTCTCTAGTAGGTACCAAAATCAAACCTTGAGGATGTCTTAAATCTATTTTCAAATTATTTAATAATGGTAAAAGGAATGCAGCAGTTTTACCACTTCCAGTTTGTGCAATACCTAATACATCATATCCTTGAAGTAAGTATGGAATACACTTAATCTGAATTGGAGATGGTTTAATATAACCCATAAGCTTTAATGAGTCTAAAAGAGATAATTTTAACCCTAATTCAGTAAAACTTTTTTCTACTACTAAATTGATCATATTGTATATTACATACCTCTACAGATGTTATTACATTTTATATATTAAGATTTAATTAGGCCTTTCATAGTAAGACGAATACGTCCTTGGTTATCAATGTTGAGTACTTTTACTGTCACTATTTGACCAATTTTTAAATAATCCGTTACTTTTTCTACACGTTTTTCAGAAATTTGTGAAATATGTATTAACCCTTCTTTACTCCATTTATTTTTTCCTATTAGAATAGTAATAAAAGCACCAAAATCTACAATCCTAGATACTTTACCACTATAAAAGCAACCTATTTCAATATCTGCAGTAATTTCTTTAATGCGGTGAAGAGCTAATTCTGCTTTAGTACTATCAACTGAAGCAATTTTAATTGTACCATCATCGTCAATCTCAATAATAGTACCTGTTTCTTCAGTTACAGATCTAATAACTGATCCACCTTTTCCTATAACATCTTTAATTTTATCGGGATGTATTTTTATGATATGTATTCTTGGTGCATATTTAGAAATATCCAAACGAGGTAAACTAATAGCTTTTTCCATAATATTTAATATATTTAAACGAGCCTTTTTAGCTTGATGAAATGCGAATTTCAGAATGTCACTAGTAATTCCTTCAATTTTAATATCCATTTGTAATGCAGTAATACCCTCATTGGTACCAGCTACTTTTAAATCCATATCACCAAAATGATCCTCATCACCAATAATATCAGAAAGAACTATAAAATTATTACCTTCTTTTACTAATCCCATTGCAATTCCAGCAACTGCTGCTTTTATAGGAACACCAGCATCCATTAATGCCAAAGAAGCACCACAAACCGAAGCCATAGAAGAAGAACCATTAGATTCAGTTATTTCAGATACTATACGCACAGTATAAGGAAAAATATCATGACTGGGCATCACTGCCAAAATTCCACGTTTTGCTAAACGACCATGACCAATTTCACGTCGTTTTGGAGGTCCTATCATTGCTATTTCACCAATTGAATAAGGAGGAAAATTATAATGAAAGATAAAAGAATCCGTACGATCTCCAGTTAATTCATCAAGATTTTGTGCATCTCGATCAGTACCTAAAGTAACTGTAACTAAAGCTTGAGTTTCCCCTCGGGTAAATAAAGATGATCCATGTACTCTTGGTAAAACTCCAGTTTGGACATCTATCTTACGAATAGTATCTTGATCACGACCATCAATTCTAATATTTTTTTTTAATAATAAATTTCGTACAAGTTGTTTTTGAATTTTATATAAAAAATTATTTATTAAATTTTCATCTACACCAGGATTTTCTGTTTGTACTATAGCTAATACATCAGATTTAATTACATCTAATTCTGCATAACGTCTTAGTTTATCTATAATACGATATGCATTACTAAATTTGTCTTCGGATAGAAGAGCAATTTTTGTATACAGTTCAGTATTGATGAAAGAATTAATTGCATTAGGTATCCAGTAATAAACAGGTTTTTGATCTACTTGTTCAACTAATGCATTTATATTATGAATGACAATTTGTTGTTGTTCATGTC
Source organism: Candidatus Dasytiphilus stammeri (assembly GCA_041941765.1). GTDB lineage: Bacteria > Pseudomonadota > Gammaproteobacteria > Enterobacterales > Enterobacteriaceae > Dasytiphilus > Dasytiphilus stammeri_F. Next base: position 345,008 of record CP145869.1, on the reverse strand, counting down.
CATAAATTATTGCATCTAATATTTGATCTTCATTAATAACTTTTGCTTCAGCTTCTACCATTAAAACTGCAGTTTTGGTACCAGCAACAATTAAATCTAAATTACTATATTTAAGTTCCTCTATAGTTGGATTTAAAATATACTTATTTCCAATATATCCTACTCGTGCAGCACCAATAGGACCTTTAAAAGGAAGTCCTGAAATACTAAGAGCTGCAGAAGTTCCAATTAAGGCTACAATATCTGGATGAATTCTAGGATCTATAGAAATAACTGTAGCAATAATTTGAATATCATAAGAAGAATAAAACTCTTCTAATTCTATTAATAATGGACGAATTGGACGATCAATAAGACGAGCTATAAGAATTTCATTTTCACTAGCACGACCTTCACGTCTAAAAAAACTTCCTGGAATACGACCAGCTGCATAAGAACGTTCTTGATATGTTACTGTAAGAGGAAAAAAATTATGAAGAGAGACTTTTTTTTTATTTACTACTACAGTAACTAAAACTACAGTATCATCCATCCTAGTTATGACACTCGATGTAGCTTGTCTAGCAATCATTCCTGTTTCAAAAGAAACAGTATGTTGTCCATATTTAAATGTATGTATAATTGGATTCAACAAAATAATATCCTTAATTTTCTGATAATTTAAGTGAGAATATCAGTGTAATTTTTTAAAAGTAATATATATTCTTATTTTTATCTCCGTAAATTAAGAGTTTTAATCAAAGTTGTATAACGATTAATATCTTTACGTTTTAAATAAGCTAATAAATTTTTTCTTTTTGAGATTATACCCAACAATCCCTTCTGACTATGATAATCTTTTTTATGTTGAGCAAAATGTTTATGTAACTCTTCTATTCTATGACTAAATAAAGCAACTTGAACTTCTGTACAACCAGTATCATTAATACTCTTTCCGTATTTAACGATAATTTGAGATTTAGTAAACGACATAAGATAACTCCATTATAAAATATAATCTATTTATTGATCTAATTTAATGAGTGAATAGTAATTGTGGAATAATCATTTTGATTTTAATTGGTTATTCATAAAAAAATCAATGATGAGGAACAAAAATGATTTTTTTTAGATAAAATTGATACAGAATTATCTATCGTAATTAGAATAGAAATTAATTTGGTATTAACTTCTTCATTATTCATATTATAATTTATTAAGGTCTTCAATTTGTTAATAGTAATCATATAGTCAATAGGATATGAAGCTACTTGTAATCGTCGTAATTTTATTACATGAGCTCCACAACCTAATTGTTCTCCTAAATCATCAATCAGCGTTCTAATATATGTACCTTTAGAACAATATACTTCAAGTGTTAATTCATTATCAATTAAATTAATTAATCGTAAATGGTGAATTATAATCTCACGAGGTTTACGTGATACCACTATACCTTCACGAGCATATTTATATAATGGACGATTATTAATTTTTATTGCTGAATACATAGGAGGAATTTGTTTGATTGTTCCTAAAAAACCATTCAGAATATTTTGAACGGTTAAATGATTAATTTTTACTGATTTTTCACTAATTATTTTGCCCTGACAATCTAAAGTATCAGTACGTTGTCCTAATTTTGCTTTGACATAATAATGTTTATCTGTATTTACTAAATATTGTGCCAACTTAGTTGCTTTACCTAAACAAATTGGTAGCATACCGGTAGCTATAGGATCTAAGGTTCCTATATATCCTGCTTTTTTTACCTTAAGAATTTTTTTTATAGTTTGAAGTGCAATATTAGAAGAAATTCCTGAAGGTTTATCCAAGAGTAAAATACCATTAATTATATTATAATTAGTATTCATGAGGATTAGTTTTTAATACCTTAGTAATAAAATCATACATATATACTGCATTTGAAACTGATGAATCATAAATAAAATCTAATTGAGGGATGATACGTAAGGACATTGCTTTTCCTAGTAACATTCGAATATATCCTGATGCATGTTGTAAAACTTTAATTTTTTGACAGATTTCTATCTTATTAGATTGAATATCTAAAAAAGTAAAAAAAACTTTAGCATAATAACCATCTCGCGAAAGATCTATATGATTGACAGTTATTAAGGATTTTAACCGAGGATCTTTAATTTTATGATGTAAAATTATTGTAATTTCTTTTTTTAATGTTTTACTTACTCGAAGTAAACGTGTAATTTCAGTCATTTTCTTATTTATTGTTATTTGACTTTTATCATTTCAGAAATTTCAATTAAATCTCCAATTTGAATATCATGATAGTTTTTAATTCCAATTCCACATTCTAGTCCACTCTGAACTTCACTTACATCATTTTTAAAATGGCGTAGAGATTCTAATTCTCCTTCATAAATTACGATATTATTACGCAAAATTTTAAGTAGTTTATGACGTTTAACTATACCATTTTTCACCATACAACCTGCTATTGAACCAAATTTAGGAGATTTAAATATACTTCTTACTTCTGCTAATCCAATAATTTTAGATTCAGATTCTGGTTTGAATCTACCCAAAATTAATTGTTTAATCTCGTCAATTAAATTATAGATCACAGAATAATAGCGTACATCTAAATTTTCTTGGTCAATTATTTTGCGTGCAGAAGTATCAGCACGTACATTAAATCCTATTATAATGGCTTTTGAAGCCGCAGCGAATGTTGCATCGGTTTCACTAATACCTCCTACTCCTAACATGAGAATCTTTATTTCAATTTTATCTGTAGAGAGTTTTTTTAATGCTTCTGCAATAGCTTCTACTGATCCTTGAGTATCAGCTTTTAAAATGAGATTGAATTCAGATAACATCCTTTTTTTAGTAATATTACTAAACATCTGTTGAAAAGCAGTTTTTTTAGTTTGAGATAATTGTACTTCCCTATATTTACTTTGACGATATAATGCAACTTCTCGTGCTTTTTTCTCATCACGTACTACAGTTAATACATCACCTACAGTTGGAAGACCAGATAAACCAAAAATTTCTACAGGTAGAGAAGGACCGGCTTTATTAACCTCAGAACCTTGTTCATTTAACATAGCTTTTACATGTCCATATGCAAAACCACATAAGATAATATCTCCTTTATGAAGGGTTCCTTCACGTATTAATACAGTTGCAACTGGACCCCGTCCTTTATCTATAAAGGATTCTATAACAACTCCAGTTGCCATACCTTTATGAATAGCTTTTAATTCTAACATTTCAGCTTGTAATAAAATGGCATTTAAAAGATCGTCAATTCCTATTCCATTTTTTGCCGAAATAGAAATAAACTGATTATCCCCCCCCCACTCTTCAGGATTAATTCCATATGAAGATAATTCCTTTTTAATTCTATCAGTATTTGTTTCTATTTTATCGATTTTATTAATAGCTACTATAATAGGAACATTAGCTGCTTGAGCATGTTTAATTGCTTCTATTGTTTGTGGCATTACCCCATCATCTGCTGCTACTACTAATACAACAATATCTGTTAATTGAATTCCTCGAACTCTCATAGCACTAAAAGCCGCATGTCCAGGAGTATCAATAAAAGTAATAATTTTGTTTTCAAGTTCTACATGATAAGCACCAATACGTTGAGTAATACCTCCTGCTTCACCTTTTGCAATTTTTGTCGATCTAATATAGTCTAATAATGAAGTTTTTCCATGATCGACATGTCCCATAATAGTTACTATAGGGGCTCTATTTTCAGTAATTAATCCCATATCTCTATCAGATAAAATAGCTTGTTCTAACTCATTTTCACGACGTAAGATTACTTTATGTCCTAATTCTTCAGCAATTAGTTGGGCTGTCTCTTGATCTATAATTTCATTAATAGTAGCTATTATTCCCATATTCATCATTACTTTAATAATTTCTGAGCTTTTCATAGCCATTTTATTAGCTAATTCTGCAACAGTAATAGTTTCACTAAGAATAATGTTTCTTGTAATACTTTGTACTGGTTTATTAAAAGTTTGTTGTAAAATACTTAAATTACTTTTATGATTTTTATTACTACGAATAATAACTTTGTCTTCTTCTCCATCGACTTTAGATTCAAAAGGTTGATTATGTTTTCTTGATCGTAAAAATTTGGATTTTCCACTGCGAATAGGACGATTAATCTTTAATTTCTTCTTTTTATCATATTTTTCGGAATGTGGAATAGATTTCAATTCAGTTATAAGACGATCATCTTCTTCTTTTAGATCTTCATCCTCTATAATAAGATCTAAATGATAATTATTATTTCTTTTTGATGCCATTATATGAGCGTTTTGTGTAATTTTACATGTTTCTTCAATTTTTTGAGGTACTATAATAGTTTCAACTTTACTTTGAAAATCATCATTTTCTTCTTTTTTAAGAATTTGTTCTTGACTTGGTTTGGAGTTAATCAATAAAGAATCTGCATTAGATTCTTTATAAATTTTGTTTTTTTGAGAATTATGGTTAAATTCTTCTATAGTTGGTTCTTTAAAATAGATTTTTTTGCGTATTTCGACTTTTACTTTTTTACCTCCTATTCCAGGAATATTCAAAGTACTATGTATTTTTCGTGGTAAAATTACTGATAATTTTTTTGAGGTCTTTTTTTCATTAAATTGATTTAAAAATAATTCTTTTTCTTTTTGCGTAATCACGTCTTTTTCAGATTTATATATTCCTAAAGATGCAAAAATTTTTATAATTGTCTTTACTGACATTTGATTTTCTATTGCTAAAGATTTTATATTAATCTCTTTCATGAGATTCCTTTTATCATTGATGGTTATTTATTTATTAAACCAACAGATATTGCGAGCGGCCATAATTAATTGACCGGCTTTTTCATTATTTAAGCCTTTAATATCAGAAAGATCATCAATACCTTGTTCTGCTAAGTGTTCTAATGAAAAAATACCTTTTTCTACTAATTTATATGCTAAACTAGGATTTAATTCCCTAATTTTGAGTAATTCATGAGCTAAACTAGATTTATTATTAATTTGATTATATGGAAATTGTGTCAATATATTTTTAGCTTTATTTTGTATTGTTTTTAACATTTCTCGATCAAAATCTCCTAATTCTAATAATTCACTTATTGGAATATAAGCTAATTCTTCTAAAGAAGATAATCCTGCTTTTACTAATAAATTAGCTATTTTTATATCAATTTTTAGATAATTAGTAAAAAGTTCAATTGAAGCATGATCTTCTGCTTCATGTTTTTCTTTTAAATCTGAAACACTCATTATGTTTAATTCCCATCCACTGAGTTGAGATGCTAATTTTACATTTTGACCATTTTTACCAATAGCTACAGCTAGCAAATTATCATCTACAGCTAAATCCATTGTATGATGATCTTCATCAACAACAATAGTATTAACTTCTGCAGGTGCCATTGCATTAATTACCAACTGTGCAGGATTTTCATCCCATAATAAAACATCAATACGTTCTCCTCCTAATTCATTAGATATTGATTGTACACGCGATCCTCTCATTCCTATACAAGCTCCTATAGGATCAATTCTTTTATCATTAGTTTTGACTGCTATTTTTGCTCGTAATCCTGGATCACGAGCAATAGCTTTTATTTCAATTGTTTGTTCTGCTATTTCTGGAACTTCAATACGAAATAACTCTAATAACATTTCAGGACGAGAACGACTGAGAAATAATTGTGAACTCCGTGAATCAGTATGTATTGAATATAATACTCCTCGTATGCGATTCCCGACCTTAAAAAGTTCTTTAGGCAGTATCTCTTTAGAGAAAATAATTGCTTCTGTATTATTACCTAGATCAATTTTTAAAAAATCACGATTAACTTGTTTGACAACTCCTGTAAGAATTTCACCTTTTCTTTTTAAAAATTGTTCCACTTTAAAAGTTCGTTCAGCATCACGAACTTTTTGTATAATAACTTGTTTTGCAATTTTACTAGTAATACGATCAAAAATTATTGGCTCTATTTTTTTTTCAATATAATCGCCAAGTTTTAATAAACTATTTTCAATACGTGCTGCTTTCAGTGTCATTTCGCAAGTTGGTTGTATGACTTTTTCAACAATGAGCCAACGACGAAATACATTAACATTACCTGTATTTCGATCAATACTAATACGAATATTAGTCTCAGCATCATATTTTTTCTTAGTTACAGTAGCTAAGGCACTCTCTAATGCTTCAAAGACTTTTTCACAAGGAAGTGATTTTTCATTAGAAACTGCTTCTACCACAGCCAAAATATCTTTATTCATCTTCATTGCCTCAGTCAATAAATAATTTTAATATACAATATAATAAAACTTAATAGTAATTCAGTTTTCATGATATTTTTAAACATATTAATGCATTTATTATTTTATTGAATAGGCATCATTTTTCATCTTTTTTAATTTTATACATAATAAAAAAAACCCGATTGTCTCGGGTTTTTTAATAACTATATTATATGAAAACTGTTTCATATAATTTTATTTATTTGATAAAGATTTATTATATATATAGGTTGCGGGGATTGGATTTGAACCAATGACCTTCGGGTTATGAGCCCGACGAGCTACCTAGCTGCTCCACCCCGCGTCAAAATAGTAATATATTAGTAAATATATATATAATTATTATTTATATATATAATTCAACTGTTCGGTTATCAAAGTAAAAAAATATTAATTGGTACCGAGGACGGGATTTGAACCCGTATACCTAATAAGGCACCACCCCCTCAAGGTAGCGTGTCTACCAATTTCACCACCTCGGCACTTAATAAAAATCTAAGGTGAAGAAAAAGGTCAAATAATAATTTTATCTACTTTTTGAGTATTAATCTTATTAATTGTTGGAGTAATATTAGACCACTGATTATCAGTATTATAAATTAAATTATCCAGTATTAAAGTAGTAATAATAAAAATAAAAGCTAATAATGTAATAATTAGATTCAAAAAATTTTTAGAACCATGAGAACCAAAAAATACAGCTGATGCATTAGTATAATTTGAACTCATAGTACCTATTCCACTACCATAACCTTTATGAATTAAAATAAAACTAATTAATATTATTGCTACAATGAGGAAAATAGTTAATATAATATTATACATATTGTATTTATATAATAATCTTATAATTTTATTACTTTAGATTAATTAATTAAATCTCATTTAAATAGTATATCATTACATATGGTTAATTACAATTTATTAATATATTAATTATGATCATGATTATCATTATTATGTAACCAACATGTAGGCATCCGTACTATTTTTCGATTCATTAAATCATCTATTTGTAATGCATCCAACGTTTCATATTTTATTAATGCATCCTTCATTGCATGTAAAATATCTATATTATCGTGTAATATTTTACGAGCACGTTGATAATTTTTATCAATGATAGACTTAATTTCTTGATCAATAATGTACGAGGTATCATCAGAAAGACGTTTATTTTTAGCAATTACTGAACGTCCTAAAAATATTTCTTCCTGGTTATCTGTATATAATAGTGGACCTAATTTTTCAGAAAAGCCCCATAATGTAACCATATTACGTGCCAAAGAAGTCGCAACTTTTATATCATTAGATGCACCCGTAGAAACATGATCTCTTCCATAGATAATTTCTTCAGCTAATCTTCCTCCATATAAAGTAGAAATTATACTTTCTATTTTTTGTCTACTTGTACTAATAGTATCTGCTTCAGGTAAAAAACACGTTACACCTAATGCTCTACCTCTCGGAATAATTGTAACTTTATGAACCGGATCATGTTCGGGAACCAAACGTCCAATAATAGCATGTCCCGCTTCATGATACGCAGTAGCTTCTTTTTCAGCTTCTGTCATTACAAAAGAACGACGTTCAGCACCCATTACAATTTTATCTTTAGCTTTTTCAAATTCTATCATAGAAACTACTTTACGATTATTACGTGCAGCACACAATGCTGCTTCATTAACTAAATTAGCTAAATCTGCACCAGAAAATCCTGGAGTACCACGTGCAATAATTAACGCATCAATATTTTTGGCTAATGGAACACGGCGCATATGAACTTGTAAAATTTTTTCTCTTCCTCGTATATCAGGTAATTCAACTATTATTTGCCTATCAAATCTACCAGGTCTTAATAATGCTGGATCCAAAACATCAGGACGATTAGTTGCAGCAATTACAATAATACTTTCATTATCTTCAAAACCATCCATTTCAACTAACATCTGATTTAATGTTTGTTCGCGTTCATCATTACTCCCACCTAATCCTGCCCCTCTTTGACGTCCTACTGCATCTATTTCATCAATAAAAATAATACAAGGAGCTTTTTTTTTAGCTTGTTCGAACATATCACGTACACGTGATGCACCAACACCTACAAACATTTCTACAAAATCTGAACCCGAGATGGTAAAAAATGGTACTTGAGCTTCTCCTGCAATAGCTTTAGCTAACAAAGTTTTACCCGTTCCAGGAGGACCTACCATTAATATACCCTTAGGTATTTTTCCTCCTAGTTTTTGAAATCTACTTGGTTGACGTAAATATTCTACTAATTCTTCTACCTCTTCTTTTGCTTCATCACATCCTGCCACATCGGCAAAAGTAGTTTTAATTTCATTCTCAGTTAACATACGAGCCTTACTTCTTCCAAAAGACATAGGTCCTCCTCTCCCACCCCCATATATTTGGCGCAGAAAAAATATCCATACTCCAATAGAGAATAATGTAGGAAACCATGATATAAAAATAGATGTAAGTAAATTAGGTCCTTTTTTTTGAGGTTCACCAAAAATTTTTACATCATTTGTTAACAAATTATCAAGCATTTTCGGATCAGTAATTGGCATCCAAGTAACATATTTTTGATTATCTTTTCTAATTACATTAATTTGTCTTTTATTAATATGAACTTCTTTAATTTTACCCTGATTGACCTCTGATATAAAATTAGAATAATCAACTTGATTTTCGTTAGTATTATTAAAATTAAAATTATGAAATAATGACAGTATAATGATTGCTATAATCATCCAAAAAACAATATTTTTACCCATATCATTCAAAGAATTAGCCTCTTCTATTATTTGTTATTTAGTAAATTATAATTAATCAACATATTATATGTAGGATTTTTTTTTAAACTCTGTAGCAAGAATATATACTTCACGAGATCGTGCACGTGAAGCTTCTGGTTTTCTAATTTTCACCTTTTTAAATAAGGTACGAACTTTTTGTATATATTGGTCAAATCCTTTTCCATAAAACATTTTTACCAAAAACTTTCCATTAAAATCTAAACCTAGATTACATATGTTTAATGCTATTTCGGCCAAAAAAATTATTTTAGGAAGATCAGATATATGAATACCACTGAAATTAGGTGACATATCAGACATAATTAATTGAACTTTTTTTTTATTTTTAATCATACTTAATAAGTTTTGACAAACAGATTTACTTCTACAATCTCCTTGTAAAAAATTTACACCTTTAATAGGATTAATAGGTAAAATATCACAAGCAATTATTTGGCCTTTTAATCCAATCTGTTTACTAGCATATTGTGACCAGCTACCAGGAGCTGCACCTAAATCCATTACAACCATATCGGGTTGTAATATCTTATCAGATTTCTGTATTTCATCCAATTTAAACCATGCTCGTGATCGTACTCCCATTTTTTGAGCTTGCTTTACATATTTATCATTTAAATGTTCTTGTAACCACCATGATCTAGAAAAAGATTTTTTATGATTCATTTCTAAAAATTCTTTATAAATATTATATGTTAAATATATTCCACATTTAATATTTTATACTTAATATTTCCACTAGGTGTCTTAATTGAAATAATATCATGAATTTGTTTTCCTATTAATCCTCTTGCTAATGGAGAAGTAATAGAAATAAGTTTGTTTTTATAATTAGCTTCATCATCACCTACTATACGATAAGTATATTTATTATAATTATTAAGATTCAATAGAGTGACAGTTGATCCAAATATAATTCTATTCTTAAAAGGAATCTTAGTAATATCAATAATTTCTGCATGAGAAAGTTGAAGTTCAATGTCTTTAATACGACATTCATAAAAAGCCTGTTGTTCACGAGCTGCATGATATTCAGCATTTTCTTTAAGATCACCATATTTACGAGCTTCTGCTATAGAAGCAATAATTTTAGGACGATGAATCATTTTTAATTCATTTAATTCTTTACGTAGTTTTTCTGCACCTTGTAAAGTCATTGGAAATTTTCTCATTGATAATACTTCATCCTCTAGATTTTATATCTTTACTTAATTATATTATTTTACTTCTCTAAAAAATCTTTAATTAGTTTTTCTCTCGATGAATAATAACTTGTCTTATTATTTATAATAATTATTATTTTATTATGAATAATAATGTAATAAAATAGTTTTTTTTTAATTCTACTATAACTTTAATGGTGTATTAATAATGGATTATGAAGTATTAGCCCGAAAATGGAGACCACAATCTTTTTCAAATCTAATGGGTCAAGAGATTCCTATTATGGCTTTAATTAATACTCTGAAATCAAAAAAAATTCATCATGCTTATTTATTTTCTGGAACACGTGGAATTGGAAAAACCACTATTGCACGTTTATTTGCAAAAGGAATGAATTGCGAAGTAAATATTACGGCTGAACCATGTGGACAATGTATACCTTGTCAAGAAATTATGAACGGCAATTTTATTGATGTTATTGAAGTAGATGCGGCTTCGCGTACTAGAATTGAAGAAATCCGTGAATTAATAAATAACGTTCAATATGTACCAGTGAAAGGTCGTTATAAAGTATATTTGATTGATGAAATTCATATGTTATCAAAGCATAGTTTTAATGCTTTATTAAAAACTCTTGAAGAACCACCTAACTATGTCAAATTTTTACTAGCAACTACCGATCTTGATAAAATACCTCTGACGATTTTATCACGTTGTTTACATTTTCATTTAAGAACATTAGATGAAGGTATTATTTTTTTACACTTACAATCTATTTTAAAAAAAGAAAAGGTTGATTTTGAATTAGATGCATTAGAATTAATTTCTAAAATGGCTAATGGTAGCATGAGAGATGCTTTAACTATTGCAGAACAAGCAATAATTTTAGGAAATGGAAAGATTTATCTAAATTTAATTCACACTATGCTTGGAAGTTTAAATGAAGAACAAATATTAGAGTTATTAGAATCTATTATACATATCAATTCTAATCAAGTTATAAATTTATTAAATCAGTTTAATCTAATAACTACTATAGATTGGGAAATTTTATTAATAGATCTATTAAAAATGCTCTATTATATTGCTAGAATGCAATGGTTACAAAAAGAACAATCTTTTATAATTAAGAAAAATATTTTAGAACGTTTAAAAAAATTAGCACAAACAATCTCATTAGAAATGATACAAAAGTATTATCAACTAATAATAAAAGGAAGAAAAGAATTATCCCTAGCACCTACTCAAAAAATAGGAGTAGAGATGACAATTTTACGAGCTCTTGCTTTTAGTTATCAACAAAAAGTCAAATAACTTACTTTGAATCTAATAAAATTATTAGTTAGTTATTAATGTAATTTTTATAAAACCAATTAATTTATATAATAGAAAAAAAAGAACTGATTAAACTACATGCGTTATTGACCTTAAAAATACTAATTTTTCCTTATTATTAATGAGGATATTAAAACCAATCAATGGCCAAAAATTCCAATTTTCTTGTCTTCCTTATTAAGATTATAATATGAAACGAAAATGTTGGGGCAAACATAAGGAATGCATAAAATACATTTGTAGATCGAATCAACAAGTATTTTTTTTAGTACGATTTTTATTAAAAACTAATACTCTACGCTATGAAGCATGAATTAGTGTTTTTATTAAAATAAATATAATCCATATGTAATTTTTTAATGCGATGGTTATAGACTCAATATTTTAAAATTAATTTATTTAAACAATTTACTATTAGAGATAAATAAGATTATGTTAAAAACAACTGATTTAGAAAAGTTAATTAAACAAGCCCAAAATATGCAAAACCAAATGCAAGAAATTCAGAAAGAAATCTCGGAATTACAATTTAAAGGAGAATCAGGTGCTGGTCTTGTTTCAATCATTATTGATGGAAAATATAATTGTCATAATATAAGAATCCATCCTAATTTAATAAATGATAAAATTGAAATTTTACAAGATCTTATTGCAGCAGCTTTTAATGATGCTGTACGTCGTATTAATGAAGTTTATAAAGATAAAATGTCATCGTGTAATTTAACTATATAATTTTACAAATAGTTCTTAACATTAACAGCAATATTTTTATATTGATAATAATAAGGAACGTACTTTAAAATGTATGATAAATAATGTATTAAAAAATATATATTAATAAAATAAATCAAAACCTCTTATAGTTTTTAATCTTATTGATGAATAATAGGTAAGTCAATTTATGAAAGCACAAGAAACAAGAACCTTTCAATCCGAAGTAAAACAACTGTTAAATTTAATGATTCATTCTCTTTATTCAAATAAAGAAATTTTTTTAAGAGAATTAATCTCTAATGCTTCAGATGCAGCTGATAAATTACGTTTTAAAGCATTATCTACACCAAATATGTATGAAAATGATCAAGATATACATGTAAGAATTTCTATTAATAAAGATAAACGTCTATTAATAATAGATGATAATGCAATTGGAATGTGTAAAAAGGAAGTAATTGAAAATTTAGGAACTATTGCAAAATCTGGAACTAAATCATTTCTTGAATCTCTTCAAACTAAAGATTCTAAATTTAATAATTTAATTGGACAATTTGGAGTAGGATTTTATTCAGTCTTCATGATAGCTGATAAAGTAACTATACGTACTCGTGCGGCAGGAACTCCAGTTGATGAAGCAGTATTCTGGGAATCTACTGGAGAGGGAAGTTATACACTTGCTAATATTACCAAACCTAATCGAGGAACTGAAATTACACTTCATGTACGTAAGGGTGAAGATGAATTTTTAGATTCGTCGCACTTACGTAAGATTATTAGTAAATATTCAGATTTTATTAATTTACCAATAGAAATGAAATCTATTAACACACAAGAGAATTGTTGGAAAAGAGTAAATCAAGTACAAGCCTTATGGATAAGAAATAAATCAGAAATTAGAGAAAATGAATATAAAGAGTTTTACAAATATCTTACTCATGATTTGCATGATCCAATAATCTGGAGTCATAATAGAGTAGAAGGCCAACAAGAATACATTAGTTTGCTTTATATTCCTTCACATGCTCCATTAACTTTATGGAATAGAGATTATAAAAATCGTTTAAAATTGTATGTTCAACGTATTTTTATTACAGATGATTTCAATACTTTAATACCTAATTATTTAAGATTTATTCAGGGGTTAATAGATTGTAATAATCTTCCGTTAAATATTTCTCGTGAAATGTTACAAAATAATCGTATTGTACAAAAATTACGTACTTCATTAACTAAACGAATATTCCAAATCCTACAAAAACTTATGGATGATTCTAAGAAATATCATCAATTTTGGAATACTTTTGGCTTAGTATTAAAAGAGGGTCCAGCAGAAGATAGTAATAATATTCAAAATATTATGCCATTACTGCGTTTTTCATCAACTTATAGTAATGAGTCAACTCAAAATGTATCATTAAAAGAATATATTAGCCGTATGATTCCTAATCAAGAAAAAATTTATTATCTTACTGCAGATAGTTATACAGCCGCATCTAGTAGTCCCCATCTTGAAGTATTACGAAAAAAAGGTATTGAAATATTATTACTATATGATCGTATAGATGAATGGATGATGAGTTATTTAACTTCTTTTGAAGGAAAATATTTCCATTCAGTGAGTAAAATTGATGATTCTCTCAATAGGCTTATAAATAATGAGAATGATTTAAAAATTTCTAATCAAACCTCGTTTAAATCTTTTATAGAAAAAGTAAAGAAGGTATTAAGTAATAGAGTAAAAGATGTACGATTTACTAATCGTCTTCTAGAAACTCCAGCTATTTTAACTACAGAAGTCAATGATATAAGTACTCAAATGGCAAAAATATTTGCTGCTGCCGGACAAAAAGTTCCAGAAATAAGATATATTCTTGAATTAAATCCCAAACATCCATTAATAAAAAAAGCTATAGAAATTACAAATGATACATTATTTGTAGATTTAATTGAATTATTATTAGATCAAGCTTTACTTGTTGAAATGGGTTCTTTAGAAGATCCAAGTAAGTTTATTCGTCGCGTTAATAATTTAATTATCAAATCAAGTATTCTTTAAAAGAGTAATTTATTTATGAGTAGTAAAATGTCGAATGGTTACCAAAAAAGTATAATTTTAATTGGCGCTCCAGGAAGTGGAAAAGGTACTCAAGCACAATTTATTAGTAATAAATATAGTATTCCAATTATTTCTACTAGTAATATTTTACGTACTTATGCTAAATTAGAAGATAATGATATCAGTAAAAAAATTTATCAATCTATGTCTATAGGAAATTTAGTTAATGATAAACTGGTAATCAATTTAATTATAAAACGTTTATCTCATACAGATTGTAAGAAAGGATTTTTATTAGATGGTTTTCCAAGAACTATATTACAAGCACAAGCATTGAAAAAATCAGGTATTAAATTGGATTATTTTTTAGAATTAGTTGTATCTGATAATATTCTAGTTGAACGTCTTCTTGGACGTAGAATACACTTGTCTTCAGGAAGAATTTATCATACTAAATTTTATCCTCCAAAAATAAAGGATAAAGATGATCTCACGGGTGAAAAGCTTTATCATCGATTTGATGATCATGAAAATATAATACATAAACGTTTAAAAGAATATCATAAGCAAATGATTCCTTTAATTTCTTTTTATAAACAAGAAGCTCAAATGGGATTAATTCAGTATTTTAAAATAGATGGTAGTTCTGAATCATCAATCGTTAATATAGCATTAACAAATTTATTAAATTAATTAACATTTTTTATTTATAAAAATTCTATCATTATTTAATAATTTATTAAATCGCATTACATTAATTACAATTATTTATATTTTTATAATAATGCTGAAAATCTATAACACTTTAAGTCATAAAAAAGAGAGATTTAAACCCATTAATTCAAATGAAATAAGCATGTATGTATGTGGAGTAACAGTTTATGATTTATGTCATATAGGTCATGGTCGTACTTTTATGATTTTTGATATTATTGTACGTTATTTACGATATTGTGGTTATAAAGTTAAATATGTACGAAATATAACTGATATTGATGATAAAATTATTCAACGTGCTTTGGATAATAAAGAGTCTATAGAACAACTAACAAATCGTATGATATTTCAAATGCATCGCGATTTTGCCGCATTGAATCTTTTGTCACCTGATATTGAACCGCGTGCAACTCATCATATTGAGGAAATAATAAATTTTATTAAAAATCTTTTAATACAAAAATATGCTTATATTTCATCTAATGGTGATATTTTATTTGATATTAATAGTTATCCCTTTTATGGACATCTTTCACGTCAAAATATAACTCAACTAAAGTTTAAAACCAATCTCATTAAACATAATCCAATGGATTTTATTTTGTGGAAAAAATCTTATAATAACCAAATTGGTTGGAATTCTCCATGGGGAAAAGGTCGTCCTGGATGGCATATTGAATGTTCAGCTATGAATAGTAAATATTTAGGACAACCTTTTGACATTCATGGAGGAGGAATAGATTTAATTTTTCCTCATCATGAAAATGAAATTGCACAATCATCATGTATTAATAATAAGTATGTTAATTATTGGATACATTCAGGTATAGTTTTTATTGAAAATGAAAAAATGTCTAAATCATTAAATAATGTTTTAACTATTCAAGAAGCACTAAAATATCATAATTCAGAAACTCTTCGTTATTTTATGATAGCTAATCATTATCGTAGTCCATTAATATATAGTGAGATAGGAATTAAACAAGCACATATAGCTTTAACTCGTCTCTATAAAGCATTATTAATTAATACTATTAAAGATTCTAATAATTCTGATCAATCTATTATAGATATTGATCATTTTGACAAACAATTTCAATTAGCTATGGATGATGATTTTAATACTCCACAAGCATTTGCAGTTTTATTTCATTTAGTACGAAAAATAGAATTTTATAAAAACCAAAAAAAATTAAATATTGTAAATAACTTATGTTTACGGTTACGTCACCTAGCAGGAATTTTAGGATTGTTACAACAAGATCCTAATATTTTTTTACAAAACCAAAAATATGATAATATTGATATTAATCTCATTAAAGCATTAATTATAAAACGAAATTATTTTCGTAAACATCACAAATGGAAAAATGCTGATATTATACGTGATAAATTAAGAAGTATGGGCATAATCATTGAAGATGGTATACATGGAACTAATTGGAGATATAAAAAAACCTATGAAAATGGATTCTAAAATAATAGATTTGAACTTCTCAAACAATATATATAATAAAAGGTACTAAATAGAATACATATAGTATTATTCTATATAGAATCATAAAATGAAGTTTTTAAAATCGTTAGTATGTGTTAGTATTATAACGTGTATTTCACGTATATTAGGATTTGTTAGAGATAGTATTATTGCAACTGTTTTTGGTGTGGGGATGGAAACAGATGCTTTTTTTGTAGCTCTAAAATTTTCTCATGTCTTACGAAAAATTTTTGCAGAAGGAGCATTTTCACAAGCTTTTATTCCAATCTTAACAGAATATAAAACTAAACGGAGTAAAACTTCTACACAATTACTAATAGCTTGGATTTCTGGAATGCTCATGCTGGTGTTAGCAATAATTAGTATATGTGGAGTGTTAGCAGCACCATGGATTATTTTAGTTACAGCTCCAGGATTTAGTCATTCATATTATCAATTTACATTAACTTCATCTTTACTGAGAATTACTTTTTCTTATATATTTTTAATCTCATTAGCCTCTATGGCAGGTGCCATTCTTAATATATGGAACTATTTTTCTATTCCAGCATTTGCCCCTACTTTACTAAATATTAGTATAATCGTATCAGCATTATATATATCTCCTTATTTTAATCATCCCATATTAGCTTTAGCTTGGGCGGTATTAATTGGTGGTCTATTACAATTAATTTACCAACTTCCATTTTTAAAAAAGATTGGAATGTTAGTTATTCCTCGTATTAATTTTTATGATATAGGAGTATTGAGAGTTTTAAAACAAATGGTACCAGCCATTATTGGAGTTTCGGCTAACCAATTATCAATTATTATTAATACAATGTTTGCTTCTTTTTTTGTTTCAGGATCTATTTCCTGGATGTATTATGCGGAGAGAATAATGGCATTTCCTTCAGGAGTATTAGGAGTCACACTAGGTACTATTTTATTACCACATCTTACTAAGAAATGTAATCATCATCAATATAATGAGTATTCAATACTTTTAGATCGTGGATTAAGAATATGTTTACTTTTGGCTGTTCCTAGTGCAGTAGCATTAGGAGTATTAGCACAACCTTTAATTATAGTACTTTTTCAATATAGAAAATTTACTGCATTTGACACTTTTATGACACAACAAATACTTGTATCTTATACACTAGGATTAATTGGTATAATGTTGATAAAAGTTTTAGTCACGGGATTCTACTCTCATCAAGATATAAAAACTCCAGTAAAACTTGCACTTTTCACACTTGTTATAAGTCAATTAGTTACCTGGTTATTTTTAGGTTCATTACAACAAATTGGATTATCTCTATCAGTAAGTTTTTCCGCTTGTTTAAATGCTATTCTTCTTTATTGGCAATTAATAAAAAAAAGATATTATATTCCCCAACCCAGTTGGGGAATATTTTTACTCAGACTAATTATTGCAGTAATAATAATGGGACTAACATTATTAATAATTATTAATATAATGCCAAATTGGCAAAATGATATTATGTTTTTACGTATGTTACGTATGATAGCTGTTATTTTAATAGGGGCTTCAATTTATTTTATAATGTTATTCTTATTGGGTTTCCGCTTAAGCGATTTATCTTTATTATCTAAAAAGTAATAATTCCCAATAATTTTTATCTATAGATATTTTTAATAATTAGAATTATTCGTTAAGTTATTTCAAAAGGAATTATTACTACTAAAAAAAGTTTTTTGAATAGTTTTCTTAAACACTTTAAAAGAACTATTTTATTAATTAAATTGAGCAATTTTTTTTTTGACTGATTTTTAATCAACAAATAGAACTGATGAAAATAATTCATTTGAGCTTTTTGTTTGATATTTTTTATGTATTTAGAAGTAATCAATTGAGATGATATGATACGTGAACGATTAATTTTAGGGAATAAAACACTTCTTATCGTTGCCCTTTCTTCACCCAATTTAATTCTGTAGACCAAATAATCTGGTCTTTTCATTTCTGCATTGGGCACAATAACAACACGAACAATTTGTGGTAATGATTGTTGTTCTATTGTAGATATTATACCACGTTTTTCATTTAAAAGATAAGAAGCAATATCTACCGGTACTATAGCATGTACTTCTTTAGTATTATATTGTATAGCTTGCTCTTCAATCAAACGTAAAATTGCGAGGGAAAGTGATTCATTATCTCGTACTAAGCCTGTTCCTTGACATCTAGGACATATATGATGATTAGATTCTCTAAGAGAAGGACTTAATCTTTGACGTGACATTTCTAGTAATCCTAATCGAGAAATCTTACCTATTTGAATACGTGCACGATCTTGACTAATAGCTTCACGTAAACGTGATTGTACTGTACGTTGATGAACGTTGGTTATCATATCAATAAAATCAATAACTATTAATCCTCCTAAATCACGTAAACGTAATTGACGAGCAATTTCATCTGCTGCTTCTAAATTGGTATAAAAGGCAGTTTCTTCAAGATTGTTACAACGAGTAGATCTAGATGAATTAATATCAATTGCAGTTAAAGCTTCAGTAGTCTCAATTATAATAGAACCTCCTGATGGAAGATTTACTTCTCTCTGAAACGCTGATTCAATTTGTGATTCTATTTGATAATAACTAAACAGTGGTTTTGGACCAGAATATAACTTCATTTTTTTAATAAAATCCCCTCTTCCTAATTCAAGAATTTGTTTTTTGGCTAATTCAAACATTTGAGGATTATCAATTAATATCTCCAAAATATCTTGATATAAATAATCACGAAAAGCTCGTAACATTACATTACTATCTTGATAAAGAAGACATGGTGCTATTGTAGTATTTGCTTTATTTTTAATATTTTGCCACTGGTTTAATTGTAAATTTAAATCTAATTGTAAGGTTTCAAGAGATTTTCCAATACCTGCCGTTCGTATTATTACACTCATACCATTAGGTATTCTTAAAGAAGATATTATTTTTTTTATTTCAAAACGTTTTTTTCCTTCAATTCTACGAGAAATTCCCATAGCTTTGGAATTATTAGGCATTAATACTAAAAAACTTCCGGCTAGACTTATTAAAGTAGTTAATGCAGCTCCTTTATTACCACGTTCTTCTTTATTAATTTGGACAATAATTTCTTGTCCTTCACATAAAATCTCTTTTATATTTAAACGTTTTTGTTGTAATAATGATGAATAATTTTCAGAAAAATATTCTTTAGAAACTTCTCTTAAAGGTAAAAAACCATGTTTTTTCATACCATAATCAACAAAAGCTGCTTGTAAACTCGGTTCAATATGAATAATTTTTCCTTTATAAATATTAGCTTTTTTATGTTCATATCCCCTATATTCAATATCTATATCGCATAATTGTTGACCCTCAACAATTGCGATTCGCAATTCTTCTTGGTTAGTTGCATTGATTAACATTCTTTTCATTTTGGTTTACTCATTATTAATAATAAAGAATATTGTCTAAAAAATGTGTTATTGATTCACATAGAAAAATTTCTGATAAATCATGATTTTTAGGATTTGATTAAAGAATATTTGTGAATAATTGAACAAATAGCTGACTGAGAAAACAAAATAATATTATACTATTATTATTTTTATAATTATGAAAACTAATATAACATCAACGAAATTGCCTTATTATTTTATTACAGTGGATGAAAATGAAAGTGGTAGACGTATAGACAATTTTTTACATAGTAAATTAAAAGGTATACCAAAAAACTTAATTTATAAATTATTACGTCATAGAAAAATAAGAGTAAATAAAAAACGTATTCATCATACTTATAAATTATCGTTAAGAGATGAAGTATATATTCCTACACTTATTTATCCCAATCAAAAAATTGATCATTTTTCAATTCCTAAAAAATTACTTGATTTATTAAATAATGCTATTTTGTATAATGATAATTATATTTTAGCTATTAATAAACCTTCTGGTATAGCAGTTCATGGAGGTAGTGGACTAAAATTTAGTATAATTGATATATTAAGAACTTTATTACCAAATTTATCTTTTTTAGAACTAGTTCATCGTCTAGATCGTGACACTTCTGGAATATTGCTTTTTGCAAAAAAAAAATTAGTCTTACGCTTATTACATGAACAATTTCGTAGTAATCAGGTAAAGAAATCTTATTATGCTTTAGTTTGCGGAATATGGCCATCTAAACTCACAATTATACAGGTTCCACTAAAAAAAAATATTACTTATAATGGTGCACATATAGTATCTGTAGATAAGATAAAAGGTAAAATATCAAAAACTCTTTTTAGTATAAAAGAATATTTCTATGACAAACAAGCTACTTTACTTAAAGTAAAACCTATAACAGGTCGCACACATCAAATACGTGTTCATACACAATATGCAGGATATCCTATTGCTTTTGATAAACTTTATGGAGATTATAAATTAAATCAACAAATGGCTAAAAATGGTTTAAATCGTCTATTTTTGCATTCTTCATCAATTGTTTTTGTTCATCCAGTTTTAAAAACAACTATATGTATTACAGCTCCATTAAACCAAGACTTAAAAGAATATTTATCAAAACTACGTAACTGAATTTAATTTATATATTATTTAAAATATTGATATTTTTCTGTTATTTTGTATTAAATAATACTTTTTAAAAGAGAAGAAAATTATGGCTGTACAACAAAATAAATCGTCTCGTTCAAAACGAGGTATGCGACGTTCCCATGATAAAATGACTATAAAAATGCAATCATTATCTATAGAAAAAAAAACTGGTAAGATTCATCTACGTCATCATGTAACATCTGATGGTTATTATCGAGGTAAAAAAATTCTGAGAAAGAAGAAAAAGTAATTATTATGCTTTCTTGATGATAAAATTGTAATAAGGATGATTAATGTATACTAAAATAATTGGAACGGGGAGTTATTTTCCAGAACAAATACTCACAAATACAGATTTAGAAAAAAACCTTAAGATTAATAATAATTGGATTATTGCAAGAACAGGAATTAGAAAACGTCATATAGCGGGTCTAAAAGATTCTGTAGCCTCAATGGGTTTTTATGCTGCACAAAAAGCAATTATTATGGCAGGAATTAATAAAAATCATCTTGGATTAATTATTGTGGCTACCACTACTTCTAATTATGTATTTCCAAGTTCAGCGTGTATGGTTCAAAATATGCTAGGAATTCATGAACATGGCATTGCAGCTTTTGACGTAGCTGCTGCTTGTACAGGTTTTATCTATGCTATCAGCATAGCAGATCAATATATTAAAAATCGTATAGTTCAATATGCTCTAGTGATTGGTTCAGATACACTTACCAAAATATTAGATCCTAATGATCACAAAACAATTATTTTGTTTGGTGATGGTGCAGGTGCTGTAATTTTAGGATTTAGTAAAACTGCCGGGATTTTATCTACACATTTACATGCTGATGGACGTTATCAAGACTTACTAAAATTACAATTTAAAAATTCTTTAGGTGATTTAATTATGAAAGGAAAACCATTATTTAAAATGGCTATTAATAAATTAACCGATTTAATTTCTGAAACATTAAATGCTAATCAAATAAGAGTTCATGCTTTAAATTGGATAATACCACATCAAGCTAATTTGCGAATTATTAATGCAATTATTAAAAAATTAAAATTAAATAAAGAAAAAATTATTATTACCCTGGATCGATACGGAAATACTTCTTCCGCTTCTATACCAACTGCGCTAGATGAAGCAGTACGAGATGGACGTATTCAACCAAAACAATTGATATTATTAGAAGCTTTTGGAGCAGGATTAACCTGGGGATCTGCATTAATTCTTTTTTAATGATTTATTTTATTATATTCAAATGATACCATTTGCAATGATGTTTCCCGGACACGGATCACAATCTATAGATAAATTAATCAACTTAGCAAGACTTTTTCCTATTATTAAGCAAACTTTTTATGAAGCTTCCGAAACTTTAAAATATGATTTATGGAAATTCATAGAAACAGGTCGTATAAAAGAACTACATTCCAGAGAAATTCAGCCACTTGTATTAACCAGTTCGGTAGCTATTTTTAGATTATGGAAACAATTAGAAGGACCAACACCTACAATATTAGTAGGTCATAGTTTAGGAGAATATTCTGCTTTAGTCTGTAGTGAAACCATTAAATTTAATGACGCTGTTTCTTTAGTAGAACTGCGTGGAAAAATGATGGAAGAAATAGCCTTAACACAGAAAGGAGCAATGTTAATAATTATAGGATTAAATCAAAAAACTATTATTGAACTTTGCAAAGTTCAAGCTTTAGGTCAAATAGTTAGTTTAGCCAGTTTGAATTCACCAAAACAAATTGTTATATCGGGACATAAAAATGCAGTTATGCGTGTAGGTTGGGCGTGTAAAGCTGCGGGAGCTAAAATAATACCATTTCCTATGAATATTTGTTCACACTGTGATTTACTTAAACCAATGGCAAAAAAATTTGCCAATCAATTGGAAGAAATAAATATCATGGTTCCAAAAATTCCTTTCTTAAATAATGTAGATATCAAATGTGAACAGTCCCCTGCCAAAATACGTAGTGCTCTAGTTCGTCAATTATATAATCCAGTACAATGGATTCAATGCATTGAGTATATCATAAAAAAAACCCAACTAACTCTTGTTGTTGAGATTGGCCTTGGAAAAGTATTGATGGATTTAACTAAATGTATTACTTCTGCTTTGACAATTCTTAGTATTGATAATAATAATTTATTATTAGCTATTAAAAAAATAAAAGAAACATATCATTCATGAAAAAACAAGTCGCATTAGTTACTGGTGCTAATAGAGGTATTGGACGTGCTATAGCCGAAACATTAGCTCATCGTGGATTAAGAGTAGCTGGTACTGCTACTAATATATCTGGTGTTCATATCATTAATACTTTTTTAATAAAAAATGGGGGCAAAGGATTTATTTTAGATGTTACTAATCTAAATTCTATTAAAACCGTTTTAAAAACTATTAACTCCGAATTAGGAAATATAGATATTTTAGTTAATAATGCAGGTATTACACAAGATAATTTTCTTATCAAAATGAAACAGAATGAATGGCAACAAGTTTTAGATATCAATCTATCTTCTATATTTTTTTTATCTAAATTAGTAATAAGAACTATGATTAAAAATCATACTGGTAGAATTATTAATATAGGTTCAATGATAGGAAGTAGTGGAAATAAAGGACAAACCAATTATGCTGCTACCAAAGCAGGTATTATTGGTTTTAGTAAATCTTTAGCACTTGAGGTAGCATCATATGGAATAACAGTTAATGTTATAGCACCTGGTTTTATTGAAACTGATATGACTAATGTATTAAATGAAAAACAACGTACAGAAATATTAACAAAAATTCCTATGGGTCGTTTTGGTAGTACTCAGGATATTGCAAATGCAGTAGCTTTTTTAGCTTCAGCTGAAGCTGGATATATTACTGGTGAGACTTTGCATATTAATGGTGGAATCTATATGGTATAATTAAAGTTGATCGAGAGAAATATATATATATTTATATGATAAAATTGCATAATATTTACTAAGTAAATGATTTTTTTTAAGAGTAGGAAAATTTAACGTATGAGTATAAGTGCTCTAGAAGAACGAGTTAAGCAAATAATTTGTGATCAGCTAGGAGTAAATAAAGATAAAGTAATAAATACAGCATCTTTTGTAGAAGATCTAGGTGCTGATTCTCTTGATACCGTTGAATTAGTTATGGCTTTGGAAGAAGAATTTAATACAGAAATTTCCGATGAAGAGGCAGAAAAAATTACCACAGTTCAAGCAGCTATTGATTATATAGTAAGTCATTTAGGCAATTACTCTTAATTAAAGAGATTATTAAAAATAATCTCTACGGTCCAATTAGCTACTCAACTCATTAATAAATATGAAAAATAGTTTTATTGTTATTGAAGGTCTGGAAGGTGCAGGAAAAACAACTCTTTGTAAGATGGTAAGAGATTTTTTAAAAAAAAAATCTATTAATAATATCATGATAACTCATGATCCGGGAGGAACACCATTAGCAGAAAAATTACGTTTTTTAATTAAAAATGGAGTTAAAGGAGAACAAATTACTGACAAAGCAGAACTATTAATGTTATATGCGGCGCGTGCTCAATTAATTGAAATGAAAATTAAACCAGCTTTAGCAGAAGGAACATGGGTTATTAGTGATCGTTATGATTTATCTACAGAAGCTTATCAAGGATATGGTAGAAATTTTCACCGCAAAATATTAACTCTTTTACGTAAAATCATAGTAAAAAATATTGTACCTGATCTCATTTTATATCTAGATGTCACCCCAGAATTAGGATTAAAAAGAGCTCAAAAAAAAGGAAAATTAGACCGCATTGAAAAAGAATCGTTATCATTTTTTTCTAAAGTTAGAAACTGTTATCTTTTAAGATCTAAAAAAGATAATAGTATTAAAGTTATTGATGCTACACAACCGCTGAATTTAGTAAAATTATCTTTACATATAATCTTGGAAGAATGGTGGACCAAAATAAAGACTGGTATCCGTGGTTAAATTACCCTTATCAACAAATCATTAAACAATATTACTTGAACCGCGGACATCATACACTATTATTATATGCACCCTATGGCTTAGGTATAGAAGTATTATTATGGAAAATTAGTTGTTTATTAATGTGCTCTTTTAGAAATAGAAATCTTCAAAATTGTGGACAATGTCAGAATTGTAAACTTATGCATAATATGAATCATCCAGATTTATATATTCTTGATATCATAAGAAAAGAACAAAATACTTTAGGAATTGAAGAAATCCGAAATCTTTCTTATAATCTCTATCAAAAGTCAACGTTAGGCACCTCCAAAATTATTTGGATATTAAAACCAACTAAACTAACAGAATCAGCAGTAAATGCATTACTAAAAATAATAGAAGATCCACCCCAAAATACGTGGTTTTTTTTATATAGTTTGGAAAAAACGAATATTCCTATTATATTACGAAGTCGTTGTCAAGCATGGCATATTCTTCCTCCAACGGAATTAGAGGGATTAAATTGGTTAAAAACTAATAAAAATAAAAATCTTAAGACAATTCCATCAATTACATTAATTGCAGCCTTAAGATTGAGTTATGGAGCACCTCTTGCAGCTTTAAATTTATTACAATCGCCAGATTGGCAAAGTAGAAAAAACATATATAATGAAATCCTAAATAATTTTTTTAATTTAGAAATAATAAAATTATTATCATTAATGAATAATGAAAATGTTGCTAAACAAATTGAGTGGTTATGTACTTTATTATTGGATGCTTTAAAACTCAAGCATAATAATAAACAAAATATAATTAATATTGATTATTATGAACTAGTGAAAACATTAGCGGATTATATTTCAACTGAAACTTTATTAATTACTTTTAGACAATGGTGTATTTGTCGAGATCGTATCTTACATATTACATCAATTTCTAGAGAATTATTATTAATTAAACAATTGATTATATGGAACCAATTAATACAATCAAATCTAAATAAATAATTATTAACAAGGATAACATTTATTATGTTTTTAGTAGATTCTCATTGTCATCTTAATCAATTAAATTATATTAATGTACATAAAAATATAGATGATGTATTAAAAAAAGCTGCTGACAATCATGTAAAATTTATGTTAAGTGTATCAACTACTATATCAGAATATATAGATATGGTTAAAATAATAGGACAAAAATCTCAAGTTGCTTATTCTTGTGGATTACATCCATTATATGTTAATAAATATGATCTAAATATATGCTGTCAACAGTTACGCTCTATAGTGAAAAATAATAATAAAGTAATTGCACTAGGTGAAACTGGATTAGATTACCACTATCAATTCTTTAATAAAGAAAAACAGCAAAGTTTTTTTCGAGAACATATTAAAATAGCTTGTGATTTAGATAAACCATTAATTGTTCATACACGCTGTGCAAAACAAGATACATTAAATATTTTATATAGCGAAAATGCAAAAATATGTAGAGGTGTCTTACATTGTTTTACTGAAGATATAATAATGGCAAAAAAATTACTAGATATAGGTTTTTATATATCCTTTTCTGGTATCGTTACATTTAAAAATGTAATACATCTGCATGAAATAGTACGTTATATTCCATTAGATAGAATACTTCTAGAAACTGATTCACCTTATTTAGCACCTGTACCATATCGTGGAAAAGAAAATCATCCTGCATTGTTATATCAAATAGCAAAGGTAATTGCCAACCTAAAAAATCTCTCAATAGAAGAATTAGCTATCATTACTACTAATAATTTTAGTCGTTTATTTCGAATCCCATTATTAATAAAATGAATAAAAAACAATTAGACCAAACAATTTTTAGTCAAATTATTAACCATACCATTTCGGCTGATATAATTTATCAAGATAAATTAGTTACTGCTTTTAAAGATATTCATCCCAAAGCACCTATTCATATTATTATAGTTCCTAATATTTGTATTCCAACCCTTAATGATATTAAAAGACAGGATGAACCTCTGCTTGGAAGATTAATAAGTGTTGCTACAACAATTGCTAAAAATGAAAAAATTGCTGACCAAGGATATCGTTTAATAATGAACTGTAATCAACATGGAGGTCAAGAAATCTATCATCTTCATTTGCATCTCTTAGGAGGTTGTATGTTAGGACCAATTCTTTAGAATTCATTATTATGGTGCTTAGTAAAATGGTCAACTAATTGAATAGCTAATCCTACATAATTAAATGGCGTTAGATGTTTTAGTTTATTTTTTTCTATTTCAGGCAAGGAAAGTGTATCTATAAAAGAACGTATAGCACTACTATTAAGATTTTTACCTTGGGTTAATTCTTTAAGTTGTTCATATGAATTTGGAATTCTATATTTACGCATAACAGTTTGAATAGACTCAGCAAGAATTTCCCAATTATGATCTAATTGAAGTAATAATTGATGATAATTAATATCTACTTTTTGAATGCCTTGTAAAGTTTTTTTCCAAGCTATTAAACCATAACTCAAACCAACACCTAAATTACGTAAAAGAGTAGAATCAGTTAAATCACGCTGCCAACGTGAAATAGGTAATTGATTGGCTATATATGTTAAAATAGCATTAGCTAATCCTAAATTAGATTCCGCATTTTCAAAATCAATTGGATTAATTTTATGTGGCATAGTAGAAGAACCAATCTCTCCTTTGATTTTTTTTTGTTTCAAGTAATTTAATGATAAATAACCCCATATATCTTTATTAAAATTAATTAAAATTGTATTAAAACGACTAATACAATCTAAAATTTCCGCTATATAATCATGAGGTTCAATTTGTGTAGTATATGGATTCCAAGAAATACCAAAAGAATTAACGAAATTTTTACTAAGTTGTAGCCAATTAACGGTAGGATAAGCTACATAATGTGCATTGTAATTCCCTACCGCACCATTCATTTTAGCAAAAATGTCAATAGTTTTTAATTTTTTAAATTGACGTATCATTCTACTAGCAAAATTAGCCATTTCTTTACCAACCGTAGTAGTAGCTGCTGGTTGTCCATGAGTATGAGATAACATAGGTGTGGCACGATATTTATGAGCCCAAGTACTTATAATATTAATTAAATCATTCCATTGCGGTAAAATTACATCAGTAATAGCAGATTTTATCATTATAGCATAACATAAATTGTTAATATCTTCAGACGTACAAGCAAAATGAATAAATTCAGTAACTAATTTTAAGTTTTTCTTTGAAGATTGAAGAAGTTTATTTTTTAGAAAATATTCTATCGATTTTACATCATGATTAGTAATAGTCTCAATAGATTTAATCTGTTTCGCATCAGATTCGGAAAAAGAGGTTATAATATACTCTAAATAATCGTTTTCTTCAGAATCAAATGGAGTTATCTCTTTGATATCAGAAAAATTAGCTAAAGTTTGTAACCAACGTATTTCAATTTTCACTCGTAATTTTAGTAAATTATATTCTGTAAATATCTTTCGTAAAGAACTAACCAAGTTTGCATAACGACCATCAAGAGGTGAAATAGTAGTTAACAACGATAATTCCATTAATAAATTCTCCTAATTTAAAATAATTAAACTAATGTAAAACTTTTTTCAATAATTCCACCTCCTAAACAAAAATCGCCATGATAAAAAACGGCTGATTGACCAGGGGTGATAGCACTTATAGGTATCATAAATTTTACACTAATTCTAGTTAAATTATTTTTTTGAGGAGTAATAATACATGGAACATCTGTTTGACGATAACGTGTTTTTACTGTACAGAATAGTTCTTGATATAATGATTGTATATTCCACCAATGAAGTTGATTTACAATCATTCCTTTTGACATTAAATCTAGATTATTATGTCCTTGTGCTACAATTAAAGTATTTTTTATTATATTTTTATTTACTACATACCAAGGAGCATTATTAGTTTTATTTTTTATTCCACCAATTCCTAATCCTTTACGTTGTCCTATAGTGTGATACATCAGTCCTTGATGTTTTCCAATAATTTTACCATCAGTACTAACAATATTTCCGGGTTGATTTGGCAAATAACGTACAAGAAACTTTCGAAAGTTTTTTTTTCCAATAAAACATATTCCTGTAGAATCCTTTTTATTAAATGTTATCAAATTATATTGATTAGCTATACGTCGAACTTCGGGTTTAGTAAATTCACCTATAGGAAAAATACTTTTTTGTAATTGTTTCTGATTCAGAGTATATAGAAAATAACTTTGATCTTTATTTTTATCTATTGCACGTAATAATCTATTCTGACCATTAATATTTAATTTCCGTACATAATGACCTGTAGCAATTAAATCAGCATTAAGATCTTCTAAACAAAAATTCATAAACAGATTAAATTTAATTTTTTCATTACATAAAACGTCAGGATTAGGTGTACGTCCTTTCTGGTATTCTTCTAAAACATATTGAAATACATTATCCCAATACTCGGCTGAAAAATTAATTTTATGTAATGTTATATTTAATTTATCACACACAGCCTGAGCATCTGCTAAATCTTGTAAAGAATGACAATATGATTCATTATCATCCTCTTCCCAATTTTTCATAAATAATCCTTCAACAACCTGATACTTATTTTTTAATAGTAATGCTGCTACACTAGAATCCACACCCCCCGACATAGCTATTATAACCTTTTTATTTTTTTTTAAAGACATAATTAGTATACTCATCAATAAATAAAATAAATGTTAAAAACATGATAAAATCATTATATTATTTTAACTTCTATGACATAAAATAACTAGATTTATTATTGCCATAGATCGTTTTTATATCTATCATGCTATTTAAAATAGTTTCAATTTCACATAGGTGAAATAAAATCTTTTCATCTTAATAAAAAGTAGGAGATAATCATGGGCATTTTATCTTGGATTTTCTTTGGATTAATTATTGGTATGCTAGCGAAACAATTTTTTATCCCCGATAAAAGTATAATAGTTACTACTCTTCTAGGAATTATAGGTGCAGTATTAGGCGGTGGGATTAGTATTTTATTAAAATTTGGAAGCGTAGATTATTTTACTTTTGGAAGTATTTTATTAGCAATAATAGGTGCTATTATTATTTTATGGATATATCGAAAGGTTAAAAATTAATATTAATAGAAGTGAAGTTGGTATTGAATAATATAAAATGAAATTTTATAAAAGATAGATGTCCATTCATTTTTTTAAATTTTAAAGAAAAATTTAATGATATCTCCATCTTTTACTAAGTAGTCTTTTCCTTCTATATGTACTTTACCAGCTTCTTTCGCTGCTTGTTCTCCTTGAGTTGTTATAAAATCTTCATAACTAATTATTTGAGCTTTAATAAAACCTTTTTTGATATCTGAATGAATATTTTTAGCGGCTTCATAAGCAGTTGTACCTTCGGGAATTGTCCAGGCTCGAACTTCTTTTATACCAACTGTAAAGTAAGTTTTTAATTTAAGTAATTTATAACTCTCACGAATGAGATTATTGAGTGCGCATTCTTTTAATCTTAATTCCATCATAAAATCATTATATTCATGATTTTTTAATTGAGCTACATCTGATTCAAGTAGGGCACACATAGTTATTACAATAGTTCCTTGCTGTTCAGCAAATTTTTTCACTTGTTCTACATAAACATTTTTTTTATGAAGATAATTTTCATTAATATTAGCAATATATAAGATTGGTTTTAAGGTAAAAAAATGTAGATCTCGAATAGTAAAGTTTTCTTCTTCAGACAAATTTAATCCTCGTAATGTACCTACTTTTTCTAAATGAATTCTACAAGATTCTAAAGTTTTAAATTTTAAATTGTTATGTAAGATTAATTGTGTTTTTTTATTAACTCGCATGCGTAATAAAGCTTTTTCACAAGTTTCTAAATCAGCCAGAGCCAGCTCAGTATTAATAAGATTAATATCCTCAAGAGGATTAAGTTGTCCAGAACAATGAACTACTGTTTCATCTTGAAAACATCGAATTACATGAACTAACGCTTCTGTTTCACGAATTGTAGCAAGAAATTTATTTCCTAATCCCTCGCCTTTAGATGCTCCTTTAATAAGACCAGCAATATCAATAAAAGTGATTGTTGTAGGAATAATACTTTTTGGTTTAATAATGTCAGAAATTCTTTTTAACCGTTGATCCGGTACGGGTACTACCCCTATATGGGGTTTAATAGTACAAAAAGGAAAATTGGCAACTTCAACAGTAGCTTTAGTTAGAGCATTAAAGATTGTAGACTTACCTACGTTTGGTAATCCAATTATACCACATTTTAATCCCATTATTTATAACCTTATTTTATAATAAATAAAAATTTTTATTTAGATATTTTAAAAGAATGTAATCTAGTCATAGCTTTCATTATTCCATCTTTTAACCAGATCTCTGTACAGGATAAAGCTTCATCAATAGCATTATTGATTAGTTTTTTATCGGATTTCGATGGTTCATCCAAAACAAATTGTTGAACTTCTTTAGAATCTGAAGGACGACCAATTCCAATACGTAATCGATTAAAATGAACTTTTATTCCACCAAATGAGCTAATAATATTTTTTAGTCCATTATGACCATTATGGCCACCTCCTACTTTAAATTTGGCTCTTCCTGGAATTAAATTCAATTCATCATGTGCAATAAGTATTTCTTCTGGTAAAATTTGATAAAAATTAGCTATTTTTACTATAGATTTTCCACACCTATTCATATAAGTATCAGGAATAAAAAGCTGTATCAAATGATCGTAAATTAATAAACGTGTAGTATATCCAGAAAGTTTACTTTCTTTTTTAAGACTACTCTTATAATTTTCTGCTAATTTTCTAACATACCACGATCCTGCATTATGACGAGTAGTAACATATTTTAATCCAGGATTAGCTAATCCAATTATTAGTTTGATTCCCTTCATTTGGTTCATCCTCAAACATTGCCGAAATAGATTCTTCATTACTAATTCTACGTATGCATTCAGATAACATCCCGGCTAAACTTAATGTACGTATCTTACCGATTTTTTTTATCTCCGGAGTTAACGGTATTGTATCGCATACTACTATTTCATCAATATTAGAATGGAGTAAATTTTTAACTGCATTTCCTGAAAAAATCGGATGGGTTGCATAAGCAAAAATACGTTGAGCTCCATGTTTTTTAAGAGCTTCTGCCGCTTGACATAACGTACCAGCAGTATCAATAATATCATCGATAATTACACAATCACGACCTGTAACATCACCTATTATATGCATAATTTGAGCAAAATTAGCACGAGGACGTCGTTTATCAATTATAGCCATATCAGTATCATTTAATAATTTTGCAATAGCTCTAGCACGTACCACTCCACCAATATCTGGTGATACTACAATTGGATTAGTTAATCCAAGTTTTAACATATCTTCAATTAGGATAATACTAGCAAAAACATTATCTACAGGAACATCAAAAAATCCTTGAATTTGATCAGCATGTAAATCTACAGTTAAGATTCTATCTACCCCAACGCTACATAAACAATCAGCAACTACTTTGGCTGTAATAGGAACTCTTGCTGAACGTACACGTCTATCTTGTCGTGCATAACCAAAGTAAGGAATTACAGCTGTAATCCTACCTGCAGAAGCTCTTCGAAATGCATCTATTAAAACTATTAACTCCATAAAATTATCATTAGTAGGAGCGCAAGTAGATTGAATTAGAAAGATATCATCACCTCGTACATTTTCATTAATTTGTACACTAATTTCACCATCACTAAATTTTCCTACACAAGTATCTCCTAAGTTTACATATAAACGACTTGCAATCTGTTGTGCGAGATCTGGTATAGAATTACCCATAAAAATTTTCATATGATTTAATCCAATAAACATTATTTATCTTATTTATTATAAATATTCTATTATAAAATTTCATTAATTACCTAATGATTGAATAGAAACTATGTAAAGGAGAAATATTTAACCCTTGTGCAATAAATGCATGATATTTCCATTTTGAAAACTGTTTAAGAAGATGATACGCCATAAATTTATTATCAAATTCGCAAAAAATACAACTACCTGTTCCTGTCATACGTGAGATTATTGCATTGTTTGATAAACACTGAAATATTTTTTCAATTTCTTGATAACGTTTTCTAACTATCCATTCACAATCATTAGAGAAAGGTGTTATATATAATAATTCTTGTAATGTACGAATTGGAGTATTTCTTTTTAATTCTG
Source organism: Candidatus Dasytiphilus stammeri (assembly GCA_041941765.1). Classification (GTDB taxonomy): domain Bacteria; phylum Pseudomonadota; class Gammaproteobacteria; order Enterobacterales; family Enterobacteriaceae; genus Dasytiphilus; species Dasytiphilus stammeri_F. Next base: position 311,554 of record CP145869.1, on the reverse strand, counting down.
GATCTTTAAAAATTAAAGCAGTAGAAATTTGAATATCAGGTACTAAAATTAAATACCATTTTTCTGGTAATTGAACTGGTTGTAATTTATGTCCTAATCCTTCAGCAAAAGCTGCATAACCTTTTACAAAAACCGGAACATCACATCCTAATTGTAAACCTAAAAAAGTTAAATCATCTATAGTTAAATGAGTATTCCAAAGATAATTTAGTGCAATTAAGGTAGTTGCAGCATTAGATGATCCTCCTCCTAATCCACCACCAATTGGTAATCTTTTTATTAATGTAATCTCTGCACCTGGATTTTTGAAGAATAAATTTTTTTTCACAATATATTGCTGTAATAATTTTCCAGCTCGAACAATAAGATTATTTTCCATTGGTATCTCTTTGAGAGAGGAATATAAGGTAATTTTACCCCGATTATTTGGAATAATAGTTATAGTATCCCAATACGATAAAAAACAAATAAGTGTTTGTAACTGATGATATCCATTAGAATATTGACCATTAATATAAAGAAAAAGATTTAATTTTGCTGGTGATGGCCAAGTAATCATTTTAATCTCCAATGTTTTTATAGAAAATGTATCTATATATTTATATATATTATAATTTTTATTATAATAAAAATAATTTTTATGAATTCGGCTGTAAAATGTTAAGGTTATAGTCAAACTGATTGAATTTAATCAATGAGATGAAAAGTTCTTTAATTGCTAAATTAGAATTATTAAAAAAACGTTATGAAGAAATAGAATTACTACTTAGTCAATCAACGACTCACTATTCTAATGTTCAGAAGTTATCTCGTGAATATATTAAATTATCTGAAATAATAAAATATTTTATTCAATGGCAGAATCTACAAGAAAATATCAAAGATATAACTCTCTTACTCGAAGATTATGAAATACGAGATTTAGCACATGATGAGTTAAATAAAATTTATGCAAATCAAGCTATTATTGAGGATAAATTACAACGATTATTATTATCTAAAGATTCGAATGATGAAAATAATTGTTATATTGAGATACGTGCTGGAACAGGTGGAAATGAAGCAGCGCTTTTTGTGAGTGACTTATTCAAAATGTATAGTAATTATGCTATAAAACGTGGGTGGAATATACAAATTATAAGTTATAGTGAAGCAGAAGGTGGTGGTTATAAAACACTTATAACTAAAGTAACAGGAAAACAAGCATATGGACGTTTAAAATTTGAATCGGGAGGTCATCGAGTACAACGAGTTCCTAAAACCGAATCGCAAGGACGTATACATACTTCTACATGTACGGTAGCTGTTATGCCTGAACTACCCCCTACAGAATTAATTAACATTAAAATGGAAGATTTAAAAATAGATACTTTTAGATCGTCAGGAGCTGGTGGACAGCATGTTAATACGACTGATTCAGCTATACGGATTACTCATTTACCGACTGGTATTGTAGTAGAATGTCAAGATGAACGTTCACAGCATAAAAATAAATCCAAAGCCTTAGATGTACTCAAATCCCGTATTCATGCGGCAGAAATGACAAAAATTCATCAGGAAGAAACTAAAAAACGTCGTCATTTATTAGGAAGTGGTGATCGTTCTGATCGAAGTCGTACTTATAATTTTCCACAGGGTCGTGTTACTGATCATAGAATTAATCTTACTATTTATTATATAGAAGATATAATGACAGGAAATTTAGATATAATTATTGATCCTTTATTACAAGAACATCAAGCTAATGAACTAATACAAATCAAAGAGTTTCAATAAAATTATTCATTATGAATATTAAAAGTTGGTTGAATTTTGCTAAATCAATGCTTATTAATGTTAGTACAACTCCTAAATATGATGTGGAAGTGTTGTTAGAATTTGTTACGGGACAATCTTTAACTTGGTTAAAAACTTTTGAGGATGTATATATACTAAATCAAAGTGAAGCTGAAAAATTCAAATCTGTTTTAAAAAGAAGAAGGAATGGTGAACCTATTGCATATATTATAGAAAAACAAGAATTTTGGTCTTTACCTCTTAGTGTATCTCCAATATCTTTCATTCCGAGAGCTGATACTGAGATATTAGTGTCAGAAGCAATCTTACATATAAAAAAAAATCTTACTATATCAGTATTAGATTTAGGAACCGGTACCGGAGCTATTTCATTAGCTATAGCTGTAGAACGTCCTAATTGTTTTATCTTAGGAGTTGATAATAATAAAGATACTTTATTATTAGCACAGCAAAATGCTAAAAAATTAAATATACAGAATGTTTCTTTTATTTATAGCAATTGGTTTAGTGAACTTTATGATCATAATTTTCATGTGATTGTTAGTAATCCACCCTACATTGATGCTTTAGATAAACATTTACAACACGGTGATTTACGTTTTGAACCGAAAAATGCTTTAATTTCAAAAGAACGTGGTTTTTTTGATCTAAAAACAATTATTTCTAATGCGGCTAAATATCTCAAACCATCTGGATGGTTACTAGTAGAACATGGTTGGTTACAGGGTCAAGATGTACGTAATCTCATGAGAAAGAATCAATTTCAAAAAATTTTAACTTATTTTGATTATGGTAAAAATGAAAGAGTTACTAAAGGACAAAAGAAAGATTAAATCGTTGATTTATATTTTGAGTTATAAATATAAATCCTTATTTAATACTAGTAATAATATTGCTTGACGAGTATATAATCCATTAGATGCTTGCTGAAAATACCAAGCATAATTAGTTTTATCTACATCCTCCGATATTTCTCTTAAACGCGGTAAAGGATGTAAAATTTTTAGATTGCTACGTACATTAATAAGATCCTTAGCATGTAAAATATATGGGATTTTATTCAAATTAGATTCTAATGAATTTAATCTTTCTGTTTGTATTCTTGTTATATAAAGAATATCTAATTTATGAAGTATTTCTTTTAGATGAGTATGATAACTCCATTGTACTTTTTTTTCATGAAATAAATCAATAATCTTCTGAGGCATGGTTAAGGAAGGTGCGGATAACAAAAAAAATCTATTTTCCTTATATTGTGATATAGCTTGTGCTAAAGAATGTATAGTACGTCCATATTTAAGATCACCCATCATTCCAATATTAAGATTACATAATCTTTTTTGCGTTTCAAAAATAGTAAATAGATCTAATAAGGTTTGGGTAGGATGTTCATTAGACCCATCACCAGCATTTATAATAGGTACAGACTCGGAAAACTTAGTGGCAAATAATGCGGCTCCCTCTTGAGGATGACGAATAATAATAGCATTAACATATGAACTAATAACTTTAATAGTATCAGCAAGACTTTCTCCTTTATAAAAAGAGGTATTACTACTATCTGAAAATCCTATGACAGATCCGCCAAGGCGATGCATAGCACTTTCAAAAGATAGACGTGTTCGTGTAGAAGCTTCAAAAAAACAAACGGCAATACTTTTATTTGGTAATAAATTTAACGGATTATGTAATTTTAAATAAGCTGCCATTTTAAGAACTAACTGAATTTTTTCAATATTAAAATCTTTTATAGAAATAATATGTTGGAGATATAAAGTATTTTTCATATGATTTGATCATTGAAAATAATTTTAAATTAATTGCTATTAATTGTATTAGAAATAATATCTTTGTATACTATTATTCCATATTAATTCTCAGCTATATAATAATTATTATGGCAACTAATTATATTTTTATTACTGGAGGAGTAATTTCTTCTCTTGGAAAAGGAATCACTGCAGCATCTATAGCAGCTCTTCTTGAAGCTCGTGGTTTGAAAATAACACTTATTAAATTAGATCCATATATTAATGTAGATACAGGAACAATTAGTCCTCTTGAACATGGAGAAGTCTTTGTTACTGAAGATGGAGCTGAAACTGATTTAGATTTAGGTCATTATGAAAGGTTTATTCGTACTCGTATGACTCGTCTTAACAATCTTACTACTGGACAAATTTATGCGGAAATTTTAAGAAAAGAACGACGTGGTGATTATTTAGGATCTACTATACAAGTTATACCTCACATAACTAATGCTATTAAAAAACGTATTAATGAGGCGGCAATAGGTTATGATATTATTTTAGTAGAAATTGGTGGTACTGTCGGTGATATCGAATCCTTACCCTTTTTTGAAGCTATTCGTCAAATTGCTCTTGAAGTTGGACGAAGACATACTATTTATATGCATCTAACTTTAGTTATTACTAACAACGCTTCTGAAATCAAAACTAAACCTACTCAACATTCCGTACAAAAATTGCTGTCTCTTGGAATACAACCAGATATTTTAATTTGTAGATGTGAAGATGATCTTCATGATAATGCACGTACCAAAATTGCTTTATTTTGTAATCTCCCCACAAAAGCTGTAATAACATTAAAACATGTCAACTCCATTTATAACATTCCTTTGTTATTACAATCACAAGGTTTAGATGAATATATTTGTAACAAATTACATTTATTATCGCCATCCGCTGATATGTCAGAATGGGAACAAATTCTTTATAAAGAATCTCATCCTAAAGAATCAGTAACCATAGGAATGGTAGGAAAATATGTCAATTTTCCTGATGCATATAAATCAGTTATTGAAGCGCTAAAACATGGAGGTATTAAACATAGGATAACAGTAAATATAAAACTGATTAACTCTGAAGATGTTGAAAAATATGGCATAATAATTTTAAAAAATATTGATGCTCTTTTAGTTCCGGGTGGTTTTGGTTATAGAGGTATAGATGGAAAATTAATGACCGTACAATATGCTAGAGAGAAACATATTCCATATTTAGGAATATGTTTAGGAATGCAAGTCGCATTAATGGAATTTGCACGTAATGTAGTTGGAATCAAAGAGGCTAATTCTTCTGAATTTCAACCTAATTGTAAACATCCAATTGTTACTTTAATTACTGAATGGAATTCTAATTATAAAGAACACCTTCCATTATACCCTAAAAAAGAGAACTGGTTTGGAGGAACTATGCGTCTTGGAAGTCAACTGTGTCACCTAAAAAAAAATAGCTTAGCGCGAAAATTATATAATACACCAGTTATTATTGAACGTCATCGTCATAGATATGAAGCTAATAATATTTTAATTAAACAACTTGAAAAAGCAGGTTTAAATATAACTGGTAGATCATCAGATTCAAAATTAGTAGAAATTATAGAAATGCCCAATCATCCCTGGTTTATTGCATGTCAATTTCATCCAGAATTTACCTCTAATCCTAGAGAAGGACATCCTTTATTTGAAGGTTTTATCAAAGCCGCCAGTCAATATAATAAATTACAAATTTTTTAAAACAATTTGTTAGAAGAGAGAGATTTGTTAATGTCTAAAATAATAAAAGTCATTAGTCGTGAAATTATCGATTCTCGTGGTTATCCTACGGTTGAAGCTGAAATTCATGTAGCATGTGGATCAATTGGAATAGCTTCGGTTCCATCAGGATCCTCGATAGGTTCTTATGAAGCATTAGAAATTCGTGATGGAGATCCATCTCGTTTTTTTGGACAAGGAGTAAAAAAATCTATTTTTATTATTAATAATAATATTGCTCCCTCATTAATAGGTCAAGATGTCATGGATCAACAACATATTGATAATATTATGATTAATTTAGATGGTACTAAAAATAAATCTAAATTAGGAGCAAATTCTATTTTAGCTGTTTCATTAGCTAATGTAAGAGCAGCAGCGTCAGTAAAAAAAATAGCACTATATGAATATATTTCTGAATTACATGGAACCTCAGGAAAATATTTAATGCCACTTCCTCTGATGAATATTCTTAATGGGGGAAAACACGCTAATAATAATCTTGATATTCAAGAATTTATGATTATACCGATTGCAGCAACTAATATAAAAAAAGCTATTCAGATGGGTTGTGAGATATTTTTTCATTTAGGAAAAAGACTGAGAGAATCCAGTATGAATAATGCTGTTGGTTATGAAGGTGGTTATGCTCCTAATTTAGGATCTCATGTAGAGGCATTAAATTATATTATTGATGCTATAGAAATATCAGGTTATATCGTAGGTAAAGATATTCTCCTCGCCATAGATTGTGCAGCTTCAGAATGGTTTAATGATAAATCCAAAAGATATATACTTGCTAGTGAAACTCAAGATTTTTCTTCAAAAGAACTAACACATTATCTTGAACAATTATCACAAAACTATCCAATAGTATCTATTGAAGATGGACTTCATGAATCTGATTGGGAAGGTTTTGCATACCAAACCCTACGATTAGGGAAAAAAATACAGATTGTTGGAGATGATCTCTTTGTTACTAATAAAAATAGACTGCGACAAGGAATTCAAAAGAATATTGCTAATTCTATAATTATTAAATTAAATCAAATTGGAACCTTAAGTGAAACTTTAGATACTATAAAAATGGCTCAGTTATCAGGTTATGAAGTAATTATATCTCACCGTTCTGGTGAAACAGAAGATACAATAATTGCCGATTTAGCAGTAGGAACTGCAGCATCTCAAATTAAAACTGGTTCTCTAAGTAGATCTGAAAGAGTGGCTAAATATAATCGGCTTCTTCGTATTGAAGAAGTTTTAGGAAATCAGATTTCATTTAGCAAAGTAATGAGATTTAATAATAATTAATTCAGATGTTTTTCAATCTTCTCAAAATTAAAAATATGGATTTGACAAAAAATATTTCCAATATTGCTGCTATTATTCCGGCGGCAGGAAGCGGAAAAAGAATGCAATCTTCTTATCCGAAACAATACGTTACTATTAATGGTAAAACTATTATAGAATATACATTAGCAATTTTATTAGAACATCCACTTATTAATCGCATAATTATAGTTTTAAATTGTCATGATAAATGGTTTCACTCATTATCTATACTAAGAAATTATAAAAAACGTATTACAACTATTATTGGTGATAACACTCGAGCTGGTTCCGTTATGGCAGGATTACAAGCCATTAAAAATGATTCGCCAGAAAAATGGATTCTTATTCACGATGCCGTACGTCCTTTTTTATGTCGTAAAGATTTAGATCGTTTATTATCTATCAGACATATTAATTCTATTGGTGGTATATTAGTAGCTCCAGTGCGTGATACTATTAAAAGAAGTCAATTAAATCAACCAATAATATCTTATACAATTAAACGTAAGAATTTATGGCATGCTTTAACACCACAGTTATTTCCTATAACTTTATTCCGTAAATGTTTACAACATGCTTTAAAAAAAAATATTGAACTTACTGATGATTCTTCGGCTTTAGAATATTGTGGTTATTATCCATCATTAATTGTTGGACGTACTGATAATATTAAGATTACATACCCTGAAGATCTAGAATTAGCTAAGTTTTATATACAAAACAAATATATAAATAGAGATAATACATAATGCGTATTGGTCATGGCTTTGATATTCATGCTTTTTCTTCACAACTAGACAAAAAACTTATTCTTGGAGGAGTAACAATACCTAATATACCAGGCGTTCTTTCTCACTCTGATGGTGATGTTGTTCTTCATGCGGTTATGGATGCATTGTTAGGTGCTGTTGCACTTGGCGATATTGGGACATTATTTCCAAATGATAATGAAACTTATAAATCAGCAAACAGTAGAAGTCTACTACATACTTGTTGGCAACAAATTCGAGATATGTATTATATAATAGGTAATATTGATATTACCATTATTACTGAAATTCCTTTAATTCTTCCCTATGTCACACCTATGCGTATGAATATATCTAAAGATCTTCAATGTAAATTAAACCAAGTAAATATTAAAGCAACAACTACTGAAAAATTAGGATTTATTGGACGTAAAGAAGGAATTGCTTGTCATGCAATTATATTATTACTTCAACAACTATAAGTAAGATATAAATTAAAATATTTTTGTATAATGCAGCAAATAAAATATCCAAAGACTATAATGAATAAATAGTATTCATGGATGGATATTATTTTACATAATTTTACAATTTATATTGATTGAATTGATACGACAAGATAATTATGTTCTTCAAAATGTTAATCATTCCAATAAAATAATCTTCTTCATATCAAACTCATATGGTCCAAAAAAGTGTCTTTTTTGGAATATAAAAAACCAGTCAAAAGAAATAATTTTTTCCAAAATCCCAACGAAATTTATCATACAAAAGAAATTAATCTGAACAATTAATTAATCAAGAGAAATAAAACATTAGCTAAAATTAACACTAATTCGATTAGTGTGGTTTTTATAGGTAAGGAGCTATTATGAGCCAAAACCTACTGGAATTGAATGATTTACAGTTATTAGATGAAGGAAACCATGAAGAACAACTAGAAGAAATCTTCACTGATGTTTTTGATGACAATAAATTTACTGATTTTGGTAGAAGAAATGAAATTACTGATTTTACAACAACACAACGTGTGTTAGATGTTACACAGCTTTATTTAGGAGAAATTGGATTTTCTCCATTATTAACGCCAGAAGAAGAAATACTGTTTTCAAAACGTGCTTTATTAGGTGATATTACTTCACGTAAACGTATGATAGTAAGTAATTTACGTTTAGTAGTAAAAATTGCTCGTCGTTATAGTAATAGAGGTTTAGCATTACTTGATTTAATAGAAGAAGGAAATGTTGGGCTTATTAGGGCAGTAGAAAAGTTTGATCCAGAAAGAGGATTCCGTTTTTCAACTTACGCTACCTGGTGGATTCGTCAAACTATAGAACGAGCTATTATGAATCAAACACGTACTATTAGATTACCTATTCATATTGTAAAAGAATTAAATATTTATTTACGTACTTCTCGTGAGTTATTACATAAACGAGATCATGAACCTAGTGCTCAAGAAATTGCAATACAACTTGATAAACCTCTTGCTAATGTAAACCGTATGCTTCGACTTAATGAACATATCTCTTCAGTAGATACACCTTTTTATAATAATGAGTCAGACAAAATTTTACTAGATATTTTAGCTGATGAAAAATACTTAGGTCCTGAAGATACCACGCAATATGAAAATATGAAAGAAAGTATTATAAAATGGTTATATGAACTTACTGCTAAGCAACGAGAAGTATTAGCACGTAGATTTGGATTATTAGGTTACGAAGCTTCAACACTTGAAGATGTTGGTCGTGAAATTGGATTAACAAGAGAACGAGTACGTCAAATTCAAGTTGAAGCATTACGCCAATTACGTGACATTTTACATTCACACGGATTGAATATAGAAGGTCTTTTTTGTTAGTTAATCAATTAATTTTTACTGCGGTGGATTTTTTTATTCCACCGCCAAATTTTTTAATTCATAAATTAATTCTAATGCTTCACGTGGAGTTAAAGTGTCAGGATTTAATCTTTGTAATTTGATTATAACGGGATTTAATTTAAATTGTGTAGAAGCCTCATTCTCAGCATAATAAGGAATAAAACCTGATGAAATTAGATTATTATCTTTACATAATTTTTCTAAATCTTGGAGTTTTTCTCTTGCTCTATTTATAACATATTTAGGTACTCCAGCTAAAGCCGCAACAGCTAAACCATAACTTTTCTTTGCTGCTCCTTTATGTACAGTATGTAAAAAAGCAATTTTCGTATCATATTCAATTGCATCAAAATATAGATTTAATACTCCTTCGGTTTGTTCTTGTAAAGAAGTTAGTTCCAAATAATGTGTAGCAAACATTGTCATAGATTTTATCTTACTAGCCAAGGTTTCAGCACTAGCCCATGCTAATGATAAACCATCATATGTTGATGTACCTCTTCCAATTTCATCTATCAATACTAGACTATTTTCTGTAGCATTATGTAATATATTCGCTATTTCTGTCATTTCAACCATAAAAGTTGAACGACTAGATGCTAAATCATCTGCAGATCCTATACGTGTAAAAATTCTATCAATCGGACCGATTTGTGCGTATTCAGCAGGTACATAACTACCAATATATGTCATTAATACAATGAGTGCCGTTTGACGCATATAAGTACTTTTTCCACCCATATTAGGACCTGTAATAAGAATTAGACGATTCTGTGATGTTAATGATAATGGATTAGCAATGAAGGGTTCATTTCTAACCCTTTCAACTACAGGATGACGAGCATTTTTTAAAATTATGCCCCAGTCAGTCTGGCTTAAAATTGGTTTAGAGTAATTTAAGACACATGCACGTTCGGCCAGATTAATTAAAACATCAAGTTCAGCTAGAGCTTTTGCACTTAATTGTAAAGCTGAAATATATGGTAAAATCATTTCAAATAGTTCATTATACAATTTTTTTTCCAGTGCTAAACTTTTTGCTTTAGAAGTTAACACTTTATCTTCATATTTTTTTAATTCTGGAATAATATAACGCTCATGATTTTTGAGAGTTTGACGTCGTATATAATTGGTAGGAACACGATTACTTTGACTACGATTTACTTGAATATAATAACCATGAATAGCATTAAATCCAATTTTGAGATTATCTAATCCAGATTTTTCACGTTCCATACTTTCTAAGTTAGTTAAATAATTACTAGCGCCATTAGAAAAGACACGTAATTTATCTAACTCAACATTATATCCAGTAGCAATGACCCCTCCATCTCTTATTAAACTGGGAGGATTTTCAACTAGAGCACGTTCTAATAATTGCAATAATGGTTCAAAATTTCCAATTTTATTTATTATGTCTTGAATCAAATCAGATTTAATCTGAACCGTAATAAGTAAATCATGTATTTTAGGTAGCTGCTGAAAAATCTTACGTATACGTACAAAATCACGAGGTTTAGCAGTCCGTAATGCTAAACGTGCTATAATACGTTCAAAATCTCCTATGTTACGTAAGATGGTTTTAATAGTAGTATTAAGCATAATATTTTGCAGTAGTATCTCTATACTGTTTTGACGGCTATAAACTATTTGTATATTTCGTGTAGGTTTATGTAACCAACGTTTCAACAGTCTACTTCCCATCGGAGTTACTGTATTATCTAATATAGATGATAATGTATTATTATAACCTCCCGAAATATTTTGTGTAATTTCTAAGTTACGGAGAGTTGTTACATCCATAATAATAGTATCTTGTTGATTCTCAAATTTTATAGATCGAATATGAGGAAGAGTAGTTTGCTGAGTATTTTTAATATATTGCAGTAAACATCCGGCACATCGTAAAGCTCGATTAGCATGATTCACACCAAATCCATTCAGTTCACGAGTACCAAATTGAAGATTTAATTGTTGACGTGCAGAATCTAATTCAAATTCCCAGAGTGGACGCCGACGTATCGCTTTACGATGTTCAATAATTTCATAAGCATCAAATTCTTCAGGATACAGAATTTCGGCAGGATTAGTTCTATAAATTTCTGAGATCATACTTTCTTTATCATGTGGTTCTACTAATCTGAAATCACCCGAACTAATATCAATAGTAGCATAACCAAACCCTTGTTGGGATTTATACCAAATAGCAGCTAAAAGATTATCTGTTGTAGAGTCGTGCAAGAGATCTTCATCACTTATTGTTCCTGGAGTAATAATACGTACTACTTTGCGTTCTACAGGACCTTGACCTACATTTAATAATGGATAATTATTAATTTGTTCACAAATAGCTACTGATTCTCCAAGATGTACTAATTTAGCTAGGTAATTTTCTACTGCATGATAAGGTATACCTGCCATAGGTATGGGCTGATTATTAGATTTTCCACGTTGCGTTAGAGAAATATTTAATAATTGTGAGGCACGCTTTGCATCTTCAAAAAACAGTTCATAAAAATCTCCCATCCGATAAAAAAGTAGACTATCTTTATGTTCAGCTTTAATACGTAAATATTGTTGTATCATTGGTGTATGATTAGAAATATCCATGATTAACATTCCTATGATATAATATTAAATTTAGAATATTGTTTGTATAAACCTTAATTTATATAAAATAACTAATTTTAATTTAACTAGATATAAATCTTATTAATTTTACTAAGTATTTAGGGATAAGCTTTCAGTGAATCAAGAAAATAAACAAAAGGCTCTTTTAGCTGCACTGGGACAAATTGAAAAGCAATTTGGCAAAGGCTCTATTATGCGTTTAGGAGAAAATAGAGCAATGGATGTAGAAACTATATCTACAGGTTCCTTAACTTTAGATCTGGCTTTAGGGGTAGGTGGTTTACCATTAGGTAGAATCGTCGAAATCTATGGTCCTGAATCTTCTGGTAAGACTACTTTAACACTTCAAGTAATTGCAGCTGCACAGAGACAAAATAAAACTTGTGCTTTTATAGATGCAGAACATGCTTTAGATCCAGGATATGCAAAAGTATTAGGTGTGGATATAGATAATTTGTTATGTTCACAACCCGATACTGGTGAACAAGCTTTAGATATTTGTGATGTTCTTGCTCGTTCTGGAGCTGTAGATGTAATTATTGTAGATTCGGTAGCAGCACTTACACCCAAAGCAGAAATTGAAGGGGATATTGGGGAATTACATATAGGACTTGCAGCTCGTATGATGAGTCAAGCTATGCGTAAACTAGCTGGAACTTTAAAACAATCTAATACTCTATTAATTTTTATTAATCAAATTCGCATGAAAATTGGATTAATGTTTGGTAATCCTGAAACTACCACTGGTGGTAATGCATTAAAATTTTATGCTTCAATACGTCTTGATATTCGTAGAATTGGTTCGATTAAAAATGGTGATAATGTAATAGGTAGTGAAACACGTGTGAAGATTGTTAAAAATAAAGTAGCAGTTCCATTTAAACAAGCCGATTTTCAAATAATATACGGTGAAGGCATTAATCTTTATGGTGAAATTCTAGATTTAGGAGTTAAAAATAATTTAATAGAAAAAGCAGGTATTTGGTATAGCTATAATGGTCTAACCATAGGACAAGGTAAAGTGAATGCTAGTCATTATTTAAAAGAACATCTTGATATAGCTAATGAACTTGAACAAAAATTACGACAAATCTTATTAATACCAGAGAAAGTAGAAGAAAAGTAAAATAAAATTACTAATTCACTTCACTACAACACTAGCGGTTTTTTGAGGACAGTTAAGATTTATGAAGTATAAAAATACTACAGAAATTCGTCAAAATTTTTTAGATTTTTTTAGAAACCAAGGTCACAAAGTAATAAGTAGCAGTTCTTTAATCCCCAAGAATGATACTTCATTGCTTTTTACTAATGCGGGGATGAACCAATTTAAAAATGTTTTTTTAGGAAAAGAAAAATTGTTGTTTTTGAGTGCTACAACATCGCAACGTTGTATGCGAGCAGGAGGAAAACATAACGATCTAGAAAATGTAGGTTATACTTCTAGTCATCATACTTTTTTTGAAATGTTAGGTAATTTTAGTTTTGGAGATTATTTTAAAAAAAAAGCTATTCAATTAGCTTGGGAATTACTAACTAGTTCACATTGGTTTAATATACCAAAAGATAATTTATGGATTACTGTGCATAAGACAGATTATGAATCCTATGATATTTGGGCAAATGAAATCGGAATACCTCATGAACATCTCATTAGTATTGGAGCTAACTCAATACCACATCATAGAAACTTTTCTGAAGATAATTTTTGGCAAATGGGCGATACTGGACCTTGTGGACCTAGTACAGAAATTTTTTATGATCGAGGACCTCATATTTTGGGATCTCCTCCCGGAAGTTTAGAACCAGTGACGGGTGCTCGCTATATTGAAATTTGGAATATTGTATTCATGGAATATAATCGACAAGAAGATGGTTCTATGATTCCATTACCTTCACCCTCTATAGATACTGGAATGGGATTAGAACGTCTTGCAGCTGTATTACAAAAAGTAGACAGTAATTACGATATTGATATTTTTCGAGACTTAATTAAACATATTGTTTTAATCACATCAACAACTTCAAAAGAGAATTATCAATCACTAAGAGTTATTGCTGATCATATACGTTCTTGTGCTTTTCTTATTGCTGATGGTCTTTTACCTTCTAATGAAGGACGAGGATATGTATTACGTCATATTATTCGACGTGCTATACGTCATGGATATCTTTTGGGAATAAAAGAACCTTTTTTTTATAAATTAGTAATGCCTCTTATACAAGTGATGGGAACCGTAGCAGAATCCATTAAAAATCAGCAATTAATTATTGAAAAGATATTAAAATTAGAAGAAGAAAAATTTGCACAAACTTTAGAACGAGGTAATTCATTATTAAATGAAGCATTATCAAAACTACATGGAAATATACTAGATGGTGAAACAGCTTTTCGTTTATATGATACTTATGGATTTCCTTTAGAATTAATAACTGAAATCTGTCGTGAGCAGCAAGTTAAAATAGATAATGATGGGTTTAAATTATTAATGGAATTACAGCAGCAACGTAGTCGAAAATACAATAATTTTATTAATAATAATAAAGTAATAAATCTTGATAATCTTACTACTAGATTCCAAGGACATGATTATCATCAATTACTACAAACCACTATCATTGCTATAATTGTATCACATGAACTAAAAACCATGATATCGGAAAAAGAAGAGGGAATTATTATTTTGGATTGTACTCCTTTCTATAGTGAATCAGGTGGTCAAGTTGGAGATACCGGTAAGTTTATTACTACAGATAATACTGGAGAGTTTATCGTTAACAATACACAAAAAATTGGTAATGCTGTTTATCATATAGGAAAAATGACGAAGGGTTCTTTTCATATAGGAGATAATGTTACTGCATCTATAGATATTAATCGTCGTAATAACATTTGTAGAAACCATTCTGCTACACATTTGTTACATTCTACATTACGTAAATTTTTTGGAAATCACGTAATACAAAAAGGATCATTAATAAATGAAAAATATTTACGTTTCGATTTTGTTCATTTTGCTAAAATAAAACCACAAGAACTTCGTGCTATTGAGTCTATGGTAAACAAACAAATCTTTCATAATCTACCAGTTAAATCTAACATTATGGAATATGAAGTTGCAAAAGAAAAAGGTGCCATAGCATTATTTGAGAATAAATATGATAAAAAAGTTAGAGTATTAACAATAGGCAATTTTTCCACTGAATTATGTAATGGAACTCATGTGAAGCATACAGGACAAATTGGTTTATTTCGTATTAATAACGAATCCAGTATCTCAGCAGGTATTAGACGTATAGAAGCTAGTACAGGAGAAATAGCTTTAGAACAAATACAAATTCAAAAAGAAATTTTACAAAATATTAATTTGATTCTTCGAACTAATGAAGATAAAATCCTGGATAAAATACATTCATTGAAGCAAGAAATTAATCTTCTGAAAAAACAATTGGCAAAGTTAACAAATGAAAAAAGCATTAGAGATTGTACGTTTATTCTAAAAAAAGTGTTTCAAATAAATAACACTAATATAGTAATTAATCAGTTAAGTAATTTTGAAGAAAAAACACTTAGATCTATTGTTACAAGTATAAAAAAACAACTAAAATCCGTAGTTATTTTTTTAGGTACAGTAACTAATAACAATCAACTATTATTAATAGCTTCAGTAACTCCAGATCTAATTAAGACATTTACGGCATATGATTTAATCAATCTAGTTCTTCCTAAAATTCATGGAAAGGGTGGAGGTAGTAAAGAGATTGCTCAAGCATATGGAACATCAGTAGCCATTTTACCAACTCTCTTAAGTGAAATTAAAAGTTTTATAACCAATAAATTATCACTTACTTAATCAAGAGGTAATTTAAATCTTCAAAAAAAATAAACAAAATAGTCGATTGATTTTCAATTAATACTAATTTCTTGATTCGGATAACATAAATAGTTATTTAATTCCATAATAGGAGTACAGAATGTTGATTCTAACTCGTAGAGTTGGTGAAATTTTTATGATAGGTAATGAAATAATTGTAACCGTGTTAAAAGTAAAAGGTAATCAAGTACGTATTGGTATAAAAGCTCCAAAAAATATTGCAGTTCATCGTGAAGAAATCTATAAACGAATTCAAGCAAATCATGATAGAATATCATAACAATGAATGATTCTTGTATTAAGATTATCTAAAAAATTGTTTGAATTATTTGACATATAAATAAATAATAGTAAAAATAGATGATTGTGCTAATTTTAAAAAGTGAGGTGGCCGAGTGGTTGAAGGCGCTCCCCTGCTAAGGGAGCATGTGGTCAAACTGCATCGTGGGTTCGAATCCCACCCTCACTGTTGTTGTTTACTATATTCAATCATCTTCTAAGAATAAATTACTTGTTGTTGAGTAAAGTAAGTAGCACCCGTAGCTCAGTTGGATAGAGCACTCGGCTACGAACTGAGAGGTCGTAGGTTCAAATCCTTCCGGGTGCGTAATTTATGATTTAGAGTTAGAGTATGATTAATAATAAATCTGAAAGATTTAGTGAATTGATACCCAATATAAAATCTATAATTCCATTGCTTGAATCACATCCAGAGATTCTGGAAGATATTAATCGTGGAATAGAAAGAGAAACACTACGTGTTCAACTTAATGGAAATATAGTAACAACTACACATCCATCATCTCTTGGATCAGCATTAACACATAAGTGGATTACAACTGATTATGCTGAAGCTCTTTTAGAATTTATTACTCCTGTAAGTAATAATGTAACATATCTTATTAGTTTTTTGAGAGATTTGCATCGTCATGTAGTCCATAAATTAGATAATGAACATGAACGGATGTGGTCATTGAGTATGCCAACTGTCGTGAATAGTGAAGACAATATCAATGTAGCTAAATATGGAATATCTAATATTGGAAAACTAAAAACACTCTATCGTACTGGTTTAAAATATCGTTATGGCAGTATGATGCAAATTATTTCAGGAGTACATTATAATTTTTCTTTACCTCTTAATTTTTGGCAAACATGCTATGGAATAGAAAATCTAGAAAGTAATAAAGAATTTATTTCAGCAAGTTATTTAAATTTAATACGTAATTATTATAGATTTGGATGGGTAATACCATATCTATTTGGTGCATCTCCTGCAATTTCTCCATCGTTTTTGCAAGGTAAAACAACTTCATTAGATTTTAAATGTCATAACAATGAGATGCTCTATTTACCTTTTGCAACCTCATTACGTCTTAGTCCACTTGGATATCTTAGTGAGTCACAGAAAAATTTAGAAATTAATTTTAATAGTTTAAAAGGTTATGTCAGTAGTTTACAAAAAGCTCTTAAAACTCCTTATGATAAATATACACATATCGGGTTAAAAAAAAATGGTCAATTTATTCAAATGAATACTAACTTATTACAAACAGAAAATGAATTTTATGCTCCAATACGTCCAAAATGTGTCATTTATGAAGGAGAATCGATATCTAAAGCACTAATGCGTAAAGGAATTGAATATGTTGAAGTACGTTCTTTAGATATTAATCCATTTACTCCAATTGGAATAGATTTAAAACAAATTAGATTTTTAGATTTATTTTTATTATGGTGTTTATTAATCGATAAGATAGAAATGAACCAAACCGAATTAATTAACAGTCGTAAAAATTGGGAGATAGTAGCGTTATATGGACGTAATCCCGAACAGAAAATTTATATTAATAAAACTTTAATACCATTAGTAAAAATAGGTAAAAGTATTGTACAAGAATTAAAATTTTTAGCAAATATATTAGATTTTAATAATAATTTTAATGATTATAAAGATACATGTGACTATATAATAAATTTATTTGATGATCCAAAATTAACTTATTCCTCACAGATTTTGAATTTAATGAAAAAACAAGGGTTAATAAAAACCGGAATGAAATTATCTGAGAATTATCATAATATTTTACTTAAAGAAGATTTTCAAATTTTAACTCAAGAACAATTTAACCAAGAGGTTGTCACATCATTTTTACTTCAATCAGAGTTTGAAACTACTGATAAAAAAAATTTTATTACTTTCTTATCAAATTATAACTATTATAAACAACTATAGATTTTTATGTTTGAAAATTTAACTAATAGACTATATAGTATTTTACACAAAATCAAAGGTTATGGACGAATAACTGAAACTAATATCAATGATACTTTGCGTGAAGTTTATCACGCATTATTAGACGCAGATGTTGCTCTTCCGATAGTAAAAGATTTTGTAAATCGTGTAAAATCTATTGCAATGGGACATACTGTAAGTAACAGTTTTACACCAGGGCAAGAATTTATAAAAATAGTCAAACAAGAACTCATCAGAGCAATGGGAGAAAAAGATAATAAAATTAATCTTTCAACTTCTCCACCAGCAGTAATTTTACTCGTAGGATTACAGGGAACTGGTAAAACAACTAGTGTTATCAAAATTGGTAAATTATTACGAGATCAATATAAAAAAAAAATTATGACAGTATCTGTAGATATTTATCGTCCAGCAGCATTAATTCAGTTGGAAATGCTTGCTAAACAAGCAGGTATAGATTGTTATTTATCAAATAATAATAAGATCATCAATCATCCAATTGAGATTGTAACTAATGCACTCCAACAAGCACAGCAAAAGTTGTATGATGTTTTATTAGTAGATACTGCTGGTCGTCTACATATTGATACAAAAATGATGGATGAAATCAAACAAATTCATAGCATTACAAATCCTATAGAAACTATTTTTGTAGTTGATGCTATGACAGGTCAAGATGCAATAAATTCAGCCAGAGCATTTAATGAAATACTATCCATTACTGGTATTATGTTAACTAAGTTAGATGGTGATGCGAGAGGTGGAGTTACATTATCAATTCGGCAAATTACTGGTAAACCAATAAAATTTATTGGTTTAGGAGAAAAGATTGAAGCAATAGAATCCTTTGATCCAGAACGTATGGCTTGCAGAATCTTAGGAATGAGTGAGATGATTTCTGTAATTGATAAAATCGATTCTCATCAAACTCAACAATTGGTACAAAAATTAAACAAAGGAAACCTATTTGACTTAAATGATTTTTTACTTCATATTAAACAAATTCGACAAATGGACAGCAATGAAATCTCAAGTATGATAATGAGATTCTTACATAAAGATCTTTCATCTATTTCTTCTAATATTAATAATAAAACATTAGTACATATGGAAGCTATTATTAATTCAATGACACGTGAAGAACGTAAAAAACCTGAAATAATAAAAAGTTCACGAAAACGTCGTATAGCTTCTGGTTGTGGTGTACAAGTACAAGATATTAATAAATTATTAAAACATTTTATAAATATGCAAAGATTAATGAAAACTATGAAACCATGGGGAATATCAAAATGGATTAGTAATTTTATAAAAATATAAAATAATTAATTATTACTTGAAATAACTTGATACTTGTAAAAAGCTTTAATGTACAATTGAATAACTAAAAATATATAAAAAAAAATACAATGATAATTATTCGTTTAGCACGTCATGGATCGAAAAAGAAGCCTTTTTATAAAATAGTTGTTACTGATAATCGGAGTCCTCGTGACGGAAGATTTATTGAGAGGGTAGGATTTTTTAATCCGTTTATGATAACCCAACAAAATAATTCACTTGATTTAAAGTTAAATCGTATCAAATATTGGATAAGTCAAGGGGCAAAATTGTCATCTAGAGTAAAGTATTTGATGAAAAAACTCAAACAATAATGAATGATTTATTTATGCTTTATTAATGAATTATTAACTCAAATGATTATTCACAATCCTTTGATCTTGGGACAACTGGGATCTGCATATGGTATCCGTGGATGGATAAAACTAATATCTTTCACAGAAAAGAAAACCAATATTTTTTTTTATCAACCCTGGTTTCTTAAAAAATATAATAGTAATCAGAGGATAAAAAAAATTGAACTCGAAAAATGGGAGAATAAAAAACATTCTTTTATTATTAAGCTTAAAGGTATTAATGACAGGGAAGAAGCTAAACAAGTTAATAACTATTATATTCTAATTGAATCTAGTCAGTTACCTCTTCTTAATGAAGGAGAGTATTATTGGAAAGATATTATAGGTTGTGTAGTTATAACTGCAGATGGAGATCAATTAGGAAAAGTAGTACGTTTATTTTCAACCATATCAAATGATATTTTGGTTGTTAATGTTGAAGAAAGATATAAAATAAAAGAAATATTCATTCCTTTTATTGAAAATCAAGTTATTAGTAAAATAGATTGTAAAAGTAAATTGATTTTCATTACTTGGAAAGCCAAATTCTTGATTCACAGAAATCACTAAGAACAATACATATGATGTGGATTGGAGTTATTAGTTTATTTCCACCCATGTTTAAAGCTATTACTGATTATGGTATAACTAGCAAAGCTATAAACAAGGGGTTACTCACTATTCAGTATTGGAATCCTCGGGATTTTACTCGAAATAAACATAAAACTGTTGATGATCGTCCTTATGGAGGAGGATCTGGAATGTTAATGATGGTACAACCCTTACGAGATGCTATTCATGCAGCAAAACATACTGCAGGACATTTAGTAAAAGTAATTTATTTATCTCCTCAAGGAAGAAAACTTGATCAAAAAGGTGTTAATGAATTAGCAAAATCTACTAAAATAATTTTAGTATGTGGGCGATATGAAGGAATAGATGAACGAATAATTTCTATGGAAATTGATGAAGAATGGTCAGTAGGAGACTATATAGTCAGTGGTGGTGAATTACCAGCTATGATATTAATAGATGCATTAACTCGATTGATACCAGGGGCAGTAGGAAAAGATTTTCGATCTGTTGAAGAAGATTCTTTTTTTAAAGGTTTATTAGAATATCCACATTTTACTAGACCAAAATTATTAGAGGGAAAATCTATTCCAGCTGTTTTATTATCAGGAAATCATTATAAAATTAAGCAATGGAGAATTAAACAATCATTAGGACGAACATGGCTTCGACGACCTGATCTTCTAAAAAACTTTAGATTTAATCAAGAACAAATCGATTTATTAACAGAATTTAAAAAAGAGTTTTTCAAAGCTTAATGTCAATTAAAAAAGAATCAATATGAATATATTAAAATTAATAGAAAAAGAACAACTTAGAAAAGATATTCCTTCTTTTCGTTCTGGAGATTCAGTTGAAGTAAAAATTTGGGTAGTTGAGGGTTTAAAAAAAAGACTACAATCATTTTCTGGTATAATTATTGCAAGACGTAATCGTGGATTAAATTCATCTTTTACGGTTCGCAAATGGTCTTCTAATGGAGAAGGAATTGAAAGAGTATTTCAAAATCACTCACATCTCATTGAAAGCCTTCTAATAAAACGTAGAGGGTCGGTAAGAAAGGCGAAATTATATTATTTACGTAATCGTACAGGTAAAGGTGCTCGTATTAAAGAACGTCTAAATTAAATAGAATGAAGTTGATTAAAATGCATTATAGGTAATAACCAAGATTCAGCATTTTTAATAACTTCTGTTATACAAGACTCATCCATAGTACGAAATAAACGTTGTAAATATGGATCATGACTTTCTCCATTTTTATGACACATCCATGTCATTAATAATCTTTGACGTGCTTTGAGTTGTGTTTTTTCATCATAATCTAAAATTGATTTTTTTTTATCATAACTAGCTTTTAACCATGCTCCGCCAGTTTGTGGTAATAATAAGATTGGTGAATTCATACCTAATTGATAACCTTCAATAAAAGGAATAAGATGATCTAATGCTTCTTGAGAAGATAAGACACCAAAAGACCATTGGGTATTGTTTTTTCCAAACATAATACTATTACTCTTATTATTTCCATTGATTATACAATATATAAGATGTTCTAGCCATAGAAGTAATCCATCTCTAAAATTAAGACTAGTACATCTCCATCTAACTAGTCCATTAGATTGGACATGTGATAAATAACCAGTTAAACGTATTCCTCTAACAGTTAAATCAATTGGTATATTTCTTGTAGTATTAGAATGATAATATTTTTTGATAATTTGTACTAAGTTATCCATAGAATGCTGTAGTTTCTGCAAAAAAAATTCTACCCAAATTCCATCAGCAAGTAATCCTTTAGTACGATATAATTCAAATAAATTATTAGGATTATTACCTTTAATTAAAGTTGTTAATAATTGTGTTTTAAATTTATAATAATTAATATTATCTAAAAAAATCAAGGGTTGATTTAAACTGGTGACTTTGGGGGTAGAAAAAAATTTTACACCTAAACGATTATTAAAAAAAGCACGTACTGGATGTTGCCAAAAATCCAAAAATTTTTGGATATTCAATTCATTTATGATTTTATTAGGTAAAACCATGTTAAAAATCGAATTGATCATACTATTATTATTCGGATTAAGACTGATATGATATCTCTCATGAAAGTATTGTAAATGTTTTTTAATATTATCTGTAGTATTCTCACAATCTGAAATGTTATTGTCTTCAGGCCAATAGTAACTATGTGCTATGTAATTTAGGATTTCATTTATAAAAATTGAAGGTAATTGTTTTACATTTCCTGGTATAGAACTACCAATATAGCTAACATAAAATATTTCTCGTGCTGATAATAAAGTTTCAAGAAATAAGTAACGATCATTATCACGTTGACTAATATCACCAATGTGAGGATGCTGCAGAATAAGATTATAGCTTATCAACGATGATATACGTGGATATATACCATCATTCATACCTAATATACATACTATTTTAAAGGGTATTAAACGTATACTTGTCAAAGAACAGAAATTAATACAATTTTTCATCAAATGCATATTTAATGTTATTTGATTTAATTGCATAATAAGTTCATTATATAAGAACTGGATTGGAATTAGATTATCACAATGAATAGCATCTTCTAATATTCGATACCACTTTTGTTTAATAAATGTTAAAAATATTACTATTTTTTGATCAGTATCTATCAAAAAAAAATTATCAATTATTTCACTAGATATTTTTTTCCAATCACTAACAACATGTGGTTGTAATAGAATTTTACGCCATTGATAGAATTTTATATATATTTTATTGATTTTTTCTGCTAATTTAGAACCAAATTGTTTTTTATTCGATTCAAAAAATTCTTCTATTTGATTTTCATTATAATCATATTTCATACTATTTTCAGATTGTGATAAAAATTGATGTAAATTGGCTAAATTTTCTTTACTAATGTGAAATTGCATTGCAAAGGATGGAATTTCTAGGAGAGAAACAATCTTATCTAAAGATAAAATTTCTTCTTCGACAATCCGTAATAAGCTAATAAATGACCGTACTAATGGATGATATATTTGGTTAATACTTTGATCACAAATAGAAAAAGGTAAATAATATTTCGAGTTAGTATTTCCAAAAACCGCTTGAATAAATGGTATGTAAAGATTAATATCAGTAACCATTACAATGATATCATTAAGTGTTAATGATAAATCATTTCGGATCAAATTATATAATTGTTCTTGTAGAACTTCCAATTCATGTTCTAAACTGTATGAAATATGAACTTGAATAGAATTATCATTAAGATGGAATAATCTTTTTTGGTTGATATTATTTTCTGTAACAATTGTCGTGTAATCTTTCAGTTCTAAAATGTCTTGTTGAAGAGAATGTAGGATATTATCACGTTTTACGTCAACAAATGCATTAATTTCATGTATTTGTTCAAATTGAGATAAGAAAAACAAAGTATCTCTTCCTAATTTTCCCCACGATTTGAGAATCGAATTACTTGCAGTTTCGTTTTGATATTCATAAATATCACCCCAATAATGACGACAAGGATTAAGTAAAAAACAATGAATATCGATATGCTTACTAATTACTTCTAAAATTGTTAGATATAATGGGGGTAATCTTGAAATATTAAAAATGAATAATCGTTTTGGTAATACTTTTTTCAAATGAATTGTGTTTTTTAATAGTTTGAGTTTCTTTAAAAAAGAAGGATAAAGATTAGCTATATGACATATAGATTGATTTAATTGTTGAGTATAATTAATGAGTTCCGACCATAAATATCCTTGCCAAATTTGTGAGGGATCTATTTCTGTAAATTGTTTTTTTTCCCATTTAATTAACCATTCTGGACGATAAACTAAATATTGAGAATAAAGTTCTGAAAGGTAAGTGGCTAATATAAATAGTTGATTATCCGAATGAATTGAAAGGTACTGCTTGAAAAGTATAAATTCTGGTTGATTTAACAATCGAGGAATTATTTCTATAATTTTCCACTTAATTGTTTCTTTATTAAATAGATGTTTTGGTGGAATATCATGCAATATACCCAGTATATTCCATATAAATGTTTCAATAAGTGTAAATTTTATATTAGCTGTAATATCAATTTGTTCTGTAATTGACCTTTCTAGCCATGGTATTATATTTTTACTTGGTACTAAGATTTCTTCTGCTGCATCAAACGGATTATCAAAAAAACCTTTCTTATTAAGATGATAGGACATTAAAAAACGTAGAATTTCTACTTGATTAGACTGATAAAGTATAAACATCAAATTATACTGAAACGGGAGCCTTAATATGTGGATATGGATTGTATCCTATTACCTCAAAATCACTAAAACAATATTCAAATAAAGATGGTGGTTGACGTTTAATTACTAATTTTGGTAGGGCAAGGGGTTTTCTAGTAAGTTGTAATTTGGCTTGTTCAACATGATTACAATAAAGATGTATATCGCCTCCTGTCCATATCAACTTTCCTACTTGAAGATGAGATTGCTGAGCAATTAAATGTACTAACAGTGCGTAACTAGCTATGTTAAAAGGTAATCCAATAAAAATATCACAAGAACGCTGATAAAGTTGACAAGATAGTTGATTTTTTGCTACATATAATTGAAAAAGAATATGACAAGGAGCTAAAGCCATAATATCAATTTCACCTACATTCCAAGATGATACAATTATCCGTCGAGAATCGGGATTATTTTTAATCTGTTCTAATACTTGACTAATTTGATCAATGGATTTACCTTTAGCGGTTTCCCATTTACGCCATTGTTTACCGTATATAGGACCTAAATTACCATTTTTATCAGCCCATTTATCCCAAATTGATACTTTATTTTTATTTAACCATGCTATATTTGTCTCACCGTTCAAAAACCATAATAATTCATAAATAATCGAACGAAAATGACAAAATTTTGTAGTAATTAACGGAAATCCTTGTTGTAAATTTAAATGCATTTGATATCCAAAAATAGATAATGTACCTGTTTTAGTACGATCATTTTTAAATATACCTTCTGTTAATACTTTTTTTATTAGTTGTAAATATTGCTTCATTAGTTTACTTTCTTTTCTTTACCTATTATTTCAGAAATATACACTATTATCATAATAATTATACCAATAAGTATCATTGGAATTGATAATATTTGTCCCATACTTAAAACATTTTTAAATAATCCTAATTGGATATCTGGTTCTCTGAAAAATTCAACTATGAAACGAAAGATACCATAAATAATTAAAAAAAGAGCCGATACACTTCCTATTGGACGTGGTTGACGAATAAAAACATTTAATATAATAAAGAGAATTATTCCTTCCAAAAAAAATTCATATAATTGAGATGGATGACGAGGTAAATTTTTCCAATGATCAATAATCGGTTGTACTTCAGGGTGTTGAATTAAAAAAATCATATCTTTTTGGTATGAATGTGGAAATATCATTGCCCAAGGAAGATTTATAGCTACACGACCCCATAATTCACCATTAATAAAATTACCTAATCTTCCTATTCCTAATCCAAAAGGAATTAAAGGTACTACAAAATCAGATACTTTAAAAAAATGTCGTTGTGTTCGAAATGAAAAAAAAAGAATAAAAATTATTACTCCTAATAAACCTCCATGAAAAGACATACCTCCTTGCCATATTTTGAATAAATTTAAAGGATGTTCTATAAACATTGGTAAATTGTAAAATAATGCATAACCTAAACGACCACCAATTATAATACTTACAAACCCTATATAGAATAAATTTTCAATTTCTTCTTGATTATATTCTTTTGATCTTAAAGCTCGTCGTAATCCTAACCAAAGAGTAAATCCAAAACCTATTAGATACATCATACCATACCAATGAATAGATATTGGACCTAATGATAACATAATTGGATTAACATGAGGAAAGATGAAATAATGAGTATTCATCATTTTATTACATACGCGCCTTGCAGGATTCGAACCTACGACTACCGGCTTAGAAGACCGGTGCTCTATCCAACTGAGCTAAAGGCGCATTTAATTCAATATTCTTACATTATATTAATAATATTGATATAATATCATTATACAATAATATATCAATATCACTTTTATGGTAGCAAAGATTATTAATGGTAAAAGTCTTGCGCAACAGATACAACAAGAGATACATTTAAAAGTAAATCTTAGACTCAGAACAGGAAAAAGACCGCCAGGATTGGCAATAATAAATATTGGTGAAAATCCTATTTCTAAAATTTATATAAATAGTAAACGTCGAGCTTGTGAATACGTTGGATTTACATCATTATCTTATAACTTACCTATTAGTACTTCTGAAGTAGAAGTCATAGATCTTATAGAGGAATTAAATGATGATTCATCTCATGATGGAATTTTAGTTCAACTTCCTTTACCTACAAAAATTAATAAAATTAAATTACTAGAAAAAATTATTCCTTCTAAAGATGTTGATGGTTTTCATCCTTATAATGTAGGTCGTTTATGTCTTCAAGCCCCAATCTTACGACCTTGTACTCCATATGGTATAATTACCTTACTTAAATATTATAATCTTATAACTGATGGTGGACTTCATACTGTAATTATAGGAACATCTAATATTGTTGGACGCCCTATGATTATGGAACTATTATTAGTTGGATGTACTATCACTGTTCTTCATAGCCTTAGTAAAAATATACGTAAATATATAGAAATGGCTGATTTATTAATTGTAGCCATTGGAAAGCCAAATTTTATTTGTGGTGAATGGATAAAACCAGGAGCAATAGTCATTGATGTTGGTATAAATCGTTTAAAAAATGGAAAAATAGTCGGTGATGTTAATTTCGAACAAGCTATACAACAAGCTGGTTGGATTACTCCAGTTCCTGGAGGTGTAGGTCCTATGACAGTGGCTACTTTATTACAAAATACCCTTAAAGCATGTGAATGTACTGTTGATTAATTAATAATATCTTTTATGTATTACATAAAAAAGAATTATCCAATGGAATTATTTTCTCAGATTTAAGCACACACTTAATTAATTTTATAAATAAATTTTTTTACATTACTTTCATTAATAAATTAGCACATCCCTAAATTACTTGGGTATTCCTATTATTTAACTTGGTTAGTTTTCTTATAATATCTTCTTCTATACAAACAACAAATTTTACTTCTTATACTTATTAAGTATCTTCTTCGATTTATCAAAAAAAAATAATAGTAGTATTTATTATTGCAACAAATAATAACTCGGAAGGAAAATATCTTGCATATTGATCTTAATCAGATAATAGCCCAATATGGGTATTGGGCTCTTTTTCTTGGTTGTATAAGTGAAGGTGAAATTATAATTACATTGAGTGGAATAGCAGCACAAGAAGGTTTATTAGATTATAAAAGAGTATTAATAGTAGCTATGTTTGGAGGAGCACTTGGAGATCAACTACTTTTTTTCTTAGGTTACTATTTGAGTAATTTTTTTTTAAAAAAATTTAGAAATTATAAAAGAATAATGTCTGTTCAAAAGATCATTTATAAAAGACCAATATTATTTGTTATTGCGGTAAGGTTTATTTATGGATTTCGTATTCTCGGACCAATTCTTATTGGTGCGAGTAAAATTTATCCGTTAATGTTTTTTTTCTTTAACCTCCTTGGAGCAGTATTGTGGTCATTTATATTTGTAACTTTAGGTTATATAGGCGGAAGGATGATAATTCCTTGGTTATATAATTTCGATCAACATATAAAATATATATTTATATTTATTATTGTTTTTTTGATAATTTTATTAGTACGTAAACTATTTTTATATAAAAAATGGCCTTGGAGTCCTCCAAAATAAAATAATAGTAAGTAAAAGCAGTATTTTTTTGATTCTCTCACTATAGAAAAAAATAGTATAATATTAATTAGTAATTGACGAATAACAACTGTTTTTTTTATTTTAATATGATAGATAAAGTTAGATAGTATAGTAAAACTATGTTATATAATCTTACTATAATTATAAATTACTTTGTTGTCTTATTGAAATAAAAATTATTTTGTTAAGATTTGATCTTATGTTTTATATTCGTAAAAATGAAAATCTAGTGTTTTTTATGATATATTTCTTTCTTAAAAGAATTAGTTTAATTATAAATAAGGATTATCAGATGACTATAAACCAAATAGTCTTTTTACGTCATGGGGAAAGTAAATGGAATAAGGAAAATCGTTTTACGGGTTGGTGTGATATAGATCTATCTAGAAAAGGAAAAACCGAAGCTAAATTAGCTGGGAAATTATTAAAAAAAAAAGGATTTTTTTTTGATTATGCTTTTAGCTCAGTACTAAAACGTGCCATTCATACTTTATGGATTATTCTTGATCAACTAGAACAAAGTTGGTTACCAGTATCAAAATCTTGGAAATTAAATGAAAGACATTATGGTGCATTGCAAGGAATGAACAAATTAGAAATGACAAAAAAATATGGAACCGAAAAAATTCTACAATGGCGTCGTGATATGTATGCAACTCCTCCACCATTAACTATAAATAATCAAACTTTTTCTGGTAATGATATTAGGTATTGTCATTTAAAAATTGATCAATTTCCATTAACGGAAAATCTGTTCTCAACTGGTAAAAGAGTTATATCTTATTGGAGAGATGTCATTTTACCACTGATTACAACAGGTTATCGCCTTCTTGTTGTTGCTCATGGAAATTCATTACGTGCTCTTATACAATATCTTGATAATATGAGTCCCATTGAAATTATTAATATCAATATACCTACTGCTATTCCATTAATCTATGAATTTGATACAAATCTACTTAAACCAACTAGACATTACTATCTCTACAATGATTAAAGAATAGAATTAAACCAAATAAAATTAATCCTTGTATAGGATTTATAACTAATGAAAATATTAATTTTTTGCTACTATTTATAATAACTTTTTATCAACAATATAAAAGAGTAAGTAAATAAATATTACTTCTCTATTCAGATTAACCATAATTTTTTACTATTACCTGATAGGAAAACGCCATATGAACCCAAATTGGTTTGTTACTAAACGCGATAGTCGTATCGAACGTTTGAATTTAGAAAAAATTCACAGGATTATGTTATGGGCTTCTGAAGGATTGCATAACATTTCTATTTCTAAAGTAGAAATGCTTTCTCATATCCAGTTGTATAATGGGATTCAAACCTCTAAGATTCATCAAATTCTCATTAAAGTAGCTGCCGATATGATATGTAGTGAACACTCCGATTACCAATATCTAGCAGCCCGTTTAGGGATTTTTAATCTGCGTAAAAAAGCTTATGGACAATTTCAACCACCTAAACTATATGATCAAGTTCAAAGAATGGTTAATATAAATATATATGATCCAAATTTATTAAAATTTTATACAAAAGAAGAATTCGAAGAAATGGATAATTTTATTGATCATTCAAGAGATATGAAGTTTTCATATGCTGCTGTAAAACAATTAGAAAGTAAATATTTAGTACAAAATCGTGTTAATAATAAAATATATGAAAGTCCTCAATTCATATATATATTAGTAGCAGCTTGTTTATTTTCAAGATATCCTCCAAATATCCGTAAAAGTTATATAAAACGTTTTTATGATGCAACATCTACGTTTAAAATCTCTCTACCTACACCAATCCTAGCTGGAGTACGTACATGTACTAAACAATTTAGTTCATGTGTTTTAGTTGAATGTGATGATAACTTAGATTCTATTAATGCTACTGCAAGTGTTATTGTAAAGTATATTTCTCAAAGAGCTGGAATTGGCATTAATGCAGGACGTATTAGAGCGTTAGGTAGTACAATTCGAGAAGGGGGAGTATACCATATGGGTTGTATTCCATTTTATAAACATTTTCAATCAGCTGTAAAATCATGTTCACAAGGGGGAATAAGAGGAGGTGCGGCTACTTTATTTTATCCTTTATGGCATTTAGAAGTAGAAAATCTACTTGTTCTGAAGAATAATCGTGGTATTGAAGAAAATCGCGTTCGTCATATAGATTATGCGGTACAAATTAATAAATTAATGTATCAACGTCTTATAAATGAGGAAGAGATTACTCTATTTAATCCTTGTGAAGTTTCGGATCTATATGAAGCTTTTTTTGCAGATCAAAAAAAATTTGAACGGTTATATAGAAAATATGAACAAGAAGTTTCTATTCGAAAAAAAAGAGTAAAAGCAGTAGAACTGTTTTGTTTACTGATGCAAGAAAGAGCATCAACCGGTAGAATTTATATTCAGCATGTTGATAATTGTAACACACATAGTGCTTTTAATCCACATCTAGCGCCTATACGACAATCAAATCTATGCTTAGAAATTACATTACCCACTACTCCATTACAACACATACATGACCATCAAGGAGAAATTGCGGTTTGTACTCTTTCGGCTTTTAATTTAGGTCTTATCAAGAACCTTAATGAATTAGAAGAACTAGCTGTCTTAGCCGTTCGAGCTCTAGATGCATTATTAGATTATCAAAATTATCCTATTTTTGCGGCTAAACGAGCTGCAATAGGTCGTCGTCCTTTAGGAATTGGTGTAATTAATTTTGCTTATTATTTAGCTAAGAATGGCGTTCGATATTCAGATGGTAGTGCGAAGAATCTTACACATAAAACTTTTGAAGCTCTCCAATATTATTTACTTAAAGCGTCAAATGAATTAGCACAGGAACAAGGTGCATGTCCTTGGTTTAATGAAACTACTTATGCTCAAGGTCTTTTACCTATTGATACGTATAAAAAAACTATCGATACAATTGTGGTAGAACCATTACATTATGATTGGGAAACCTTACGAATGAATATTAAAAAGTATGGATTACGCAATTCTACCCTTTCCTCTTTAATGCCTTCCGAAAGTTCTTCGCAAATATCTAATGCTACTAATGGAATTGAACCACCACGAGGTTGTATTACTGTTAAAACCTCAAAAGATGGTATCTTACATCAAGTGGTGCCAGATTTGGAAAAATTAAATACAGCATATGAGTATTTGTGGGACATGCCAAATAACGAAGGTTATTTACAATTAGTGGGTATAATGCAAAAATTTATTGATCAATCTATTTCGGCTAATACTAGTTATGATCCAGAGAGTTTTTCCTCGAGAAAATTACCCATGAAACAGTTATTGAAAGATATAATTACAGCTTGGACGCTTGGAATCAAAACTTTATATTATCATAATACACGAGACAGAGCATCAGACCAATTAAGTGTACAGATTCCCAATCATATGTCAGAGAATTCCCAAAACGCACAACCAATTATTATTTATGAAAGTAATAATTGCGATAGTGGAGCTTGTAAGATTTAAGAGTTGTAAAAACCGGTCAATTTTCTTGATTTATTAAGGATAGATATGATTTATACTACTTTTTCTCAAAAAAAAAATGATCAACTTAAAGAACCTTTATTTTTTGGACAACCAGTAAATATAGCCCGTTATGATCAACAAAAATATTCTTTTTTTGAAAGATTAATTGAAAAACAGCTCTCATTTTTCTGGCGTCCTGAAGAAATTGATATATCAAAAGATAGAATTGATTTTATGAAATTACCTGAACATGAAAAACATATTTTTCTTAGCAATCTCAAATATCAGACTTTGTTAGATTCAATTCAAGGACGTAGTCCTAATGTATCTTTTTTACCTTTGGTATCATTACCTGAGCTTGAAACTTGGATTGAAACTTGGGCTTTTTCTGAGACTATTCATTCACGTTCTTATACTCATATTATTCGTAATATTGTTAATGAACCAGGATGCATTTTTGATGATATTGTGACAAATGAACACATTAACATGCGAGCTCAGGATATTTCGATTTATTATGATGACTTAATTAAGATGACTAGTTACTGGCATCTTTTAGGTGAGGGAACACATTACGTAAATGGTAAAACCATTACTATTAATTTACGTGCCTTAAAAAAACAACTTTATCTTTGTTTAATGAATGTTAATGTTCTAGAAGCCATTCGTTTTTATGTGAGTTTTGCTTGTTCTTTTGCTTTTGCTGAACGTAAATTGATGGAAGGAAATGCAAAAATTATTCGTTTGATTGCACGTGATGAAGCATTACATTTAACCGGAACTCAGTATTTAATTAATCTTATGCATTCTGGAACAGATGATGCGGAAATGGTAGAAATTGCGAAGGAATGTAAACCACAATGTTATGATTTATTTTTGCGAGCTGTGCAGCAAGAAAAAAAATGGGCGGAATATTTATTCAAAGATGGAGCAATGATAGGATTAAATAAGGAAATATTATTTCAATATATTGAGTATATTACTAATATCAGAATGCAAGCTCTAAAATTAGAGATTCCTTTTAGTATACAATCCAATCCAATTCCATGGATTAATTCTTGGTTAATATCAGATTATGTACAGGTTGCACCTCAAGAATCGGAATTGAGTTCTTACTTAATTGGTCAAATAGATACGGAATTTGATATAAAAGACTTGTGTCATTTTAATTTATAAATAATTATATTCTAATGAATAAGCTTAGATGATAATTGAGCAAGATTTATTATGTATTGTGGAATAATACCTAAAATGCAAATAAAAATCGCGATTAGACAGACTAATATTGATCCAATACCCCAAAACCAATTTCCTTCTGCTGAGATGAGACTTTGATTTGGTGGTAAAGATAAATATAAATATGCAATAACTCGCAAATAAGAATAAAAGCCAAGAATACTACCGATTAAAATCGATAAACTTAACCACCAATCATGGGACATTATACTTATAATAATTAGATAAAATTTACTAATAAAACCTAATGTTAGGGGAATGCCTGATAACGATAGTATCATTATCGTCATAGCTAATGATAATATAGGATGATGTAAAAATAATCCCCGATAAGGATAATAGTTAATCTCCTCTGAATGAGGATTATGATAACTACTGCTGAGTAACAAAATTAATCCAAATAATCCTAAATTACTTAATAAATAACTAAACAAAGAAATATTAATAGTTTCTAATAAAAAACTTTTATGGATTGTATGTGCAGATATTAATGCTATCCATAAAAAACCAAAATGAGAAATAGAAGAGTATGCTAATAATCTTTTAAGATTTAATTGAAAAAGAGCCATTAAATTTCCAACTAAAATAGATAAAACTGCCATGATACTTAGTAAACTATAAACAATTTTATTATCTATAAGCTGTAAATCAATTAATAAACGAATTGTAGCTCCAAAAATAGCAATTTTACTACTAGTAGCTAAAAATAACACAGCTGGAAGAGTTGATTTTTGATATATTTCAGCTGTCCATTGGTGAAATGGGACTAAAGATAATTTAAATCCTATACTAGTCATCATTAGTCCAAAACCTAGTAATAGTAGTGGGGGTAAAAATAAGATATTTTCCTTAATAAAAATACTTATTTGTGAATATTTTAAATAACCAGTTTGTGCATATATAAGCGCAATTCCAAATAGTAGAAATGCAGAAGTAATTGCAGACAACAGTGTATATTTTATACTGGATTCAAGATAAGTAATTCTATTATAGGTATAACCCGTTAAACAAAATAACGGTACTGACATTAATTCTAGACCAATAAAAAATGATGATAAATTATTGGTAGTAGTTAGTAACACTCCTCCTAAAGTAGCAATTAATATTAATAAAAAAATTTCACCTTGATCTGATAAATCTAAAAAATACAACCATAAGTAAGTAAATATATTTGTTATTAAACTTGCGAATAAAACTAATGAAAGAATAAATAACGAATAATTATCTCTAGATAACAAATTTGTTATAAATTCTGGTAGAGTTGGAGTAGATTGGTAAAAAAATATCGAAAGAATAGCTATTGATAAACCAATAAATGAAATTATACAAGACACCAAATTATTTCGTTTGTATATAATAATAGCTAATAATAAAATTATTGAAGTAAAAATCAGTACTATTAATGGCATCATAACTATTAAATCTATTTCAGAGATTGAATGGAAGTATTAACAATCCATTGTTTAAGATTATTTAATGGTACATAAGAGATATTTAAAATGGATTGAGGATACAAAAATAATCCAACTAATAATAATATTAGTATTATAACTATACTATATTCACGTAATGTCATTGGTTTTAAAGAATGTGTATGATTTTTTGTAATACCAAAATAAAGTTGTTGTATCATTATTAAAACATAAATAGTTGTAAACACAATCCCAAAAGTAGCTATTCCAGTAATATATGGTGCTATATTATAACTGCTAACTAAAATTAAAAATTCTCCAATAAAATTTCCTGTTCCAGGTATTCCCATAGTTGCCAATAAAAAAAATAATAAAAAAGTTGGCATAAAATTCATTTGCCGCCATTTTTTTTGAAGATGAAATAGATTTTTAGTATGTAAATGTTCATAAAGCTGTCCGCATAAAATAAATAAGCCCGCTGTAGAACAAGTATAAGTAATCATTTGAAATAGTGCACCTTGAAATGCTATATTCGTTCCGGTATAAATAGCAATTAATATCAAACCAATATGAGAGATAGAACTATATGCTATAATTCGTTTGAAATTGGTTTGATTAAAAGCCATCCAAGCTCCGTAAAATATATTAATAAGACCAAAGATTTTTGCTATTGGAGCAAAATCCATAGATGTAATTGGAAATAAGGGCAAAGTGAAACGTAATAAACCATAAGCCGCAGTTTTTAGTAAAAGAATTAAAGATCCAGCGGTAGGTGCTTGATCATGTACATCAATTAACCATCCATGTAAAGGAATCAGAGGTAATTTCACTGCAAACGTAATAAAAAAACACAACATCAATATATATTCAATTAGATATGATATCTTATTTTGTAATAATAATTCATATCTAAAACTCCACATTCCTGTATGATAATAATGAATTAAAGCTAAACTAATAATAGCTATTAACATTAATAAACCACTTCCTTGAGTATAAATAAAGAACTTAAGAGCAGTATTAAGTTTTTTAGCATCTTCTTGATTTGTTGTCCATAATAAAAGAATAAAAAACATGGGTATAAGCATCATTTCCCAAAAACAAAAAAATAAAAATAAATCTATTGCAAGAAAAATTCCGATTATTCCACTAATAACAAATAGTAAGTTTAAATAAAATAGTCCAATTTTTTGATTTATTTCTTTCCATGAAGATAATACAGCCATGATTCCAATTAATCCGGTTATCAGAAGCATTAATAGTGATACTCCATCTAATGCTAAATGAAAACTAATCCCAAAACGAGGAATCCATGAAATAGAATATTCATATCGCCATTGAGGTAATCCAACTATTGTAGTTGGTATTAACCAATCATTATTCTTAGTGAAGAACCATATGAACATTATTATTAATAAAACTATTATGATAGTTATCAACGCAATCCAACGTGATATTTTTTTGTAACAATATTCTACAGGTAAACATATTAAACCACTAATAAAGGGTATTATTATTAGCCAAGGTAATAACATTAAATAATCGTTCCTTCTAATTTAATATAAAGAACTCAAATAATAGTAGAAAAACTAAAATGAGTCCGGTTCCAAATATAATAGATGTAATATAGTTATTAATCTGATTAGATTTTTCACTTCTAAAAAGTAAATTTATTCCTATAAAATTTAAAAAGATTACTGGAATATTAAGCATTCTATTTAATGGATCTGATTTTAAGTATTTTGCAATTATCAAATATGGTTTAATAAATAATTGACGATATAAACCGTCAAAGGTCCAAGTAGTTAATAATTTAGAATTAATAGCAACATTCCACCAATGAAAACTATTAGGTTCCAAAATAATTAATCGATATTTTTTATTATTAAAAAAAATCCATGATAAAACACAACCTAAAATTACTAAACTACTAGAAATTAGTATTAATAATAATTGAGTGGAATGAATTTCATTTGGAATAGCTGCTGGAAATAATGTATTAATTGGCAGTCTAATTTTCGTACCAAAATAAGTAGAAAATATTAGCATTATTAATAATGGAAAATAATAAGTTATTCCTTTTTTAGTAGAGTGATTAATTACTGTAAAAGAATTGATGAATGGTTTTCCATGAAAAATAAGAAAAATCATACGAAAAGTATAAAGTGAAGTTAAAAAAGCACCTAATAATCCAATTATTGCATAATAAATATGACCACTATAAAAAATCGAGAGAACAATTTCTTCTTTACTAAAAAAACCAGATGTTATAAATGGAACAGCTGCTAATGAAGCACCACTCATTAAAAAACAGAGATAAATCATTGGCATTTTCTTACGCAATCCACCCATTTTTAACATATTTTGTTCTTGATTACATTCTAAAATAATAGAACCTGATGAAAGAAATAAAAGTGCTTTAAAAAAAGCATGAGTCATGAGATGAAAGATAGCTGCGTGCCAAGCTTCTATACCTAATGCTGCAAACATATAACCAATTTGACTCATAGTGGAATAAGCAAGTACTCGTTTAATATCATTTTGTATGAGAGCTTCAAAAGATCCTAAGATTAAAGTGATACTACCAATAATTAGTATTAAATATAATATATCTGGCATAAGATGAAATAGAACATGGGTACGAACAATAAGATAAACTCCAGCAGTAATCATTGTAGCTGCATGAATTAACGCTGATACAGGAGTGGGTGCTACCATTGCATCAGCTAACCAAGTTTGCATGGGAAATTGAGCTGATTTTCCTATAGCTCCACATAATAATAGAACAGCTGCTAATTTTAAGTGAAAAATATCTGTTTGATTTGTAAATAATGTTAAGACTTTAAATATATCATTAAAATTTAAAGATCCTATTTTATGATAAATAATAAATATTGCTATAATTAAGCATACATCTGCAATACGCGTAATTAAAAAAGCCTTTAATGCAGCTAATCCATTCTTAATGTGAGTATAATAAAAACCAATAAGTAAATAAGAGCAAACTCCTACTAATTCCCACCCTACATACATTAATAATAAGTTTCCTGCCAAGACTAATATAATCATACTAGCTATAAATAGATTAGTATAAGCAAAAAATCTTGCTGTTTCTTTTTCACCATGCATATACCAATTAGAGAAGATATGAATTAAAAAACCTACTCCGGTCACTATTGATAACATTGTAAGAGACAATCCATCTATCATAAAATTAATATCAATTGAAAAAGATCCAATTTTTATCCAATTCCATAAGTTTTGATAATATTCAAAGTGATTCATTTTAAAGAAATCAATATTTATAAGAAGGGTAAATAATGTTGATAAACCTACTGAAGTGGTTCCTATAATTGAAGATATTTTGTTATAGTCATTATTTTTTAATAAGATTAATAAACAAAAACTAAACAAAGGAAATAAAATACATAAAATAGATAAAGAATATTTATCCATGTTTATTTCTCACTAAATCTATCTTAAGATTATGATAATATCTATGCAACTTAAGTAATAATGCTAATCCAATGCTAGCTTCTATTGCCGCAATAGTAATTGTTAAGATATACATGATTTGACTATCAATTCGTTTCCATGTATATCCAGATAGAATAAAAACTAAAGCAGCAGCATTTAACATAATTTCAATTCCAATTAGCATAAATAGGAAATTACGACGTGTAAAGATTATTATTATTCCTAAGATAAAAAGAATTGTAGATAAAATTAATCCATGCTGAAAAGGTATCATAGAAAGATCTCCAACAATCTAGAAGGTTTCATTATTCATTTCATAAACTCAATAATCGCTTACTATTAACGAACCTTGCTTCCTATATGAAAAGCAACTATTAATCCTCCTAAGATTAACAAAGATACAAATTCTATTAATAATAAATATGGACCAAACAACAAAATTCCTACTTGTTTAGTATCAATCATATATCCATTAAGAATATAAAATTCAGGAATTTTATGAATCCTAAAACTAATAATAATACTAAAGAATAGTAAAAAAATGATTATTCCTAATATATACATTGATGAAGTCATTACTTGTAGTGTAGATTCTATAGAATTTACTAGATTAAGTGTCATTAATATAAAAATAAATAACACCATAATAGCACCGGCATATATAATTACTTCTAATGCTCCAGCAAGATATGCACCAATAGAGAAAAATACTCCTGCAATTGATAATATTAAAAATAATAAATATAGTACAGCATACATAGGGTTAGGATGTGTAAGGATACGTAATGTAGTTAATATTGAAATAACTCCACACATATAAAAAAATAATAAATTCATATTGTCAAAGCCGTTTTATTGTTTAAGGCAATAATTCTTTTACATCAATAGGATCTAATTGATTTTCACCTGATGATTGGTTTTTAAGAACAACACCTGTTATACGATAAAAATTATATTCTGGATATTTTCCAGGACCTGAAATGAGTAAATCTTCTTTTTCATAAACTAAATCTTTACGTTTGAATTCTCCCATTTCAAAATCAGGAGTTAATTGAATAGCAGTTGTTGGACAGGCTTCTTCACATAAACCACAAAATATACACCTAGAGAAATTAATTCTAAAAAATTCAGGATACCATCTTCCATGATGATCTTCAGATTTTTGAAGAGAGATACAATCAGTTGGACAGACTACTGCACAAAGACCACATGCTACACAACGTTCTATTCCATCAGGATCACGTGTTAATACAATTCTACCGCGATAACGAGGAGGTAAATATATCTTATCTTCAGGATATTTTTTAGTTTCACGTTTAGAAAAGGCATTTAAACTAATTAGGTATATACTGCGTAGTTGACTAAAAATATTATAAAAAAAGTTTTTGAACCAAATCATAAATTGACTTTCCTATTATTTATAGAATAAAATTACTGCAGCAGTAATTAACAAATTAAATAAAGTCAGTGGTAAGCAAACTTTCCAACCTAAAGATATTAATTGGTCGTAACGTGGTCTTGGTAATGAGGCTCGTATTAAGATAATAAGAATTGCAAACACACTAGTTTTAATCAAGAACCATATAAATGATGGTAATAAAGGACCATTCCATCCTCCAAAAAATAGTGTCACTATTAATGATGATATAGTAACAATTCCAAGATACTCACTTATAAAAAATAAACCAAATTTCATTCCAGAATATTCTATATTATAACCTGATACTAATTCTTGTTCTGTTTCCGGTTGGTCAAACGGATGACGATGACAAAGAGCAATACCACTGATAAAAAAAGTAATAAATCCAAA
Organism: Candidatus Dasytiphilus stammeri; assembly: GCA_041941765.1. GTDB lineage: Bacteria > Pseudomonadota > Gammaproteobacteria > Enterobacterales > Enterobacteriaceae > Dasytiphilus > Dasytiphilus stammeri_F. The sequence goes on along the minus strand of CP145869.1, from coordinate 271,910 downwards.
AAATTGAGGAATTATATTCCATATATTCATTTGATTACGAACTATTTCTATGAGATTAAAAGAACCAGCTTTAGCTACGACTCCCATTAAAGATAAACCAAGAAAAACTTCATAGCTAAGAGTTTGTGCTGCTGCTCTTAGTGCGCCAAGAAGAGAATATTTATTATTACTTGCCCATCCTGCAAATAATACTGCATAAACAGATAAACTAGCCATCATCAAAAAAAATAATACCCCCCAATTTAAATTAATTACTACCCAAGATTTAGTAATGGGTATAATAGTAAAACATAATAATAAACTATTAAATGTAATAAGAGGAGCTATAATAAATATGAATCGATCTGAAAAAGGAGGTATCCAATCTTCTTTAAAGATAATTTTAATCATATCAGCAAAGACTTGTAATAAACCATACCATCCTACTTGATTAGGACCATATCTATTTTGTACTAAAGCTAAGACTCTTCTTTCAATAAAACTCATAAAAGTACTACAAAATAACACGCCTAATAAAATAATAATGGATTTTGACAAATTTAAAAAAATTTGACTTCTATCCATTCTTTAAAATCCTAAAATTATCTATATAAAGACCGTTTAATTCTAATGGAAAACCAGTAAATCCTAAAGGTAATCCAATTAAGCCACTAGATAATTTCTTAGAAGTATATAAAACTAAATTAAAAATCTCATTCTGAATGGTTAATTCGACTAGACTATTTATAGAAGACCATCCTGATAATAATGCATCTTTATCATTTATAATACAGTAACTTGAGGGAATTCTTTGTTGTATTACTTGACTTTTTTGAGATAATTCCTCACTCCCAAATAAATGATAATATGGAACAATACGTAATTTATAACCTTTTTTAAAAAAAATACTTGGAATTTCAGTAAACCAAGATAACTTAAAAGAATTTTTGATAGATGTAATTAATCGAATTCCAGAATCACCATAACGTAATGTTCCTCCTACCTCTTTTTGATATTTATTCCAAGCTTGTATGGAATTCCATCCAGCAACCCAAGCAAAAGGTATATGCTGATTACACTCAAAAGGACTATTATTTCCTTCTTTAGAAAATGTAAACATTGAATCGTTATCTTTGGGTGTACTTGGTTCATGAATATTAATATGTGTATACATTGATGTTTCACCACTAAATCGTTGGGATTTTCGTGCCATTTTTTGCCCAAAAATGCGAAACTTAGAATTTGGAGCAGCTTTTTTAATACCTTTTAAATTTGGAAAAACTGTTATACAAGCATCAATTACATCATCTAAATTTTTCCAGGTAATTTTTTCCGATGTAGAAGTAGAAGATAATCTTTTGCATTTTATTAAATCCAACCAACGCCAGCTTGTCTGTATAGACAGATTCGAATTATAATGACATGGATCATAAACTTGAAAGAATCTTTGAGCACGTACTTCATTATTAATAACTGTACCATCGCTTTCAGCAAAACTAGCAACCGGAAATACAAAATGAGCCTTTTGTAAAGTTTTAGTATTTTGATGATCTAATACAAAAATATTTTTAATATTATCTAAAAGTTGATCGATTTTAGTTTTTTGAAAAAAACGATATAAATCATTTTCTAAAATAATTAATGTATCTGCACTTTGATTGTGAAATTCATTAAAAGCCATTTCTAACCCTTGATCACTACTACTAGCTGATAAAAGACCTAATCCAAGACTATTAACCTCACTAGGTAATAAAGTTATCCCTACATTATTTGATCCTGACTCTAAAAGTGCTTTAGCAACATTAGCAGCAGATTTGATTAATTCTTCACTACCTGAACTACTTCCTGAAATAATCAAAGGTTTTTTCGCATTTTTCAAGGTTTTAGCAATGAAATGGGCTTTACTTATAATTTCATGATCCAAATTTGGAACTTTGGGTGCATTATTATTAAGCATATGAGCAATAGCAAAACCTAATCTTGCTTGATCTTCTATTGAAGCATAATAACTCCATGTAGCAATATCATCTAGAGCAGTTTGATCTAAATTAGTAACAAATAATGGATATTTTTTTTCTTGTCCTCTAGTTAGAAGAGCTGCCATTTGCCAAATGGGTAAATTATTTTTTGTAGCAATAAAATTAGCAGATTTTTTAACTGCTTGACGAACAGCTAATGCTATTCGAGCACTAGTTTGTGTAATATCTTCTCCAAGAATTAAAATAGCATCATAACTTTCTATTTCGCGTAAAGTAGGAGTATAAACTCCACTGTAGTATAAAATTTTGATTATAAGTGAAATAATTTTTTGTTCACAAGGGGTTGCTGCTATATAGAAATTTTTTGATCCAACTAATTCACGAAGTGCAAAATTACTTTCTATACTCGCACGACTAGAACCAATTCCAATAATTTTTTTAGCATCTCGCAAAATAGCGGTAGTTTTATTTAAAATTTGATTAGAAGTTAGTATATTTTTTTTTCCATCTCTAAATTCTAAAGGATACTGAGGCCTATCTGATAAATTAAGATATTCATATCCAAATCTACCACGATCACAAATAAAATAATGATTAATTTTACCATGATAACGATTTTCAATATGTCTTATTATTCCATAACGTTCACCAATACTAATATTACAACCAACACTACAATGTTGACAAATACTAGGTGCAAATTGCATATCCCATTTTCTACTATAATGTTTTGAACTCGTTTTATCAGTAAAAACTCCTGTTGGACATATTTCTACTAAATTACCTGAAAATTCATTTTCTAATACTCCATCTTTAATTCTTCCAAAATAAATATTATTATGCGCTCCATAAACTCCAAAATCTTTACCATCAGCATAATTATTATAATACCGTACACAACGGTAACAAACAATACAACGATTCATTTCATGAGAGATAAATGGACCTAAATTTTGATTAATATAGGTACGTTTTTTAAAACGATAACTTCGGTAGTTATGTCCTGTCATTATAAGCATATCTTGTAAATGACAATTACCTGCCTCTTCACATACGGGACAATCATGTGGATGATTTGTCATTAATAATTCCAAAATTGTTTTACGAAAGGTTTGAGCTTCAAGATCTTGTATAGAAAAAAAACTATTATCGGAGATAGGTGTCATACATGACATAACTAAAGAACCATGAGGATCTTCAGAATGTTGATATTGTTTAACTGCACAAACACGACAAGAACCGACACTACCTAAAGCAGGATGCCAACAAAAATATGGAATATCAAGATTCAATGATAAGCAAGTTTCTAATAAATTTTTGGTGTGATTTGCTACTTCATATTGTTTACTATCTATATTAATTCTTAGCATATTACATCTGTAAAACTTGTTAAGTTAAATTAGATTGTATACCCTTAATAAATTTTATTTCTATTTGGTGATGACAGTTAATCCCTTTTTCAAATTCATAACGAAAATATTTTAATGCACTTTGTAATGGTTCTACTGCTCCAGGTGCATGATAACAAAATGATTTTCCGGATCCTAATTCTCTACATAAAGTTTCAAGAGTTTCAATATCACCAGATTGACCTTGGCCTTCTTCTAGTGCTTTTAATATATTTACAATCCAAGGTAAACCATCTCTACAAGGAGTACACCATCCACAAGATTCTCTAGCAAAAAATTGTTCTAAATTACGAATTAACGATATCATATTAATAGAATTATCAACGGCTACAGATAAAGCAGTACCTAAACGACTCCCAACTCGATTTAAATTTTCAATGTCCATAGGTAAATCCAAATGATTTTGAGTTAAAAAAGCAGTACTTGCTCCCCCAGGTTGCCAAGCTTTTAAAGTTAAACCTTCACACATTCCTCCTGCATAATCTTCAAAAAGTTCACGAGCTGAAATACCAAAAGGTAATTCCCAAACGCCTGGATGTTTTACTCTACCTGAAAAACCCATTAATTTAGTACCATTATCTTTACTATTTTTAGTGGATAAACTTTTATACCATTCTACCCCCTTTTCTATAATTGCAGGGACATTACATAATGTTTCAACATTATTAACACATGTTGGTTTTCCCCATAATCCTATTACGGCAGGAAATGGAGGTTTAGCACGTGGATTTGGACGATATCCTTCAAGAGAATTTATTAATGCAGTTTCTTCTCCACATATATATCTTCCTGCACCAGTATGTAAAAAAATTTCAAAATCAAAATCAGTATTAAGAATCTTTTTTCCTAACCAACCAGCTTCATTGGCTTGATTAATCGCAATACGTAAATTCACAGCTGCTTGAATATATTCACCACGTAAAAAAATATAACCTTTATTGGCTTGTAAGGTAAAAGCACTAATTAACATCCCTTCTATAACTAAATGTGGTAATTGTTCTAATAAGATACGATCTTTGTAAGTTCCTGGTTCCATTTCATCTGCATTGCATAATAAATAACGTGGTGTTTTTTCAGTAGTATTATCATGAGGCAACATAAAACTCCATTTTATTCCTGTAGGAAATCCAGCACCTCCTCTTCCTTTTAAACCAGATTCTTTTATGAGATTTAATATTTCATTTGCAGTCATCATTTTTAAGGCTTTTTTAGCACCTATATAACCTCTTTTATTACAATATTCTTTTATCCATACTGGATTCTTATCTTGACGTAATCTCCAGGTTAATGGATGCGTTTCAGAAGATATATGTTTTTTCATTGATATTGTTCCAACAGGACGAGAATGAAATTGTAATTATTAATTGGACCGTACATGTTATCATCTATCATTAATGCAGGACTTTTATCACAATAACCAAGACAACTAGTTGGTAATAATGTAAATCGTTTATCTGAGGTAGTTTGCCCTATCTTAATTTTTAAAATTTTTTCAAGAAGATATTGAATCTTTTCATAACCATTCATATAACAAACATAACTGTCACAATATCTAATAATATGGCGTCCTACGGGAGATCTAAAAATAGAACTATAAAAAGTCGCTATACCTTCAATATCATTAGCAGATATATTTAATATTTGAGCAATTGCTTCAATTGCATCGTCCGATACCCAACCCCGATATTTTTGAACTATTTTTAATGCTTCAACTACAACTGATCTAGTATTTTCATAATTTTTTTTTTCTTGTTCAATTTCACTTTGTTCTCTTAAAGTTAAGATAAAATGATTCGGAATCTCCTTTTTCATATTAACGATCCACATCTGACATAACAAAATCAATACTTCCTAGATAAACTACTAAATCCGAGATTACGCTACCTCTAATCACCGAAGGTATTTGTTGTAAGTGTGCAAAACTTGGAGTACGTATTCTAGTTCTATAACTCATAGTACTATCATCACTAATTAAATAATAACTATTGATACCCTTAGTAGCTTCTACCATTTGAAAAGATTCATTGGCTGGTATTCTAGGTCCCCATGATAAATTTATAAAATGAAAAATTAGACTTTCAATATGTTGTAAGGAACGTTCTTTTGGTGGAGGTGTAGTTAATGGATGATCTGCTTTAAATGGACCAGATGGCATATGATTTAAACACTGTTCTAAAATATGTAAACTTTGAAAGATTTCTTCTACTTTTAACATAACTCTATTATAACAATCACTAATACCATTACCTATAGGGATCTGAAAATCAAAATTTTCGTATCCTGAATAAGGTCGTGCCTTACGAATATCAAAATCAATACCCGTAGCCCGTAATCCAGCCCCTGTTATTCCCCAATTAAAAGCTTCTTGTCTTCCATAACTTGCTATTCCTTTTGATCTTTTTATTAAAATGCTATTTTTAAGTGCAGTTTTTATATAAAAATTAATTCGTTTGGGTATCCAATGAATAATTTCTTGTAATAAATGTTGCCAACCCTTAGGTAAATCATGTGCAACACCCCCTATCCTAAACCAAGCTGGATGCATACGAGAACCAGTAATAGCTTCAATTAAATCATAAATTTTCTGTCGATCAGTAAAGGCTAAAAAGACTGGAGTCATAGCTCCTATATCTTGAATAAAAGTAGAGATATATAAAAGATGACTATTAATACGAAATAATTCTGAAAGAAGAATGCGAATAACTTTAACTCGATCCGGTACTGTTATACCTGCTAATTTTTCCACTGCTAATACATAAGCCATTTCATTAATACAACCACCTAAATATTCAATACGATCTGTATAAGGAATATAATTATGCCATGTTTTAATTTCTGCTATTTTTTCTGCACCACGATGATGGTAACCAATATCTGGAACACAATTTACAATTTCTTCTCCATCAAGTTGTAAAATAATTCTAAATGCTCCATGTGCAGACGGATGGTTAGGACCAAAATTAAGAAACATAAAATCTTTATCTTCAGTACTATATTTCATGCCCCAATCTTCAGGATTAAAGGTGAGTGCTTCCATTTCTGTATCTTCTTTTTTTTCAGTAAGAATATAACGATCAAATTCAGTTGCACGAGCTGGATAATCTTTTCTTAATGGAAAACCTACCCATTTTGGAGGCATTAAGATTCTCGTTAAATTAGGATGTCCAATAAAAATAATACCAAACATATCCCAAATTTCACGTTCATACCAATTAGCGTTCTGAAATAATTTAGTTAATGAAGATACTTGAAGTTTATTAGCTGATAATGCAATTTTAATCATAATGTCTGAATTACGTTCAATAGATAATAAATGATAAAATACTGAAAAATCAGCTGGATTTGGTAATTTAGGACGATAAGTACGTAACCGTTCATCTACAGCGTGTAAATCATATAACATTACATAAGGTTTTGGTATTTTATTACGTAAAAAAGATATTATTTTTAATAATTGTTCATGTTCTATCCAAATAATTGGACAATCCATTTTAGTTGATTGGAGAAAAAAAGCATTCGATCCAAATTCATTTTTTAACTCGGAAATTATAGGATCATTAGATTGTGGTGTTTTTGAATTATGTAAAAAAAAATTTATCATATTTTTTTCAGATAAAATGGTTTTTTATTACTATTTCAATTAAAAATTAGATTTGGTCTGGTAAAGGTAAATTATTTACTCTAATACGAGTTTGACGATTTTTTTCACGTTCAGAAATCATCTGCTGATTATCCATATTATAAATCTTATTATCTTTAATTATCCAAGATAAAGGTCGAGATTCATTATCTATAACTTTTTGTAATAACAATAATGCTTGTATATACGCTTCAGGACGAGGAGGACAACCAGGAATATAGACATCCACGGGAATAAATTTATCGACGCCTTGTACTACGGAATAAATATTATACATACCTCCTGAGTTGGCACAAGCACCCATAGAGATTACCCATTTTGGATCTAACATTTGATCATAAAGACGTCGTATAATAGGAGCCATTTTAATAAAGGGAGTCCCTGCAATTACCATAAAATCGGCCTGTCTAGGTGATGCTCTTAAAACTTCTGATCCAAATCTAGCAATATCATGAACAGCAGTAAATGTTGTAACCATTTCAACATAACAACAAGAAAGACCAAAATTATACGGCCATAGAGAATTTTTTCTACCCCATTTTACCCATTTTTGAATAAAAGATTCTAATTTTCCCATAAAAATATTATGTTGTATTTGCTCTTCTTCAAGTTTTGAAGAAGTTGCATAATTTTTTGTAGAAGTAGAATTAATTGTTGTTATAATATATTTCATTTTTATTTTCATCACTATTTATTTTGATCGATTGTTTTGATAAAGTACCTTCCAAAGCATTAAAACGTAATAAATAAATTAGACTCATTAACAATACAAAAATAAACATTGTAGCTTCAATCAATCCTAACCAGCCTGTTTCTCGGATAGTTATACTCCAAATATATAAATAAATAGCTTCTACATCAAAAATTACAAATAATATAGCTACTAAAAAAAATCTAGCTGAGAAACGTAATCTTGCACTTCCAACTGAATTAATACCTGATTCAAAAGGAAGATTTTTATTTCTACTGTGAGATTTATCACCTAATATCCATGATAATAATAGTATTACACCACATAAAATCATACTGATACTACAATAAAAAATAAACTCTGTATAAGAATTGAAATTCATATGATTTAAAAAAGGGTTAGCAACAATTATTATTATTCACTATAATTTTAATTATATCTGATTTATTAGAAAGATGATATAAGTTAATTGACTTCATTTGCTGCATCTTTAATCATTTGTCAAACCTTCATTACCTGTTTACGCTTACTTACTATAGGAAAAATATAAATTTACCATTTATTTATTATACAACAAAAGGAGTATTCAATATGTCTAATCAACATACTATTAATAATGATATGAATGATTCAATATTTCCTTTGAAACATGTTTCTTGGAATTCTATATTTGCTGGAGTTATTTTATCTCTTATCATCGAACTTTTATTGATTATCTTAGGAAGTGCAGTTGGTGCTATTAATACTCTTAAGATTTTTTTTGAAAACAATTATAATAATTTTGGAACAGGTATAATTTTTTGGCTTATCATTAGTATGTTTGTTGCTATTTCTGTAGGAGCTTATATTTCTGGACGCTTAGCTAAGAGTGATGGATTGATTCATGGTATTCTTGTATGGTCAATAAAAACATTAATATATTTTTGGTTTCTATTTTTTATATTTTCTAGTGTAATTGGTAATACAATGAATTTAATTGGAACTGGATTACAAACTATCAGTAATAGTAGTGGTTCTATGATTTCTCATGTAACACAACAACTTACAGAGGGAACTATGCCTAATAAAAATCTTTTTGATTCTTTTAAAGAAGAACTAGAAGAACTTTTACATTGGAAATCTTTAACTAGTTATAATGATCCATCCCTTATCAATTGGTTACAAAAGATAATTAAATCTAATCAAAGTACTTTAAGCGATAATGATATTGTTTCTTTACGATATCTGATAAAATCACATTCTAAGTATTCAGATGAACAAATAGAACAATTAGTACAAAAAATTAAACAAATTTATCATAAATATCAAGAAATGAAATTTAAAACGGTTCAAAAACTTATTAATGTTGCTGAAACAACTCTTAAAACTATAGCTAGAATAAGTTGGTTTACATTTGTTTTACTTATCATTGAGGGTTTATTAGCTGCTGTTATGGGATTAATAGGATATCGTCATCGTAATAAAAATTATATTTAAATTCAGGAAAATTCAATCAAACAACATCAACAGGCGTAGATTAATGTATCTACTATCTATGCCTGTGTTGGTTTTATGTATAAGTAGTAGGAGAACCTTGCCACCGTAAAAAATTTAAATGAGTTTGCATCTTTATTGCAAATTGATCTAATACTCTAATAATAGTCTGATCTAACAATTCTTGTATAGTTTTTGGACGGTGATAAAAAGCTGGGACTGGTGGCATAATAATAGCTCCCATTTTAGCTACCATTGACATTAGACGCAAATGTCCTAAATGCAGAGGGGTTTCTCTAACACCTAAAATTAATCGACGTTTTTCTTTTAATACTACATCAGCAGCGCGTGTTAGTAAATTATCAGTATAACTGTTTGCAATTCCAGAGAGAGTTTTCATAGAACAAGGTAAGATTACCATACCATCGGTTTTAAAAGAACCTGATGAAATTGTTGCTGCAACATTACGTACATCATGTACCATATCAGCGAGAAAGGTTATTTCACTTAATGTATATTCGGTTTCTATAGTTAACGTTTCTCGAGCGGCTAAACTCATAACAAGATGTGTTTCTACTTCATCAAAATGTTGTAAAACCTGTAAGATCCGGATACCATAAAGAATACCACTCGCACCAGAAATACCTATAATGAGTCGCTTCATCATAATTAACCTGTACTAATTAAACTAACTTTTTTTATTATTTATTTTCTTAACTAGTGGATTTCATAACTAAATTGGGAAAAATTTTTTATCAAAATAAAACTACATCTCCCAAAGTAATTTATGGTCTGATTATTATATAAATAAAATGTTTATACTAAAAAAAGCTCTAACTGTGGATCGGGTAAATTAAACTCCATTGGATAATCAACGGCGACCAGATATAAACCGGTTGGTTTAACCGTAGTATATTTTACGTTATGACGATTTTTCAGAGCTAAAATTTTAGCAATCCAATGTTCATTATATTTGCCACATCCTACTTCTATTAAACACCCAACTATGTTACGTACCATATGACGTAAAAAAGAATTAGCTTTTATGTTTATCACAACATAAGATCCATATCTTGTTACATTGAGATATAGAATGTTTCTCCAAGAAGATTGAGATTCACAATTTGCAGCACGAAATGAACTAAAATCATTTTCACCAATTAGATATTGACCTGCATTATGCATACGTGTTTCATTTAATGGTTGATAATAGTGCATCACTTTTGTATTTAATAATGCTGATCTCACATAAGAATTATAAATTATATAACGATATAAACGAGCCAAAGCACTAAAACGGGCATGAAACTTATTAGGTACATTTGTGACCCAACGTACAGTAATATCATTTGGCAAGTATCTATTCACTCCCCGGGTCCAAGCTAATGGGTGACGTGCAACATTCGTTTCAAAATGTACTACTTGTCCTATACTATGTACTCCGGCATCAGTACGTCCAGCACAAAAAGTTTTAACAGAATGATTCGCTATCTTTGATAATGCTTCTTCTAAACTCGCTTGTATACTAGGGACAAATTGTTGAAATTGCCAACCATGATATCGACTACCATTATATTCAATCCCAAGTGCTAAGGTTTGATGTAATTTCATGTAAAACTCTATTTGCTAAGATAATAAATAACTTTTACATAATATTTGATTTAATCACTGAACTAATAGCCTTACATAAGTAATTTATATTAGTTAAAGTAATACTAGCTATATTTATTCTTCCAGAATCCACTATATAAATTCCAAAGTGTTTTCTTAAAAAAATTACTTGTTGTTTATTTAAACCACTATAAGAAAACATCCCATGTTGTTTATTAATAAAATTAAAATCTTTTTTAATACCTTGTTGTTGTAAAGTATGAACAAATAGTTGACGCATCTTACAAATTCTTTCACGCATATTAAATAATTCTTGATGCCAAAGTAACTTAAGATCTTTATGTTTTAATATAGTAGTAACTATAGCTGCACCATGAGCTGGAGGATTAGAATAATGAACTCGAATAAGGGTTTTAATTTGACTAAACATTGCATTAACTATCTGAGAATTTTTACCAATAACTGTTAAAGAACCTACACGTTCATTATATAATCCCATGTTTTTGGAATATGAACTTGCAACAATCATTTCTTGATGATGTTCTACAAACATGCGTAATGCTTTTGTATCTTCTTCTAAACTCTTAGAAAATCCTTGATAAGCAAAATCAAATATAGGTATCCAATGATTCATTTGCGATAAATTAGCTAGTTGTTTCCATTGTTCAATTGTAGGATCTACACCTGTGGGATTATGACAACAACCATGAAATAAAACTGCATCTCCTGGTTGTACCTCTTTTTGTAAAGTTAATAATAAATTATCAAAGTCTAGTAAATGTGTTTGCTGATTGTACCAAGGATATTCTTTAACATTTAAACCTGCAGTAGAAAAAATATTATTATGATTTGGCCAAGTAGGATTACTAATCCATATTCTATTAATAGTACTTTTTTTTACTAAAAAATCGGCTATTATACTTAATGCTCCAGTTCCACCGGGAGTTTGTGCTGTTCTAGCACGTTTAGTAGATATTACTTCACTATCTTTACCAAATAATAAAATTTGAGTATGGAATGCAAATTCTGTACTTCCTTCAATACTTAAGTAATTTTTAGTTTGTTCTTTTTCTAGAATTAATTTTTCAGCTTGTTTGACACTAGTTAATATTGGTGCTATGGTTTTTTCATCATTATAAACACCAATACCCAAATTAATTTTATTAGATCTAGGATCAGCATAAAATTCGTCAGTTAATCCTAAAATGGGATCTTCAGGCGCCATCGGCAGATTTTCAAACATATTTTTTCATCCAAAATAATACTTTTTTATTTAGGATAAAATAATTACTGATTTATATCAATAACAATTGATTTTTTTTTATTACTCATTAAAATTATAATGAGAATTTATATTCAAATAGAACAATTGGAAATCTTGTGAGTTATTCTGTAATGTGAACCAACTTATTAACTGGTCAGGTCTGGAAAGAAGCAGCCAAAGTAAGCGAGACATGTACTGGAAAATGACTAGCAAGGTTTCCTTAGTTATTATATAAATATAATACTATAACTTCTTAAACAGAAGTAATATATTATAAAAACATAAAAATTGAGTGAAAACTCAAAATAACTTTTTCTTAATGTAATGAAGAAATTATGACTTTGATGATTACCAAATCTTGTGTTAATTGTGATATGTGTGTTGCTGAATGTCCAAATAATGCAATTTTTTTTAACGATATCAAAAAAATTTATTGTATTAATCAAGATAGTTGTACTGAATGTAGAGGGTATTATACAACACCAAATTGTAAAAAAGTTTGTCCTATTAATAAGGCTATTATTAAAATCAAACTTAATCCAAAATTGAATTAGTTATTTAGTTTTCGATAATAACTATCGCACTAGCATAATGTTTCTCATCTGTAATCGAAAGATGAATCGATTTGATTTTTAAATTTTCTGCTAAATAAGTAACCTTATTATGATATTTTAAATAAGGTTTTCCATATTTATCATTAAATATAGAAAATTGTTTGTATGTTATACCATTTCTTATTCCAATTCCAAAAGCTTTTACAGCTGCTTCCTTAGCTACAAATCGTTTCGCTAAAAAACGAACTGGATAACAATAGTTTTGATAATATAAAAATTCTTCATTACATAAAATACGTTGAGCAAATTTATTTCCAAATCTATCTACAAGATTAGCAATACGTATGATATCAATTATATCAATTCCTAACCCAATAATACCCATTATATAATCCTTGAAAATTTATACATTTACCAACTAAAAAATATTAATAACCCAATGTTTTTAATATTATCTGATCATTGAACCATTGATTTTTAATTTTAATTCCTAAATTAATTGATACGGGAGTATTCATCATTAATTCGATTTCATAACTAGCTTCTTTAAGAATGTTATTAATTTTGTTATTTTTATAACCTATAATAATCTTTTTTTGTCCTTTGCGTTCAACTAGTATATATCCATATATATCATATATACCTGATTTATTATTAAAAGTTACTTGATCAATAGTAACAGCAACGGAATAAGGTATCTCATGATTCAAAAAATGCATTAATTTTTCTCTGATAATTTCTGATAACATAAATGTTATAGATTGATTAGTAATCATTTTTTTAGGAAATAAATGGTTTGATTTTGGTAAAAATTTGGTAATAATTTTTAATAAATTATTTATATTATATCCAGTAGATGCAGAAATAGGTAAAATGTCTATAAAATTCATTTTTTGACTTATTAAATGAATATATGGTAATAATACGGTTTTATTTTTAATCAGATCAATTTTATTAATGACTAGTAATACTGGTGATTCATTTTTACACAACATATTTAAGATTTGATTATCATTAGATGTCCAATTTGTACCAGATGTTACAAAAATAACTAATGCTACATGATTTTTTATATAATTGATTATATTACGATTCATGAAACGATTTAAAAGAGTTTTTTGTTTTATATTATTCCATCCAGGAGTATCTATATAAATTGTTTGATAATTACCTTTAGTATGTATTCCTACAATACACTGACGAGTGGTATGTGCTTTACGACAAACAATTGATATTTTTTGTCCAATAAGATTATTTAGTAAAGTCGATTTACCAACATTAGATTTTCCTACAATAGGAATATAACCACAATGTAGTTGTTGATTTTCTATTGTATTATTATGATCAATCATTCAATTCCTAATTTAATTAACATATTTTGTGCTGCTATTTGTTCGGCTTTACGACGACTAGAACCTATACCCACTACAGATTCAGTATTATTTATATGACTTATTTTACAAATGATAGTAAATATATGATCATGAGCTTCTCCAGATACTTTACTAACTAAATAAGTTGGTAATGGCATTTTATGACTTTGTAACCATTCTTGCAAACGAGTTTTGGGATCTTTAGGGTTATCATTTGGACTAATAGTCTTTAATCTATCTTTATACCAATTTAAGATTAATTTTTCTACGGTAAAAATATCACTATCTAAAAAAATACTACCAATTAGAGCTTCAATTGCATCAGCTAAAATGGATTCACGATCAGTTCCACCATTTTTCAATTCACCTAATCCTAAACGTAAACAACTATTTATATTCAACTCTCGTGCAATGTTTGCTAAAGTATTTTCACGTACTAAGGTTGCACGTATTCTACTCATGTTACCTTCATTCATTTCAGGAAAACGATGATAAAGTGCATTGGCAATAACATAATTTAAAATAGAGTCTCCTAAAAATTCGAGACGTTCATTATGTTTACCATTTGAACTTCGATGAGTAAGAGCTTGTTGTAATAAAGTATGTTGTTGAAAAAAATAACCCATGGTTTTTTGAAGTGTGTTCAGTACAGTAATGTTCATATTTTAAAACTTAGTTAAATTAATAAAAATTATTATATTCTACCAATTCGATGTAATCGTATACCGATTGGTAATGTACTATTCGTTTTAATGTTAAAACTCATCCAAATCAATACAGCTTTTCCTACTAAATAATTTTCTGGGACAAAACCCCAATAACGACTATCAGCACTATTATCACGATTATCACCCATCATAAAATAATAACCATTTGGTACTAACCAAGTAGATATAGATTTATTAGATTGTTGATAATATAAATTAACATTACTTGACATATTTGTTGGTAACAGTAAAATTCGATGATCATAATTTGAAATCATTTCATTTTTTTCAAAAAGTTGTATTCCATTTATTGGAATATTATTAGTATTGTGATAAAAATTAGTTTTTACTAAACCGGATTGATTTTGAAAAGTTTGAATAAAATTACTTGGTTTCATTTCAGAATAAGTAATTTGGAGGGGTTTACAGTTATAATCTTTATAACATGTTGGTTGAATATTAATTTCTTTTTTTCTATAATCATAGAATATTTTATCTCCTGGAATTCCAATAATCCGTTTAATATAATTTATTTTCGGATTTAATGGATAGTGAAAAACTACTATATCTCCTCTTTTGGGTTTACTCATTTTTATCCATATATGTTGAGTAATAGGATTTTTTATATTATAAGAAAATTTTTTTACCATAATGAAATCACCGGCTAGTAATGTAGGCATCATAGATCCCGATGAAATATGAAAAGGTTCATATATAAACGATCGAATTATAAATACTAATAATAATATTGGAAAAATAGAAGCTAAAGTTTCAATAATTTGATATAAAACACCAAATGGATTATGATTAGCAATCAAAACATATTGGTGAATACATAATCTTCTAATAATCCATAGTATTCCCGTGCATAATGTAAGTATGGTTAATATTAAAGTAAAGATACTTATCATAACTTTTACTTTTTATTTATCGATATGCAAAAGTGTCATAAATACTTCAGATGGAATTTCAATATTTCCTAATAATTTCATGCGTTTTTTTCCTTGTTTTTGTTTAGACAATAATTTTTTTTTACGACTTACATCACCACCTGAACATTTTGCTAATACATTTTTTCTAAATGGTTTAATTGTTGAACGAGCAATAATTTTATTACCCATTGCAGCTTGAATAACAATCTCAAATTGTTGTCGTGGAATTAGTTGTTTTATTTTATCAATAAATTTATGTGCACAATACAATACATTACTTCTATGAGTAATTATGGAACAAGCATCTAAAATAATCTTATTAATTAAAATATTTAAACAGACTAAATCAGAAGATTGAAATTTCTTAAAATTATAGTCCATTGTTGCATAACCTCTTGAATTTGATTTTAATCGATCGTAAAAATTCGAAGCTATCTCTGCCATTGGTATTTCATATATTAATTCCACTTGACTTTTATGATAGATTAAATTAAGTTGAATCCCTCTTTTTTCTACACATAAAGAAATAATATTTCCTAAATAAATTTTAGGGACAAAAATTCTACATTCTGCTATTGGTTCACGCCATATAGAAATATTATGAGTAAAAATTTTTGAGGCACTATTTATGTAAATTATTTCTCCTTTAATAGTTTCTAGTTCATAAATAACTGTAGGAATCGTAGAAATTAAATCGAGATTATATTCTCTTCGTAATCTTTCTTTAACTATATCCATATGTAAAAATCCCAGAAATCCGCATCTAAAACCAAATCCTAATGCATTAGAAGTTTCAGCTTCATAATATAATGATGAATCATTTATACTAAGTTTTTCTAATGCATTACGAAAAGCGGAATAATCTTCTGATTTCACCGGAAATAAACCTGCATATGTTTGAGGTTGGATTTTTTTAAATCCAGGTAGAAGATTTTTTGCTGCGTTACTAATTAAAGTTATTGTTGCTCCTACTGGTGCACTATTAATATCTTTAATATTACAAATTATCCAACCTACCTCTCCACATTTTAATGTATTAGTAGATTTTTTTTTAGGAGTAAATAAACCTAGATCTTCTACATGATAAAATTGTTTAGTATTCATAATTTGAATTTTATCATCTTTATGTAAAATTCCATTTTTAATTCTTATTAATGAAACTACTCCAAGATAATCATCAAACCAAGAATCAATAATAAGAGCTTGTAATGGATTTTGTAATGAACCTGAAGGAGGAGGTATATTTTGTATTAAACGTTCCAGTACTTCAACTACTCCTTGACCTGTTTTTGCAGAACATCGAATAATCTTGCAAGTTGGAATACCTAAAATTTCTTCAATTTGTTGAGCCACTAAATCAGGATTAGCTGTAGATAAATCAATTTTATTGATAATTGGAACTACTTCTAAATTTAATTCAATTGCATTATAAAAATTAGCTACAGTTTGGGCTTCAATTCCTTGTGCTGCATCTATAATTAATAAAGCTCCTTCACAAGCCGCCAAGGAACGTGATACTTCATAAGAAAAATCGACATGACCAGGTGTATCAATTAAATTTAGTAAGTAATTCTTGTTATCCAAAGAAGATTGATAATTCAAAGTTACACTTCTAGCTTTTATAGTAATACCTCGCTCACGTTCTAATTCCATAGAATCAAGAACTTGAGCAGACATTTCACGATTAGATAATCCACCACAATATTCAATAAATCTATCAGAGAGGGTTGACTTGCCATGATCGACATGAGCAATAATTGAAAAATTTCTTATATACTTCATTTAGTATTAATTATTATTCATAAAGAAAATAGAACAATTTTAAATAAATAGATGACTTTTATCTTACTATGATAGTCCTACAAACGAAATTCCAATTTGCTTAATTAATTGAATTATAATATTACGATTACTCAATTTTGACATAAAATTATGTATATTAAATGCTACAACTGGACCAATAGTTTTAACATTCATTAAAAGTTTTAATTCTGCATTCATTATGATTTCTATAGATTTAAAATGTACTGCAAGATGAATGGCTGTAACTTTTCCAACTTCACGAATACCTAATGCATATACAAAACTAGCTAATGTAGTTTTTTTTGCTTTTATTAAATTATGAAGTAAATGAATCGCTAATTTTTCTCCTATATTTTCTAATTGTAATAATTTTTCTTTTGTAAGAAGAAAAAGATCAACTGGATTATAAACATAATGTTTTTTTATTAGTTGTTCAATAATTTTAGAACCTAATCCTTTAATATTAAGGGCGGAAACAAAATGTTTTAATGATTCTTTTAGTTGAGCACTACAACTTAATCCTCCACTACATCTAATAACACTATTAATTACGTGTAGTTTAGCTTGACAAATAGGACAAAAAGATGGACGAATTATTTTATGTACTGTAGATGTACGTTGTGATTTCATCACACTAACAATTTTAGGAATAACATCACCAACACGTCGAACTATAATAAGATCATTAATATGTAAATCTAAACGTTTAATTTCATCATAATTATGCAAAGTAGCATTCTTAATTATAACTCCACTAATTTTTATCGGTTCAAAACGTGCGATGGGAGTTAAAATACCAGTTCGACCTAATTGCCATTGTACATCAAGTAATTGAGTTAATTTTTCTTGAGCTGGAAATTTTATGGCTATAGCCCATTTTGGTGCTCTAATTGTAGATCCAAGTTGTTGTTGTATTAATTTAGAATCTATTTTAATGACTATCCCATCAATCTCAAAAGGTAATTGAGATCGTATTGAATTAATTTGACGATAAAAAGTAATTACTTTTTTACTATTATTACAAATAATACTATTTTCACAAATAGGTAATCCCCAATTATGTAATTGTTTTAAAGAGTTCCATTGACTATTAGGCATGATAAGATTATTTTTTCCTTCTAATAATCCTATAGCATAAGCATAAAATGAAAGATGACGTTTAGCTGTTACATTAGGATCTATTTGGCGTAAAGAACCTGCAGCTGCATTTCGAGGATTAGTAAATAGTTTTTTACCACCAGTACGACGAACATCTGAATTCAAGTTGTTGAATTCTCTTTTGGTCATAAAAACTTCTCCTCTAATTTCTATACGAGTGGGCAAATTCTCACCTATTAATTTTTTTGGAATATCATAAATAGTACGTGCATTAGCGGTAATATCTTCTCCTGTAATTCCATTCCCACGTGAAATAGCTTTAATAAGAATTCCATTTTCATAAAGTAAATTAATAGCTACTCCATCTAATTTAAGTTCACAACAAAAATTCAAAGGTTTTTTTATTTCTTTTAAAGAAGAGTAAATATTTTTAACAAACTTAAAAAAGTTTTTTTCATTCGAAATGTTATCTAATGATAACATTGGCGTTTCATGATTTACTAAATTAAATGTACATAAAGATGGCGCACCCACTATTTGGGTAGGAGAATTTCTGGTTATTAATTCCGGATAGCATTTTTCTAATCTACATAATTCTAATTTTAATTTATCATATTCAGTATCGGGAATGTCTGAATCATTCAGAGAATGATAATGATATTCATAATGCAATAATAAAGATCTTAAATAATTAATTTTTTTTTTTATTAATTTTTGTTTCATACATAATAGTTTTAAAATGATTTAAGCTTCAAAAATAATCGTTTGTATTTTAAATTAACATTATATAAAATACACTTAGTATTTTAAAAATGATCTAATCTTATTTATTATATTATATTTAATATATAATTATTAATAATTCCTTTATAAACTTATAGTAAAATGTCAGGAAGATGAAGATCTTTTAAAATCTAAATATTAATTTTTAAATCATTAAAATTATAAGTTACATTGTGAATATAAATATTCTTTCATTATTAAATAGCAATTATATTTTTTTATTATTTGTAATTCTTAGTTTAGGTTTATGTTTAGGTAAACTCCGTATAGGAAACTTTCAACTAGGTAATTCTATTGGAATTTTATTAATCTCATTATTCTTAGGACAAGGAAATTTTGCAGTAAATACTGAAGCTTTACGTTTAGGATTTACTTTATTTATTTTTTGTGTAGGAATAGAAGCAGGTCCTAATTTTTTTGCAATATTTTTTATGGATGGAAAAAATTGTTTATTAATAACATTTGTTATGATAACAAGTGCTCTTTTAACTACTTTTGCTTTAGGATATTTTTTTCATTGGGATAGCGCAATAACAGCTGGTATCTTAGCGGGATCTATAACATCTACTCCAGTCTTAATGGGAGCCGATGATACATTACGTCAATCTTTTTTAGACCCACATATGTTACGTTTAGCACAAGATCATCTAACTTTAGGATATGCAATAACTTATTTAATAGGATTAATAAGTTTAATATTTGGTGCTCGTTATTTACCTCAATTGCAACAACATGATTTATCGACTAGTGCACAACAGATTGCACGAGAAAGAGGATTAGATAAAGAAAGTCTTCGCAAAGTTTGGTTACCAGTAATTCGTGCGTATCGCGTTGGTCCAGAATTGGTAAATTGGACAGGAGGTAAAAATTTACGTGAACTAGGTATTTATCTCAAAACTGGATGTTATATTGAAAGAATTCGTCGTAATGGAATTATTGCTAATCCTGATGGAGATGCTATTTTACAAGTAGGCGATGAAATTTCTTTAGTTGGTTATCCTGACGCACATGCGAGACTTAATCCTAGTTTCAGAAATGGAAAAGAAGTATTTGATCGTGAGTTGCTGGATATGCGTATTGTTACAGAAGAGATAGTAGTACAAAATAATAATTTTGTGAATAAACGTTTAAGTTCACTTAAACTTACGGATCATGGTTGTTTTTTAAATCACATCATTCGAAGTCAAATTGAAATGCCAATTGATGATAATATTATTTTGAATAAAGGAGATATATTGCAAGTTAGTGGAGAAGAACGTAGAGTAAAAAAAATAGCAGATCGTATTGGTTTTGTTTCTATACATAATCAAGCTAGTGATTTGTTAGCTTTTTGTTCTTTTTTTCTTATGGGTTTAATTATCGGAATGATTACTATTCAGTTTAATCATTATACATTTAGTATTGGTAATGCTGCTGGATTACTTTTATCTGGAATTCTGTTAGGGTTTTTACGTGCTAATCATCCTACTTTTGGCTATATTCCTTCGGGAGCCTTAACTATGGTAAAAGAATTTTGCTTAATGACTTTTATGGCGGGTGTAGGATTAAATGCTGGCCATAGCTTAACACATGGCGGAGAAATTTTTAGTATTAATATAATACTAGAAATGTTATTAGCTGGTTTTCTAGTTAGCTTAATACCTTTTTTAATTTGTTTTTTATTCGGATCTTGGATCTTACATATGAATCCTGCACTTCTGTTTGGAGCTCTTATGGGAGCACGTACTTGTGCACCAGCCATGGAAATTATTAATGATGCTTCGCAGAGTAATATTCCCGCGTTAGGATATGCTGGAACATATGCTATAGCTAATGTACTATTAACATTAGTAGGTACTTTAATAATAATTATTTGGCCGATATTTTAAGCTTTTTTATTAACATTAATTAATCTATGTTAGATAAAATAAATGAGTGGCTATTTTTTTTAATTAATGCTCATTCTAATTCCCCTATTTGGCAAATACGATTGGCAATTTATTTAGCTCAGTATTTAATTGCCATTGTTCCTTTAATTTGTATAATTTTATGGTGTTGGGGAGAGGATCTACAAAGAAAATTAGTTTGTAAATCTATATTAGCTATAATAATAGCTTTATTTTTATCTTTTATGATAAGACATTTTTTTCCACATGATCGACCTTTTGTTGTTGGTAAAGGACATCCCTTTATTAAACATTCTAAAAGTTCTTCTAATCCTAGTAATCATGCTAGCATTATTTTTACTTTTGCTTTGTCTTTTTTATTATTCTGGCATAGATTAGGGTCTGCCATAATATTATTTATTATTGGATTAATAATTTCTTGGTCAAGAATATATCTTAGTTTACATTGGCCTCTTGATATTATTGATGCTGTATTAATAGCAATTATGGGGTGTTTAGGATCACAAATTATATGGAAAATATATGGAATATATTTATTCAAAATTATATATATAGTATATTTTTTTTGCTTAGCTTATCCTATTAATAATGGTTGGATAAATTACTAATATGTTTTTTTGATTTCTTATTTAAAAAAGATTTGATATCTAAACAAAGTGGCATTACTCCTTCATGAGTTTTTGCTGAAATAAAATAATATTTATCTGTCCATTGTAAAGATTTGATCATATCTTCAATATATATTTTTATATATTGTATATTACATAAATCAATTTTATTAAAAACTAGCCAACATGGAAGTTGTGATAATTTTAAGCTATAATTTTTTATTTCTTGTTGTATAACCAAAAGTGAATTCTTTAATAAATTAGAATCATGCTTAAATGAAGCTATATCAATCAAATGTAACAAAAGGTGACAACGTTCTAAATGTTTTAAAAATCTGAATCCTAATCCAATACCTTTAGAAGCGCCTTTTATTATTCCAGGAAGATCAGCAATTATAAATTGATTGTTTTCATCAAGTTTTACTATACTAATACTAGGGATTAAAGTAGTAAAAGGATAATCAGCAATCTTAGGTTTAGCTGTACTAACTGCGGTTATAAAAGTAGATTTACCAACATTGGGTAATCCAACTAAACCTACATCTGCTAACAGCATCATTTCCAATTTTAAATGTCGTTGTTCTCCTGATTTTCCCATGGTATTAGAAAATGGTATACGATTTCTAGAAGATTTAAAACAAGTATTTCCTACTCCATGATATCCACCTTTTGCTACTAAAATTTTTTGTTTATCTTGAATTAATTCTCCTATAATTTCATTAGTTTGTTGATCTAAAATTCGTGTTCCGATTGGAACTTTTATGATCATATCTTTACCATTTTTACCTGTACAATTACGTCTTTGTCCTTTATGACCATTTTCAGCATGAAAGATCCGTTTATAACGAAAATCAACTAGTGTATTTAGATTAATATCAGCTATAAGATATATATTACCTCCATTTCCTCCATTTCCTCCATCGGGTCCTCCTTTTGGAATATATTTTTCACGAATAAAACTTATACAACCATTACCACCATTACCAGCTATAACTGATATAAACGCTTCATCTACAAATTTCATTATTGCACCAAATTATTTCTTATTAAGTTAAGATGTAATAATGTTAATATATTTACGTTTTTTATTATTTTTATTAGTTATTTTTATCATACCTGACGTGAGCGCAAATAAAGTATGATCACGTCCACATCCTACATTATAGCCTGCATGAAATTTGGTTCCTCGTTGCCGTACAATTATACTTCCTGCTGATATTTTTTCCCCACTAAATCGTTTTACACCTAAACGTTTAGAATGAGAATCACGACCGTTTTTACTCGATCCTCCCGCTTTTTTATGTGCCATAAAAATTATCCTATTATTTATTATTTTATTTAATAAATTATATCAGTTATTTTAACTTTAGTGTACCACTGACGATGTCCTTGTTGTTTTTCATAGTGTTTACGACGTTTAAATTTAACTATTTTAATTTTTTTGGTACGATTATGAACAAGTACTTCGGCTTGAATTAAACCTCCTATTACTAAAGGAGTACCAATTTTAACTTCATTACCATTAACTATCATTAGTACTTGATCAAATTGAATTTTATGATTCGGTAAGAAATTGTTAATTTTTTCTAAACAAATAATTTGCCCTGATTTGACACGATATTGTTTTCCACCGCTTTGGAAAATAGCATACATAAAACTACCTCATTGATTCTCGCAAATTTTTATACATCTATTTGTTGAATATTAGCACCTAATTGTATTAATTGATTTTCTATATTTTCATATCCCCGATCAAGAGATTACAGTAATTCATTTAACTATACTTCCTTGAGAAACGGCTGCTGCTATAAGAAAAGTACCTGTTTCTACCCTATCTGGCATAATAGCATATTTTCCACCTCTAAGAGGTTTTATTCCGAAAATATAAATTTTATTAGTACCACAGCTCAATAAATTTTTGCACCTAATATATTAATAAATTGAGCAGTATCTATAACTTCAGGTTCTTGAGCCGCATTTTCAATAATTGTATTTCCTATTGCTAAAGTAGCTGCACACATAACAGTTAATGTTGCTCCAACACTTTTTTTATTCATAAAAATATGAGCACCTTTTAATTGTCCTTTTATAACAGCATATATTTCTATATATTCTAAAGTAAAACTTACACCTAATCTCTTTAAAGCTGAAATATGTAAATCTATTGGTCTATCTCCTATAGGATATCCTCCTGGTATACATATTTTCGCTTGTCCTAATCGATCTACTAAAGTGCTTAAAAGTAAAACAGATGCTCGCATACTTTTTACTAATTCACTAGATGTATAGTATGTATTTATAGTGCTTGAATCAATGTAAATTATATTGTTCTGATGTATAGTTTTAACACCTAATTGATTAAGTAATTTTATGGTTAAATAAACATCTTTTATTTTGGGAATATTTTGTAAGTCAATTGGTTCATTAGCTAATCAAGTAAAAAAGAATATTGGTAAAGCAGCATTTTTTGCCCCAGATATCGTTACTTCTCCATTTAATTTACAAGGACCATGTATATAAATAAAATTGATTCATCTAAATAATCTAAAATATTTTATTTATTTGCTGAGACCATTCTTCTGGAGTATATGTTTTTATAGAAATAGCATGAATATCATTATTCGTTATATATTTCATTAATGGATAATATATATATTGTTGTTTTTCAACTGGATTCAGTTTTTTAAATATATCGCTAATTGCGATAATTCTAAAATGTTTGTTATGACCTTCAACATATAATTCTTTTAAACATATTTCTTTTAATAATATTTTTTTAATATCAGTTGTTTCCATATATATTTAAAACCGTTTGGTTTGAATCTTATTAACTAAAGAATAAATTACTATAAATATTCATTTATGATTTAGTTTTTCTTAAAAATAAAAGAAGCATAACATGTTTAATTATGCTTCTTTGTAAATTTGAAAAAAAATTCATTAACGTTTTGAAAATTGTGGACTACGACGTGCTTTACGAAATCCAAATTTTTTTCTTTCAACTTTACGAGAATCACGTGTGACAAATCCAGCTTGACGTAAACTAGGACGTAAGGACTCATCATATGCTATTAGAGCACGAGTGATACCATGCCTAATTGCTCCGGCTTGACCTGAAATTCCTCCTCCTTTCACAGTGATAAAACAATTAAGTTTATTCACCATATCAACTAATTCTAAAGGTTGAAGTATAATCATACGAGCAGTTTCACGAGCAAAATATTGATCTAAAGAACGTGTATTAATAACAATTTTACCATTGCCAGTTGTTATAAAAACTCGTGCGGAAGAAGATTTACGACGACCAGTACCATAATACCATTGATGTTCTACCATGAATAATCCTACTTAATAAAAAATCATTAAATATCTAAAATTATTGGTTTTTGGGCCAGATGAAAATATTGGTTTCCAGAGTAAACTTTTAATTTACGAAAAATTAAACGTCCAAGTGGCCCTTTGGGTAACATCCCTTTAACCGCTTTTTCAATTATTTTTGAAGGATTCACTTTCATAAGATCTTTAAAAGCAATTTTTTTAAGATGACCAATATATCCAGTATGATGAAAATAAAATTTATTTTTATATTTATTACCTGTAATAATAATTTTTTCAGCATTAATAACAATTATATAATCACCCATATCTAAATGAGGAGTATATTCTACATAATGCTTACCACGTAATCGCATGGCTAAAAAACTTGCTAAACGTCCTAATTTTTTTCTAGTTGCATCAACCAAATACCAATTATGTGTTACATTATTTGGTTTTGCAATAAAAGTTTTCATTTTCATTAATCAATCCTAAATATGATTATTTACAAACTCTTCACCAATTTTAATTTCTTCTTTAAGAATTTTTATCAAATTATATAGTGCCTGTTTTTCAAAAACACTTAATGGTTCAATTGGTAAAAATTCAGTAATTCCTTTATTTCCTAACATAAAAGGTTGAGCAAAAAATTTAACATATTTTCCATCTCCTTCAATATAAGCACATTCTCTAATATTATTTACTTCGTTTAATGCTTTTAATAAGGAAAATACAAAACGTGAAGCTGCGTATCCCATGGCTAATGAAGCCGATCCATAACCTATTTTAGCATCTACTACTTCTGTACCAGCATTTCTAATACGTTGAGTAATATTTATTACTTCATCTTTAGTTAAAATAATATTTGATAAATGTGATAATAAAGGTAAAATAGTCTTACTGGAATGTCCACCAATTACTGTAACATCATTAGATAATAATTGTCCTTTAAGTTCAGTTATAAAAGTATTAGCACGAATAACATCTAATGTTGTAATGCCGAATAATTTTTTGGAATTATAGGAAGATCCAAAATTTTTTAAAACTTCTGCTACAATAGGAACCATTATATTTAATGGATTAGTAATAACCATAATTAATGGTTGTGGAGAAATTAATGCAATTT
Source organism: Candidatus Dasytiphilus stammeri (assembly GCA_041941765.1). Classification (GTDB taxonomy): domain Bacteria; phylum Pseudomonadota; class Gammaproteobacteria; order Enterobacterales; family Enterobacteriaceae; genus Dasytiphilus; species Dasytiphilus stammeri_F. Next base: position 245,679 of record CP145869.1, on the reverse strand, counting down.
TTTTGCTCAATGTATACACTATACTTGCATTTGCATGAAATAAATCTGAACGAGTCATTCCTGGTTTTCGTGCTACACCTGCAGTTATAATCACTAAATCCGCTTCCAAAGCTGATTCGATTTGTTTTAATCCTTTCACTTTTACTGCATTTGGAATATGACTTAAATCTAATGCTATACCAAATATAACTGGTGAAATATCATATAAATTTAGTTCAGAACCTGAAGGTAATTTTATTTTAAGAATTAGTGAAAGTATTTGTCCAATATTTCCAGCTGCACCTATAATTGAAACTTTCATAAAAAATATCCTTTTATTCTAATTACATAGAGTTATTTTTATTATTTATTCCATTGCCTTTTTTAATTTTTTTATGGCATTTTTTTCTAATTGTCGTACTCTTTCTGCTGATACTCCATATTCGTCAGCTAAATCTTGTAAGGTTTTTTTATGATTTTCATCTAGCCAACGTGAACGAATAATATTTTGACTACGTTTATCTAAAACATTTATTGCATCTTTTAATTTAATAGTCGCATTATTTTCCCAATTCTCTTCTACAATATTTTCCGCAAAATTTGAAGTTTTATCTTGTAAATATAAAATGGGAGGAGAGACTTTTTTATTATCTCCAGTGATCTCATTGGGATTAACGTCTAAGGTCATATCTTTAGCAGCCATACGTGATTCCATCTCACGTACATCTTTATTAGATACACCTAATTGTTGTGCAACTAGATCCATTTCTTTTAGGTTAAACCAACCTAATCGTTGTTTAGTTTTACGTAAATTAAAAAATAATTTTCTTTGTGATTTAGTAGTTGCTATTTTTACAATGCGCCAATTACGTAATACATATTCATGAATTTCTGCTTTAATCCAATGTACTGCAAAAGAAATTAAACGTACTCCTATTTCTGGATTAAAACGTTTAATGGCTTTCATTAATCCAATATTACCTTCTTGGATTAAATCAGATTGGGATAACCCATAACCAGAATAATTCCGTGCTATATATATTACAAACCTTAAGTGAGATAAAATTAAAGTTTTAGCAGCATCTTGATCACCTAAGTAATATAATCTTTTAGCTAATTTTCTTTCTTCTTGTGCTGATAATATCGCACAAGAATAAGCTACCCGAAGATAATAGTAAGCTAAACTTTCTATTGGGGTAATTGCTACTAAATTATTCATTCGTTTGATAATAATATCTCCCATATTAGGATATTATAATATCCTATAAACAATAACTTTTATCACTTTTTTGTTCATACTTCAGTTGTTGCTAATTTAATATTCATTATTAAAATAGATTTGATTAAAAATGTAAATTAAATTTACAGATTATTACATTGCCTTTATTCTAAAAAATAGCTTTAATAAAATTATTTGAATTGAAACATTGAAAATCTTCCAAATGTTCACCAATTCCAATATACCGAATTGGAATTTCAAATGTATTAGCTATATTTAAAAGAATTCCACCTTTAGCGGTTCCATCTAATTTAGTTAAAGTGAGACCTGTTACGTGAGCAGCTTCATGAAAAAACTTAACTTGATTAATAGAATTTTGTCCAATAGTAGCATCAAGAATTAACATTACTTCATGAGGAGCTGTTTTATCTATTTTTTTTATTATACGAATAATTTTTTTTAATTCTTCCATAAGAAAAACTTTATTTTGTAATCTTCCTGCTGTATCAGCAATTAAAACATCTATATGTTTGGCTTGAGCAGATTTAATTGCATCAAAAATAACTGATGCTGAATCAGCCCCTCTATGTTTAGAAATAACTGGAATCTGATTCATTTGTCCCCATAGTTTAAGTTGTTCAATCGCACCTACTCTAAAAGTATCAGCAGCTGCTAACATTACAGATTTTTTCTTTTGATATTGTAATAAATGTGCCATCTTAGCTATAGTAGTAGTTTTACCTGTTCCATTTACTCCTATTATTAATATAATAAATGGTTGGTGACTTTCTAGTTTTAACGGTTTTTCTACTTTTTGTAAAATTTGAATCATTTTTTCTTTTAAAATACGATGAATTATTTCAATATCATTTGAGGATTGGCTATAATTAAGATGATGTTTAATATCTTTAATAAAATCATTAACTAGATTAATTCCAACATCTGCCATTAATAAATGATCTTCTATTTCATTTAATATAGCTTTATCAATTTTATTCGATGCTCTAATCAAATTAATTAAATGGATTCCTATCTGTTGACTAGTTTTTTGTAATTTATGTTTAAGTTTAATTAAAAAATTTTCCGAATCTATACTCAAATTTGAATCAGTAGAAACATTTTCAGATTTAGAGTCATCATGGTGTTTTTTGGTCTTATTAGAAATCAACCAACTAACAAAAGAATTATTTTTTATTACCATATTTAATACCATATATAAAAAATATATTGATTTTATCAGTATAACTATAATTTGTTTAGTTAACTAAAAAAGTGCGAAATGATTAAAACTATCAGAAAGATGAGAATTATTGGAGGAAATTTACGTAGTCGCCAAATCATCTTTACTAAAGTAGCGGCTACAATGTTACGTCCTACTTCTAATAGAATACGAGAAACACTTTTTAATTGGTTAACATTTGCATTTAATATAAAAACGGCTCATTGTTTAGATTGTTATGCTGGTACTGGAGCTTTATCTATAGAGGCTTTATCACATGAAGCGGCTAGCGCCACTTTATTAGAGTTAAAAAGTACTTTAGTTACTCAAATTAAAAAAAATCTTATAAGATTAGGAGTCACAAATAATACACATGTAATTCATACTGACACTTTAAAATGGTTATCAACTTATAATAATCAAAAAAAATTTAATTTAATATTTATAGATCCTCCTTTTATCAATAGTTCATTAATTAATACTACAATTTATTTATTAGAAGTAAATAATTGGCTCATGGACAAATCATGGATTTATATCGAAACACATATAAAACAAAAGGAACTTTTTCAAATTCCTTTAAATTGGCATTTTTATAGAGGGGGAATAGCTGGTAAAGCTTATTACAGTTTATATACACGCTATTATTAATTTTATTTATTTATTAGATTAAGTAAAAATTATTACGATTTGTTTATAGGAGGAGAAAAAGGAAAAAAAGTTACATTATTCTTTATAGGTTGAGTCTTATCTTTAACAAGATCTATTCTAATAATAGTTTGTACCGGAATATAACTTCTTGTGACATTGATAAATTCCTTTTTTAGTTTTTCTACTCCTGGATCTATTAAAAGAGCTGATGATGTAGTAAAAACAAAATCACCAATTTCTATAAAACCAAATAAACTGCTATTAGAAAGTTCGCGAACATATAATTGATAAGTTTTACCATTATTCATAAACTGTACACGATACAGGACTGGATCAAATCTCATACGATCTATATCTTCTTCTCTATAATATTTATTAAAAATACACTCGTTATAATAAGATTAAGTGTTTATAATAAAAAGGTTTTTATTGATTATTTATTATATACTATTAGTTTAATTGATAATCAAATTTATCATTAATAATTTATACATAACATACATTATAGAATATTAATATTCCCTTTTTTAATCAAAAAATAATATGGAATATCTTTAATATATTTATTAATTAAACTATGATTCAAAAATTCACAAAACATAGGAATCTCTCTAATAGTTGTAGTGTCATCAGTAATTAGTAATAAATTTTCACCAGTTTGAATGGTACGAATATTTTTACGCAGCATCATCACGGTGTCAGGACAACGCATACCCAATGCATTTAATATTATTTTTGAATCAATAATTAATTGTTGTATTTTATTTGTACTAAAAAATAACATTTTTATTTACGGATAAATTTATATTAATGTTAATTATTTAACATACGTAAACATCCAGATAATTTAGTTATTAATCTTATCAAAATCTTTTCAATTATAATTCACAGTTTAAATTTTATAAGATTTTAACATTGAATCAATTAGAGGTTCACGTCCTCTAAAACGTTTAAACAATATTAAAGGATCTTCAGAACCTCCCTGTGAAATAATATTTTCTAAAAAAGATTTTCCTAATTCATAATTAAAAATTCCTTTTTCTAAAAATAGAGAATATGCATCTGCTGCCAGTACATTCGCCCATAAATAGCTATAATATCCTGCTGCATATCCATTAGAAAAAATATGACTAAATGAATGTGAAAAACGATTCCATTCAGGGATTGGTATTACAGCAATTTCTTGTATTTGTTGACGTATAGTTAAGATTTTTTTTGATGCATTTTCTTTTGAATAAAATTCAGAATGTAAATACAGATCAAATAAACTTAATTCTAATTGACGAAGAATAAATAATGCAATTTGGTAATTTTTTGATATTAATAATTTTTCTAATAGTTTGTTTGGAAGAGTATTACCCGAAATTAAAAATAATGATTCACTTTCCCAACACCAATTTTCCATAAATTGACTATGAAACTCAACTGCATCCCATGGTACACCATTAATACCCGAAACTCCCAAAACTTCTATTTTAGTTAGTATGTGATGTAAAGCATGACCAAATTCATGAAATAATGTAATGACTTCATTATGAGATAAACATGCAGAACTTTTATCATTTGTTGCGTTTCTAAAATTCGTTGTTAAAAAAGCTATAGGATTTGTTAGGATATTATTAGATTTACGTATCTTATCTGTACATACATCCATCCATGCGCCACTGGTTTTATTTTCACGATTATATAAATCCAAATATAAACTTCCATACAATTGATTATTTTCATCATTGAAAACATCAAAAACCATAACATCTGGGTGCCAAATATCTACATTCTGAAGTGGTTGAATTTTAATGCCATAAATTCTTTTTACTATAGAAAACATGCCTTTTAAGACATTTTCTATTGGAAAATAAGAACGAAAATCTTCATCATTAATATCATACAGATATTTTTTTTGTTTTTCACTATAATAAGCAATATCCCATATATGTACTTTGTCAATATGATAGTGAGTTTTAACAAATTGTTTTAATTGTATTAGTTCTTTTTCAGCTTGTGGTCTAACTTTCTTTACTAATTGGTTTAAGAATGATATTACTTTAGTAGGATTTTCGGCCATTTTCGTGACTAAAGATAAATCAGCATATGAATTAAAACCTAACAATTGTGCTAATTCATGTCGAAGATTTAACTGTTCCTCAATAATTGCAGTATTATCCCATTTTATATTGAAATTAGGTCCAATATCAGAAGCTCGTGTATTATACGCATAATAAATTTCCTTACGAATAGATTGATTATCGCAGTAAGTAATTATAGAACTATAAGTAGGAGTATCAAGAGTTAGTAACCAACCTTTTAAATGTTGTTCTTCTGCTTTATTTTGAGCTAAATACAAAATTTTTTCTGGTATTCCAGAAAGTTCATTTTTATTAGTAATAAGTTTCTTCCAATTCTTAGTTGCATCTAAAACATTATTACTATACTTTAAACTTAACTCTGATAAACGTACTACTATTTCACCATAACGAAATTTATTTTGTTTCGATAATTGTATTCCAGATAATATATAATCCCGCAATGTATTATCAATAGTTTTTTGTTGTGCTTTATTAAGAATAGTATAATGATGAGAGTTTTTAATTTCATACCATGCATGATATAATTTTTCGTGTTGTCCTATCCAGGTATTAAATTCTGCTAAAAGAAAAATACATTTTTTATAATTGGTTCTAATTGTTAGATTATTTTGAACTGCATTTAAATGACGTATAGGTGAAAAAACCCTATTTAAATTAAATGATAATTCTTCTAATGGTTGACAGAAATTTTTCCAAGTATAAGGTCTTGGATTATTAAGAATTTGATCTATAACTATCTTATACTGATTTATAGCCGTTTGTATAGCTGGAACTATATGTTCGGGTTTAATTAAAGAGAATGGAGGAAATGTAAAATCTTTTAATAAAGGATTATTAGACATATAAAGATTATCCTTATTATTACTAATATAAGATTAAAATATACCTATAATATATCAATTATATTCAAAAATATACTAATAACTTTTTCATATTAAAAATTTTTAACTTTTTTATAATTTTTAGGTAATAACATTATTTTATGAAATAATAATGTTGAATTCTCTTAGAAAGATTTTTATTTTATTAGGAAAGAAATGAATGAGCAGAATAATCTTTTGTAAATATTTGCAAAGAAAAGCTGAAGCACAATCTGAACAATCTTATCCTGGATATTTAGGTAAAATAATTTATAATCACATTTCTAATGAAGCATGGTTAAAATGGTTACAAAAACAAACAATCATTATAAATGAAATGAAGTTAAATTTATTAAAACCTGAAACACGCCAATTTCTTGAAAAAGAAATGATAAATTTTTTATTTCAAGGAAAAATTCCTCATGAATAACTGAATGATGGTTTTAGAGATTTTATCAAAAATAGTGTTTTATAAAAAAGAGTTAAAATATGTAGCTTTATTTTCTTTAAGGTTTAATTGAATTGCTTTTTAAGCAAAGCATGCCATTCTTGAATTGATAAGACATTTTTGGTAGGATCTTCTTGCAAGGCTAACACAGTTGCAATAACATTCTTATTTAATGTAGAATCATTAATGATTTTCTTTATAGAGCTTTTGTCTACTTTTTGAAATCCTTGTTGAAATAGTAATTTTTTTGCTATCTCAACACTTTTTACTGGATTTTTTTTAGTATCAAGAGAATCATAATTCTTAGTTAAATCATTATTGTTGCCTGTACCTAATATTGCTTTTGCAAAAGCTTTAGTAAAAGTTGTTGCTATTCCCATTACTTCTCCAGTAGAATGCATTTCTGGTCCTAAGATTGGAGAAGATCCCACAAATTTGTTGAAAGGTAATACAACTTCTTTTACTGAAAAATAAGGTGGAATAATTTCCTGTATAAATCCTTGTTCTAATAAACTTTTTCCTATAATTACTAATGATGCAATTTTTGCTAATGGTATTCCAGTTGCCTTAGAAACAAAAGGAACAGTACGAGAGGCTCGAGGATTAACTTCTATCAGATAAATTAATTGATTTTTAATAGCAAATTGGATATTTATCAATCCATTAATAGAAAATTCCAATGCAAGTTTTTTGACTTGATCTCGTATTTTATTTTGTATTACAGAAGTTAGTGTATAAGGTGGTAATGAACAAGCTGAATCTCCCGAATGAACTCCTGCATTTTCAATCTGTTCCATAATTCCTCCAATTAAAACATTTTTTCCATCACAAATTGCATCAACATCAACTTCTATAGCATTCTCTAAAAATTCTTCTAATAAGACAGGAGCATTATTATTAGAGACATTAATGGCATTTTTAAAATAATGTTTTAATGTAATTTCTTCATAAATAATTTCCATAGCTCTACCACCTAATACATAAGATGGACGCACTATTAATGGATAACCAATTTCTTTCGATTTGATGATAGCCTGTTCTAGGGTATATACTGTAACATTTTTAGGTTGTTTTAATCCTAATTTAGTTATTGTTTTTTGAAATAGTTCTCTATTTTCAGCACGATTAATAGATTCAGGATTGGTGCCGATTATAGGAACTCCTTCTAGATATAAATCATATGCAAGTTTTAAAGGAGTTTGACCACCATATTGAACAATAATACCTTTAGGCTTTTCTATTCGTACCACTTCTAATACATCTTCTAATGTAATAGATTCAAAATATAGTCTATCAGATATATCATAATCAGTTGATACTGTTTCGGGATTACAATTTATCATAATTATTTCAAATCCATTGTCACGTAAAGTCATTGCTGCATGTACACAACAATAATCAAATTCAATTCCTTGACCTATACGATTTGGACCTCCGCCTAATATTATAATCTTGTTAGGATTAGGTTGTGGATTAGCTTCACATTCCTCTTCATAAGTAGAGTAAAAATAACTAATATTAGAAGGAAACTCAGCTGCACAAGTATCAATTCGTTTATAAACGGGATGAATATTATACGAATAACGTAAGTGACGTATTTTTTGTTCAGAACTACCAACTAAATGAGCTATTCGAACATCCGAAAAGCCTTTTTTTTTTAAATCACGTAAAACCGATAATTGTAATAAACTATTAAATCCTTGTTCAAAAAGCTTTTTTTCTAAAATAACTAATTCTTCTATTTGAACTAAAAACCAAGAATCAATTCCAGTTAAATTAAATACCTCAGTAACAGAAAATCCCATACGAAAGGCATCAGCTATATAAAAAAAACGGTCTGCTCCCGGAAATTTTAATTCTTTACGAATCTTAAAAACAGCATCAGATTGTTCTTTAAGATTAATTTTGGAATGAAAACCATGAGCTCCTATTTCAAGTCCCCGTAATGCTTTTTGTATGGCTTCCTGAAAATTTCTACCTATAGACATTACTTCACCAACTGATTTCATTTGCGTACTTAATCGATTATTTGATCCAATGAATTTTTCAAAATTAAATCTTGGAATTTTCGTTACAACATAATCTAAACTCGGTTCAAATGATGCTGGTATCATTCCACCTATCTCATTTGTAAATTCATCAATAGTATATCCTACAGCAAGCTTTGCCGCTAATCTAGCAATAGGAAAACCAGTGGCTTTTGAAGCGAGTGCAGAAGATCTAGATACACGGGGATTCATTTCTATAACAATTATACGACCATTTTTAGGGTTTATTGCAAATTGAACATTTGCACCACCATTTTTCATTTTCATTTTTATTAAAATTGATGAAGAATCATTACGTAATTTTTGAGACTCTTTATCAGTTAAAGTTTGTATAGGTGATATAATATAAGAATCACCTGTATGTATTCCTATTGGATCAATATTTTCCATACTACAAATTACTAAAAAATTACTTTTATTATCTATTAGAACTTCTAATTCATATTCTTTCCATCCAATTAAAGATTCATCAATTATAATTTCATTAATTGGAGAAACTTTTAGAGCATGTTTACAATCTATTATAAATTCTGCCATATTATATGCAATATTTGACCCATAACCACCCATAGTAAAAGATGAACGAATAATACAGGGAAATCCAATTTTTTTAACTGCCTTTAATGCATCATTTATATTATAAGCTATATAAGATTGTGCCGTTTCTAATCCAATTTCGTTCATTGCTTTTTTAAAAAGTTTACGATCTTCAGCTATCTTAATTGTTTTAATACTAGCACCGATCATAATTAAACCAAATTTTTTTAAAATTCCATAGCGATCTAAATCAAGGGCACAATTTAGAGCAGTTTGTCCGCCTAAAGTAGGTAATAATGCATCTGGACGTTCTTTTTCTATAATTTTACTTACTATTTCCCAATGAATTGGTTCAATATATGTTGTATCTGCTATACAAGGATCAGTCATAATAGTTGCAGGATTAGAATTAATTAAAATGACACGATAAGATTCTTCGCGCAGTGCTTTACAAGCTTGAACACCTGAATAATCAAATTCACATGCTTGTCCTATAGTAATAGGACCACTTCCAATAATTAGAATACTATTAATATCTGTACGTTTAGGCATTTTAGTTTCTCTTGATTCTTATAACGTTAAACGATAAACTAACAAAAGTGAAATAAATTTATCAAATAAACTACTTGCATCATGTGGTCCAGGACTGGCTTCTGGATGTCCTTGAAAACTAAATGCTGGTTTATCAATTATTTTTAATCCCTGAATGCTTCCATCAAATAAAGATCTATGTGTTACACGTAAATTAGTAGGTAATGTATTGTCATCGACAGTAAATCCATGATTTTGAGTAGTAATAAGTATTTTATTATTTTCAAGATCTTGAACCGGATGATTAGATCCATGATGACCATATTTCATTTTAATAGTTTTAGCCCCATTTGCTAAAGCTAATAACTGATGACCTAAACAAATGCCAAAGATAGGTATATTAATTTTTAAAAAAAATCTAATGGATTCTATAGCATAAAAACATAAATCGGGATCCCCAGGACCATTAGAAAGAAATATTCCATCAGGTTTGAATAAGGATACAATTTTGGGTGCTGATGTACATGCTGGTACAACTGTAACTTTGCAACCATTATCTACTAATAATCGTAATATATTGCGTTTTATCCCATAATCATATGCAACTACATGGAAAGTAATTTTTTTAATTTTTTTTTTAGTTAAAAAAGAGCTATTTAATGCTACAGTACCTTCATTCCAAGTATAAATTTTTTTGGTAGAGACCGCTTTGGCTAAATCTATGTTTTGTATTTTTGGATGATTTTTCGCATATTGTAAAGCTTGATCTACATTATTAGGATTAGGTTCTGTAATAATACATCCATTTTGAACTCCTGTACTTCTTATTAATCTCGTTAATTTTCGAGTATCAATATTTGCAATAGCAACAATTCCATATCTTTTTAAATAATGCGACAAAGTTTCTTCATTCCGGTAATTACTAGCAATCATTGATAATTCACGAATAATTAAACCATCAAGATATATTCTAGAAGATTCTTCATCCAATGTATTGGTACCTACATTTCCAATGTGAGGATAAGTTAAAATAACAAGTTGTTTATAATAGGAAGGATCTGTTAATATTTCTTGATAACCAGTCATTGAGGTATTAAAAACTACTTCCCCAACGGTTATTCCATCTGCACCTATAGATTTACCGTAAAATTGAGTTCCGTCTTCTAATACTAATAGGGCTGGTTTGATTAATTGTCTCAAAAAGTTCATATTTATGATGAAAGAACCTCTACAAATGAATCAGTACTAAAATTTTTTTAATAAATTTTAACAATTGTTAATTATTTACTGATTTTAATCTGTTCAATATGAATTTGAAATTAACTGAATTTCTTTTTTTAGAAAATATATCATTAATCGGTATTTTTTGCCTTAATAAAACTATTCGGTGTCATTAATTTCTTGTAATTCTTTTGGTAATTGAAATTCAATATTTTCCTTAAAACCAGTTAATTCTTTTACATTTTCAATGTTAAAATGACTTTTAAAATATTCGATTACTTCTGTTACTAAAAATTCTGGAGCTGAAGCACCCGCTGTTATTCCAATGCAATTAATATTTGGGTGTATCCATTTATCATTTATATCTTTAAAAGAATCAATTAAATATGCTTGTTTATTAATTTCTAGTACTACTTCTACTAAACGATTAGAATTAGAAGAATTACGTGAACCAACTACTAATACTAGATCAGATTTTTGTGCTAATTCATGTACGGCATTTTGCCTATTAGTTGTAGCATAACAAATATCAGTTTTTTTAGGACCAATAATTTTGGGAAATCTTTTTTTTAAAGTTTGAATAATATTAGTTGTTTCACCTACTGATAAAGTAGTTTGGGTCATAAAATGTAAATTATTTTCATTCTTAACATGTAATTTATATACATCTTCAGAAGATTCAATTAAATATATACCACCCGTAGTATTACTATATTGGCCTAATGTTCCTTCAACTTCCGGGTGACCCGTATGACCTATAAGAATAGATTCAATTCCTCTTCTACTTGCACGAGCTACTTCCATATGTACCTTAGTTACTAATGGACAAGTTGCATCTAATATAAATAATCCTCTTTTTTTAGCTTGCATACGTAACTCTTGAGATACTCCATGAGCAGAAAAAATTAAAACTGCTCCTTCCGGTACATCAGATAATTGTTCGACAAATATTACGCCACATTCATGCAGTTCTTTGACTACATAACTATTATGTACCACTTGATGATAGACATAGATGGGAGTGCCCCATTTTTTTATAGCATTTTTAACTATACTTATAGCACGAACTACACCCGCGCAAAAACCTCTGGGATTAGCTAATAAAATACGCATATTTTATATTTCCTATTTATTATAATGATTCAAGTGTATTTATTTTCTATTGTTAATTAAAATTAATATAATACCAATACATATAGCAGTATCTGCCAAATTGAAAATAGGTAAATACAAGAAGTTATTGCTTATATTGAAATTAATAAAATCTACCACAAATCCATGTAGGATTCTATCTAAACCATTACCTAATGAACCACTAATAATAAGTTCCCATCCTATTATATCTTTTAGATTGGTTTTTTGCATAAATGTATAAATTATAATACAACTTAATATTAAAATAATTTGAATCATAATCAATAACCAAAAAGTCCATCTGTCTGTATTGGCAAATAAATTAAAGGCAACACCATAATTTTGAATGTAAATAATATTAAAAAAAGGAGTTAATGAAACAACTTGTCCCAACTTAAATGATTTAATGATCCATTGTTTACTAATAAAATCTAAGATTACTATAAAAATTATTAACGGGATCCAAGATAAGATCTTATTGAAATTCATACAAAATGACGGATTTCACCTTTTCCAATTATGTTATTTACACAACGACCACAAAGTTCGGGAAAATTTGAATTTTGACCAATATCAGTAGTATAATGCCAACAACGTAAACATTTTGTTCCTGACGCTTTATATAAAAAAAACTTTAACTTTGATATAGATTCACTTTTATAAGAATTGACAGGTGCTAATTCATAATCCATTATTTCAGCGCTAGAAGTTAATAAAAAAAATTTTAATTCGCTACCTAATAATTTTAATTTTTCAGCTATTGAACCAATAGTATAAATACTAATTCCTACTGATAATGAGTCTCGTAATTGTTGGTCTTGGCGAGCTTTTTCAAAAACTTTATTTATTTCATAACGAACAGTTACTAATTCATTGAAAAAATCATGATTTTTTGAATTATTCTCTTCTACTAAATCCCTAAAATTAAACCATTCTTCTGTAAAAACATATCTAGAACGCTTTCCAGGAAGATAATTCCAAATTTCATCTGCAGTAAAAGATAAAATTGGTGCTAACCATCTTACTATAGCTTCTGCTATATAAAAAATAACAGTTTGACAACTTCTACGTGCTAGACTCTCTTTTTTTATGGTATATAGACGATCTTTAACTATATCTAGATAAAAAGAACCTAATTCTATAGAACAGAATTGCATTATATTATGCACGACTGAATGAAAATCATATTGTTTATAAGCATTAATAATATGTTGCTGTATTAATTGTGTTTTTTCTAAAATCCAATTATCTAACCTGATCATTTGTTTAGGAGGAATGATTTGATTTTGTGGCTGAAAATCTTTAAGATTAGCGAGTAAAAATCGAACAGTATTACGAATACGACGATAGTTATCAGCCGAACGATTAATAATTTCTTCAGATAAAGTAATTTCTTTTGAATAATCAGTAGAAGCAATCCATAATCGCATAATATCAGCTCCCCATTTATTCATCAAAGTCTGAGGACTGATTATATTACCACAAGATTTAGACATTTTTTTTCTATTACTATCTACAGCAAAACCATGTGTTAGAATTGTTTTACAAGGAACATGATCTTTAATTGCCATTGAAATTATCAAAGATGACATAAACCATCCTCGATATTGATCAGATCCTTCTAAATATATATCAGAAATCTTTAAATTTAATTCTGGTCTAGTGTTTATTAGTAAATTAGTAGAACAACCTGAATCAAACCAAACATCTAAAGTATCAAAATTTTTTTGATATTGTTTTAGGTCGTATTTTGAATATATATCAATTGGTAATAAATCCCACCATGCTTGAATGCCTTTTTTTTCTACTAAATTGGCTATTTCTTCTATAAGAGCTAATGTATTAGGATGTAATTTTCCACTTTCTTTATGTATGAAGAGCGGAATTGGTACTCCCCATGTACGTTGACGAGATATGCACCAATCAGGTCTATTAGCTATCATCACTTTTAAACGTGTTTTTCCCCATGATGGAATCCATTGTATTTTATTGATACTATCGATGGATTTTTCACGTAATTTTTTATGTTCCATATTAATAAACCATTGTTCAGTAGTTCTAAATATAAGAGGACTATTATGTCTCCAACAATGAGCATAACTATGTTGTATATCTTGAATATGTAATAAAACTCCATTTTTTTTTAAAATATTAATTATAATATTATTGGCTTTGAATATTAATATTCCATCTAATTCCGGATGAGTATTATTTTTATAACAACCATTTGCTTTAATTAAATTAATTGGTGAAATATTATTTTTTTTACAAACTATATAATCATCCATACCATGACTTGGTGCTATATGAACAATCCCAGTTCCCATATCTAAAGTAACATGATTACTTAATAAAACTGGAACCGTAAAATTGAAAAATGGATGATAAAAATGCATGAATTCTAATTCAGACCCTAATGTTTCTCCTAAAACATGCCAATAATTAATCATTTTTTTTAAACGATCTCTAATTTTATTACTTAAAGATTTTGCTATAATTATCAGTCTTTCATTGGTAATTTGTATTAGTTGATAAGATCCTTGTGCATCAACCGAAAGAGCTTGATTAGCAGGTAATGTCCAGGGAGTAGTAGTCCAAACTAGTAATGCAATCTTCTTATTAGAATTTAAATATTGAACCTTAAATTTTGCTTGTACTTGTTCTATATTGACGGCATAAAAAGCAACATCAATTGCTTGAGAACAAAAATTTTTATGTATAACTTCAGCATCAGAGAGTGCTGAACCACAATCAATACACCATGGTACTGGTTTAATTCCTTTGACTAAATATCCATGAGCAATAATTTTTCCTAAGATTCGTATAATTTGAGCTTCATTCTTAAAATCCATTGTTAAATATGGATTGTCCCAATCTGCAATGACACCCATACGTATAAAATCTTTTTTTTGATTTGAGATTTGTTTAGTTGCATAATTACGACATGCTTGTCGAAATTCTGCCAAACTAACAGTATTTCCTGGTTTTCCTATTAATTTTTCTACATTTAATTCAATAGGTAATCCATGACAATCCCATCCTGGAATATAGGGACAATCAAATCCTTCAAGAGTTTTAGATTTAATAATAATATCTTTAAGAATTTTATTAACAGCATGACCAATATGTAAAGCACCATTAGCATATGGAGGACCATCATGAAGAAAAAAAATTTTTTTACCTTTTTTTACTTTTCGAATTAAACTATATAAATTATCATGATACCAATGTTGTAATCTTTGAGGTTCTTTATTAGCTAAATCACCACGCATTGGAAAATTAGTTTCCGGTAGATATAAAGTTGATTTATAGTTATTCATTATTGTTCTATCTCATAGTAGAGAGGTGATTTATAAAATGAATTAAGATTATATTTCTTAGTTTATTTTATTAATAAATATTGAAATTTATTAACTTAAGTATATTTTATTTGCTATTATATCAAACAAATAATTGAGTAAAAACTCATAATAATTAGTTAATTATTATTGTAAAGATGTTAACATATCAAAATTATTTAGAAGAAAATTAGGAGGAGAATTTGGCTCAGATTAAATCCGCTCAGAAACGTATAAAAATTTCTGAAAAACGTCGAACAATTAATAATAGTAAACGTTCCATGTTACGTACTTTTATCAAAAAAGTATATACCACTATTAAAAATGGTGATAAAAAAGCTGCTGATCTAGCTTTCTCTATTGTACAATCTGCTTTAGATCGTCAATCTATAAAAGGATTAATACATAAAAACAAAGCGGCTAGACACAAATCAAATTTAATTAAATGTATTAAAAATATGCATTAAATACTATTTAGTTAAATTATCAAAGAATTTTTTTACCTTATCAAAAAAACTATTGGATTTTGGACTATTATCTTTTCCTAAAGATGTACTAAATGTACTTCCTAAATCACGTAAGAGATTTTTTTGATGTTCATTAAGATTGACTGGAGTTTCTACAATGACTCTACATAATAAATCTCCTATAGAATTTGTTCGTACTGATTTAATTCCTTTCCCGCGTATGCGAAATAACTTACCGGTTTGTGTTTCAGCAGGAATTTTTAACTTAATTTTACCACTTAAAAAAGAAGGTACTTCAATTTCTCCACCAAGCGCAGCTATAACAAAATTAATGGGAATTTCACAATATAGATTATTATTGTCTCTTTCAAAGATTGGATGTTTTTTTATTTCTATTTGTACATATAAATCTCCAGCACGAGCACCATGCTCACCTGCTTCTCCTTCTCCTGAGAGTCGAATACGATCTCCATGATTTATACCAGCAGGTATTTTCACTGATAGATGTTTATCTTGCTCTCTTCTACCTGTCCCTCGACATCTTATACACGGATTTTGAATAAAAGTTCCTTTTCCATGACAAGATGGACATGTTTGTTGTACAGTAAAAAATCCTTGACGTAGTTTTATTTGACCAGCACCATGACAAGTTTGACATTTTACTGATGATGTTCCAAATGTTGCCCCACTTCCATGACAATATTTACATGATGATAGTGTACGAATTCTAATTTCTTTAGTAACTCCACGTACTGCTTCTTCTAATGATAAGAGTAAAGTATAACTTAAATCTAATCCATGATTCTTATGAGTTTTGCTTCGATGACTACTTCCTCCAAAAATATCTCCAAAAACATCTCCAAAAATATCACTAAAATCAGCGCTAGTAGTACTACTAAATTCAAATTCATCGTGTCCGGTTTCTGCTTGTTCAAAAGCAGCATGACCATATTGGTCATAAGCTGCTTTTTTTTGTGGATCTGTTAAAATTTCATAAGCTTTTTTAATTTCTTTAAATTTTGATTCCGCTTGTTTATCACCAGGATTACGATCGGGATGATATTTCATGGCTAAACGTTTATACGCTTTTTTTATTTCTCGTTCATCAGCGGATTTAGAAACTCCCAGAATTTCATAATAATCAATATTGGTGGCCATTTACCATTAACCTATTTGCTTTAAAATCAATTTCAAGAGGATGAAAAGAGATTATTATTTCTTATCATCTTTCACTTCTTCATATTCAGCATCTACCACATCAGTTTCTTTTTGGTTTGGATTTTCCTGAACAGTAGACTTTTTATTGCTACTATTATATTGGTTTTTTTGTGCTTTATAAACTTCTAGAATTTTTTCAGAAACACGGATTAAATCTTGTATTTTAGCATTAATATTATTTTTATCTTCAGTTTTTAATGCTTGATTTAAATTTTCAATGGCTATTTCAATATTCTTTTTATCTTCAATAGATAATTGTTTTTCAACTTCATTTAATTGTTTACGTGTACTATGTAATAAATGATCTGCTTGATTACGTAATTGAACTAGTTCTTCAAAATTACGATCGGATTCTGCATTTAATTCAGCATCATGTACCATCTTTTTGATTTCTTCTTCACTTAATCCTGATGAAGCTTTAATAGTAATATTTTGTTCTTTACCACTTTTCTTATCTTTTGCAGATACGTGTAAAATTCCATCAGCATCAATATCAAAGGTAACTTCTATTTGAGGTATACCACGAGGTGCAGGATCTATACCATCTAAATTGAATTGACCTAATGATTTATTATTAAAAGCACGTTTACGTTCTCCTTGTAAAACATGAATAGTTACTGCAGATTGATTATCATCGGCTGTTGAAAAAACTTGACTATGCTTCGTTGGGATAGTGGTATTTTTTTTAATTAATGGTGTCATAATACCTCCCATAGTTTCAATACCTAATGATAATGGTGTTACATCTAGCAATAATACATCTTTTACATCTCCACCTAAAACTCCTCCTTGAATTGCTGCTCCAACCGCAACAGCTTCGTCAGGATTAACATCTTTACGGGGTTCTTTCCCAAAAAAAGAAGCTACTTTGGCTTGAACCATTGGCATACGAGTTTGTCCACCAACCAATATTACATCATGTATCTTCGATACGGATAGTCCAGCATCTTTTAGTGCAATTTTTACAGGTTCAATAGAACGATGTACTAAATCTTCTACTAATGATTCTAATTTTGCACGAGTAACTTTAATATTTAAATGTTTAGGACCATTTGCATCGGCTGTTATATAAGGTAAATTTACATCTGTTTGTTGCGCCGATGAGAGTTCTATTTTAGCTTTTTCTGAAGCTTCTTTTAATCGCTGCATAGCTAAAGGATCATTACGTAAATCAATTCCTTGATCTTTTTTAAACTCAGTTACTAAATAATTAATTAGACGATTATCAAAGTCTTCTCCACCAAGGTGAGTATCACCATTAGTAGCTAAAACTTCAAACGTTTTTTCTCCATCAACTTCATCTATTTCAATAATAGAAATATCAAAAGTACCTCCACCTAAATCATAGACAGCAATAATACGATTTCCTTTATTTTTATCAAGACCATATGCTAATGCAGCCGCAGTTGGTTCATTGATTATACGTTTTACATCTAAACCTGCAATACGACCTGCATCTTTAGTAGCTTGACGTTGAGCATCATTAAAGTATGCTGGAACTGTAATAACAGCCTCAGTAACTTTTTCACCTAGATAATCTTCTGCGGTTTTTTTCATTTTTTTTAAAACTTCAGCAGAGATTTGTGGTGGTGCCATTTTTTGTCCTTTTATTTCTAGCCAAGCATCTCCATTGCTAGCAGAAATAATCTTGTAAGGCATAATATTTACATCACGTTGAACTTCCTCATCTTTAAATCTACGGCCAATTAATCGTTTGATAGCAAAAAGCGTATTTTGTGGATTAGTCACTGCTTGACGTTTAGCGGGTTGGCCTACTAATATTTCTTTATCCTGTGTAAAAGCAATAATTGAAGGAGTAGTCCTTTCACCTTCAGCATTTTCTAATACTCGAGGTTTATCACCATCCATTACAGCAACACAAGAATTGGTAGTGCCTAAATCAATCCCAATAATTTTACTCATCTAAACTTCTCCATTATAAAATTACTTATTTTTTCGAAAGTACATGATTTACATTAAGAGTTATCATGCAAAAAGTACTATGTTGTTTAATTGTATTACTTCATTAATTCAGATAAGATTAGTTTTAAATGGGGTTCTTTTTGATATCATCAAGGGTTAAATTAAAAATAATTAACTAGTTATAATAATTAATATTGAAATTCCTCCTAATATTTTTTCACAATCAGATTTTAATTAAGGATAAATACAAAATGGCTGAATATCTTTTTACTTCTGAATCGGTATCCGAGGGACATCCTGATAAAATTGCCGATCAGATATCTGATGCTATATTAGATTCTATCTTAGAAAAAGATTTAAATGCACGTGTTGCATGTGAAACTTTTATTAAAACGGGTATGGTTTTAGTAGGTGGAGAAATTAGCACTACTGCATGGATTGATATTGAAAAGATTGTCCGTAATACCATTAAAAAAATTGGATATATTCATTCTAATATGGGTTTTGATGCCAATTCATGTGCAGTTCTTAATACCATTGGTCAACAATCTACAGATATTCAAAACGGTATTAATCGACCTATTTTGTTAGAACAAGGAGCTGGAGATCAAGGATTAATGTTTGGATATGCAACTAATGAGACTGAAGTGTTTATGCCAGCACCATTAATGTATGCACATTGGCTTATGAAACGTCAATCTGAAGTACGTAAGAAATATATACTTCCATGGTTACGACCAGATGCTAAAACTCAAGTAACATTTAGATATAATTACGGTCAAATTATTGGCTTGGATACTATTGTATTATCAACACAACATAGTGAAGAAATTACACTAAATCAACTCAGAGAAGCTGTTATGGAGGAAATTATTAAACCAATATTACCGTCAAAGTGGTTGAAGAAATATACAAAATATTTTATTAATCCTACTGGTAGATTTGTAATTGGTGGACCTATGGGAGACTGTGGTTTAACTGGTAGAAAAATTATTGTAGATACTTATGGAGGAATAGCACGTCATGGAGGTGGAGCATTTTCAGGAAAAGATCCTTCTAAGGTTGACAGATCTGCTTCATACGCTGCACGTTATGTGGCAAAAAATATTGTTGCTGCTGGATTAGCGGATCGCTGTGAAATTCAACTTTCATATGCAATAGGAATTGCAGAACCAACATCTATTATGGTCGAAACTTTTGGAACTGGAAAAAAAACTAATCAGCAATTAACATCATTAATTAGAAAGTGTTTTGATCTTCGTCCTTATGGAATAATTCGTATGTTAGATTTATTACATCCTATGTATGAAGAAACAGCAACTTATGGACATTTTGGAAGATCTCACTTTCCTTGGGAGAAAACCGATAAAGTGAGTATCTTAATAAAAGAAGCGACTAGTATTTAAAAAATATGAAGAATATTCCTCGCATTTATTATCCTTATTCTTCTACATTACAAGTAGATGATGAAATTATTCTAACAACTAATATAAGTAATTATATTACGAATGTTTTAAGAATGACGTATAATAATCCAATTCAATTTTTTAATGGAAAAAATAGTATTTGTAATGCAAAAATTATTTCTTATTCTAAAAAATTTGTGCGAATTAAAATTCTTAATATTAAAAAACAAAATTGTGAATCACCTTTATATTTACATTTAGGACAAGTTATTTCACGTGGTGAAAAAATGACCTTTTCTATAAAAAAAGCAGTAGAATTAGGAGTAAATGTTATTACTCCTTTATTTTCTGAACGTTGTGGAGTACAACTTACTAATCTAGAACTTATTAAAAAACAACAACGTTGGAAAAATTTTGTTATTGCTGCTTGTGAACAATGTGGAAGAAATTATCTCCCAAAAATAAGAAAGATAATGACACTATCATCATGGTGTAAAGAATGGACTAATTCTTTTAAAATTTATTTTCATCCACATAAGAGTAATAATACTAGTCAAATAAAAATGTTACCCTTTCACTTAAAAAAAATACGTTTACTAATTGGTTCAGAAGGAGGAATATCTGAAGAAGAAGTTAATATGATAAATTCTAAAGGATTTATTAATGTTTCTATAGGACCACGTATCTTACGTACAGAAACGGCGACTCTCGCAGCAATAGCTGTATTGCAAAGTCATTTTGGAGATTTAGGGTAATTTTCTGATGAAGGAAATAATTATATGATCAAATTAGGTTTAATAATGGATCCTATTCAAACATTAGATCTTAATAAAGATACTAGTATAGCTATCATATTAGAAGCTCAAAAACGTAATTATGAAGTATTTTACATAGAAATAAAAGATTTATATTTATATAATAAAATAGCATACGCACGTACTAAAACTTTATATATTGAAAAAAATAAAACTCCTTGGTATTTATTAGGACCTGAACAAATAATTAAATTAAGTAAATTAAATGTTATTTTTATGAGAAAAGATCCTCCTGTTAATATAGATTTTATATATTCTACTTATATTTTAGAATATGCTGAAAAACAAGGTACTCTTATCATAAACAAACCACAAAGTTTACGTGATTATAATGAAAAAATTTTCATAACTCATTTTCCTGAAATCATTTCCGATTCTTTAATTACTAAAAATATACATCAACTTTATAATTTTTGGTGTAAACATGGTGATATTATTTTGAAACCATTAGATAATATGGGAGGTTATTCAATTTTTAGAATTAAAAAAAATGATCCTAATATTTTTGTTATAATTGAAACTCTTACAAATTCTGGAAAACGTTTTTGTATGGCACAAGTTTTTATTCCTGAAATAAATAAAGGAGATAAACGTGTATTTATAATTAATGGAGAAATAATTCCTTATTGTTTAGCAAGAATACCAAGATCTGGAGAAACCCGGGGAAATTTAGCTGTTGGAGGTCATGGTAAGGTTCAATCCTTATCTATAAAAGATAGAGCGATTGCTCAAATGATCAGTCCTATTCTTAAAGAAAAAGGATTATTATTTGTAGGTTTAGATATTATTGGTGATAAATTAACTGAAATAAATATTACTAGCCCTACGGGGGTACAAGAAATTGAACGAGAAAAAAAAGTTGGAATAATTGATAAATTAATGAATCTAATCGAAAATCGTTTAAATTAATAATATTGGAAAAAATACGTATAGATCTCATGTCAAAAATATTATTAGCTTTTGATTTTGGAACTCGTTCAATTGGTGTAGCCGTAGGTCAAACCTTAACTAACACTGCTACTCCTTTATTACCATCAATTAAAGTAAATAAAGGAAGACCAGATTGGATAAAAATTAAAAAACTTATATTGGAATGGTCTCCAGAGATAATTATTGTTGGATTACCTATTAATATGGATGGTTCAGAACAAGTATTAACTATACAAACGCGTTTTTTTTCTAAAAAATTATATAATATATTTAATATTCCAGTTCATTTATATGATGAACGTTTAACTACTGTTGAAGCTAAAAATCAATTATTTTTGAATCGTGGTTATCGAGGTTTAAAAAAAAGCAATATAGATTCGTTTGCTGCTGTTTTAATTTTAGAAAGTTTTTTATTAAATATATAATAAATAATTGAGTTTTAATAAATTATTTTAGTATTTTGTAACTAATACTTTATTTACAAGTTTTTTTTTATTGATAATTTAACATCATTTTAGGAATCTAAAAAATTTTATGGAACAGTTTATATTACATTTATTAATAAAAAATTTTTTTGATATCTATATAATGTTATTATTATTACGTATTTGGTGGTTATTTATAAATGGTTATAATGATAATGAATTTATACAATTTATAGTAAAAATTACGAATCCATTTTTAAATTTATTACATTATAGACCAATATATAACAATAAATTTATAAAAAGCATTATTATTATAATAATAGCATACTTGTTAAGTATCTCTAAAGTTTTATTAATTAAATGGCTTAATTTGAGATTTTTATTTATAACGCCTGAAATAATATTTATAATTGGATTATTGACATTATTTAAATTGTTTGGAATTTTAATTTTTGGTTTTATTGTTTCTTCTTTTTTAATCAGAAGTAATTCTCGAAATGAAGTTGTAGATCCATTAATAAACTCTATTCTTAATCCTCTTCGAAATATAATTCCAACTTTTTGGAATATTGATTTTTCTCCAATAATTGTATTGACCATTCTTTTTCTAATTAACTATTTAGTTGGGTATTTTTTTCCGATTATATGGAGTTTTGTTAAATTAAATTAAGATTTAATTTTTGATAAATTAGATCGTGAATTATATAACCCAATTTTTTTGCTTTTTGTTCAAATTTTGTAGATGGACGTCTTAAAATGGAAGAAATATTAGGATCATAAAATATCGGGTTGAAAGAAGTGTGAAGACTTTTCATTATTGAAATAATGTGTTTAGCATATGAACATGAGTCCGTAGCTATATGAAGATATCCTAAAAACTTTAACTTTCTAAAAATTAATTGAGCAAAATCTATATTCACTAGACGACGTTTATGATGTCTTGTTTTTGGCCATGGATCAGGAAAAAAAATTTGTATTTTGTATAAAGACTCATCCGGAATCATAAGATTCATTACTTGTATAGCATTATAATAAATTATACGTAAATTATTTACTTTTAAGGTTATAGCTAAATTGGAACAAGATGCTATTCCTGGCAAATAAACCTCGATACCAATAAAATTGATATATGGATGATTAATAGCTTGTGAAATTAATGAATGTCCCATTCCAAAACCTATCTCTAAAACTAGAGGTTTTTGATTTTTAAAAAAATGATGAAAATTTATTACTTGTTCTTGATAAGGAATTGTAATTAATGATCCGTAAGAATTTAAAATTTTTTCTTGATTTTGAGTTAATTTTCTATGACGATTTATATAAACGTTATATATTTTTTTTTGATTTAAAAGAAAAAAATTATTCATAAACAGTCAATAAATAATGAAGATATAAAATTAAGTATAAATTAAATCTAATGCTAAGACTATATACTTAGTATATAATTTAGGCTTATTAAGCCTATTTATGAAAAATTTATGAATAAATCGAAAATTTTTTTGCGTAAAGATTTAGCGAATGCTATTCGTATACTTAGTATAGATGCTATTGAACAAGCACAATCTGGTCATCCAGGAATGCCAATGGGAATGGCAGATATTGCTGAAGTTTTATGGCGTGATCATCTCAATCATAATCCTAAAAATCCAGGATGGATTAATCGAGATCGTTTTGTATTATCTAATGGTCATGGATCATTATTACTTTATAGCCTTTTACATCTTACTGGATATGATTTATCTATAAATGAAATCAAAAAATTTAGACAATTGAATTCAACCACTCCAGGTCATCCTGAATTTGGTCACACTTATGGTGTAGAAACTACTACGGGTCCTCTAGGTCAAGGATTAGCTAATGCAGTGGGAATGGCTATAGCAGAACGTACTTTATCAGCACAATTTAATCGTTTAGAACATCTTATAATTGATCATTATACTTATGTTTTTATAGGAGATGGTTGTATAATGGAAGGGATCTCACACGAAGTATGTTCACTGGCAGGAACTTTAAAATTAGGAAAATTAATTACATTCTATGATAAAAATGGTATATCTATTGATGGAAATACAGATAAATGGTTAACTGATGATACAGCAAAACGTTTTGAATCTTATGGATGGCATGTTATCAAAGATATAGATGGTCATAATCCGGAATCTATTACTAGTGCTATACAAGAAGCTAAAACCAATCTTTTAAAACCATCTCTTCTAATCTGTAAAACTATTATTGGTTGTGGTTCTCCAAATAAATCCGGTAAATCTGAAATTCATGGTACTCCATTAGGAAAAGATGAAATTCAAGCTACTCGTAAAACATTAGGATGGAATTATTTACCATTTGTTATTCCTAACGAAATTTATAGGCAATGGGATGCGAGAGAATTAGGACAGCAAAAAGAATCTGATTGGAATAAAAAATTTATAGAATATAAAAGAGCATTTCCTAAATTAGCAAATGAATTAATACGTAGACAATCTAAAATTATTCCTCCCGATTTTAAAATACAAATAAATTATTTTATCAAAATTCTACAACAACATCCATCAAATATAGCAACTCGTAAAGCATCACAAAATGCTTTAGAATGTTTTGGTAATACATTACCTGAATTATTTGGAGGATCAGCAGATTTAACACCTAGTAATCTGACTAAATGGTCAGGTTCAAAATGTATTTACAATAATTATGAAGGAAATTATATTCATTATGGAGTACGAGAATTTGGTATGACTGCTATAGCTAATGGAATAGCTTTATATGGAAATTTTTTACCTTATACAGCTACATTTTTAATTTTTTCAGAATATGCTCGTAATGCCATACGAATGGCAGCATTAATGAAAATTCATCATATTTTTATTTATACTCATGACTCCATTGGAGTAGGTGAAGATGGACCAACTCATCAACCAGTAGAACAATTAGCTAGTTTACGTTTGACACCAAATCTTAGTATTTGGCGCCCTTGTGATGCAGTAGAAACTACTATAGCATGGAAATATGCTATTGAGCGTAATGGTCCTACAGCATTAATCTTATCTCGTCAAATATTGAAACAACAATCTCGGTCTAACGATCAATTAAATAATATTACACGTGGAGCATATATCTTAAAAACTTCTATTCAAGAACCACAAGTTATTCTGATTGCTACGGGTTCCGAAGTAGAATTAGCTACTATGGCTTATGAACAATTAAGTTCTGAAGGATATTTAGTACGTGTCGTTTCAATGCCTTCTACAGATGTATTTGATCAGCAGGATTATGCATATCGTGAAAGCGTATTACCTACTAAAGTCAAGGCACGTATTGCTATTGAAGCTGGTATTGCAGACTTTTGGTATAAATATATTGGTAATAATGGAACTATTATAGGTATGCATACTTTTGGTGCATCTGGTCCAGCTAAACAACTTTTTAATCACTTTGGTTTTAATGTGGAAAATATTATCATTCAAGTCAAAAAAATCTTAATTTCTTTATAATAAAAAAAATAGTATTTCTAGTAAGAAGTTTTTTTTTAATTTAGAATGATATTATTTATTTTATAATAATTAGTCTTATTATTTATTCATGGTGTTTTTAATATAACTATTACTCTTCTTATAAAAGATACTCTTTAATTCCACTATAAGAAATTTATTAATATTATCCAAAATAAGTTTTGACTAATAAATTTTTTTTAATGAATAATTTTTTATAAAAAACATCAAATGTATTAAAGGATACATTATGTCAATAATTAAGATGACTGATTTAGACCTAACAGATAAAAAAATTCTTATTAGAGCAGATTTAAATGTTCCCATAAAAAATGGAATTATAACATCTGATGCACGCCTTCGTGCTATTTTACCTACAATTGATTTTGCCAAAAAAAAAGGTGCATTTATTATGATTCTTTCTCATTTAGGAAGACCTAGGGAAGGTGAATATAATGAAGAGTTTTCTCTTTTACCTGTAGCAAAAATGTTAAAAAAATACATTTCTTCTATTCGTTTTGAAACTAATTATCTTGATGGTGTAAATTTCACAAAAAATGAAGTAGTTATATTAGAAAATGTTAGATTTAATAAAGGAGAAAAAAAAAACGACGAAACATTAGCTAAAAAATATGCCGCCTTATGTGATATTTTTGTAATGGATGCATTTGCTACATGTCATCGCACTCATGCTTCAACTTATGGAGTAAGTCAATTTGCTCCTATTGCTTGTGCCGGACCACTTTTAGTTGCAGAGTTAAAAGCTTTAAGTAAAGTAATCCAAAATCCCCAAAGACCTATGATTGCAATATTAGGAGGTTCTAAAGTATCAACAAAATTTGACATATTACATTATCTGGCCAAAGTGGCCGATAAAGTCATTGTTGGTGGTGGTATAGCTAATACATTTATGGCAATTGATAATAAAATTGGTCAATCTTTATATGAACCTGATTTTATCGAAGTAGCCAAAATACTTCGAGATACTTATAATAATATTTATACACCTATAGATGTTCGTGTAGCTAAAGAATTTACTGAATCTGCTGAAGCTATTGTAAAGAGTGTATCAGATATAGAAGATGATGAAGAAATTTTGGATTTTGGTGATAATACTGCTCAATTTATGACTTCTTTACTTAAAGAAGCTAAAACAGTTCTTTGGAATGGACCAGTTGGCGTTTTTGAATTTCCTAATTTTAGAAAAGGAACTGAAACTATTGCACAGGCCATTGCAAATAGTAATATCTTTTCTATTGTTGGAGGAGGTGATACTATTGCTGCTATAGAGTGTTTTGGGTTAAAAAACCAAATGTCATATTTATCTACTGGTGGAGCCGCTTTTTTAGCTTTTGTGGAAGGTAAAGAATTACCTTCGTTAACCATACTAAAAGAACGTGCACAACATCATATTAAAGTTACTTATTATAATTTATAACAGGAATTTTTTATTAAAATATGTCTAAAATTTTTGATGTAGTAAAACCTGGAGTCATAACAGGTAATGATATACAAGTAATTTTTAAGTTAGCAAAACAAAACAAATTTGCTTTACCAGCTGTTAATTGCATTGGAATAGATTCTATTAATGCGGTTCTTGAAACTGCTGCAAAAGTTAAATCTCCAGTAATAATTCAATTTTCTTATAGTGGTGCTTCTTTTATTGCAGGTAAAGGATTTAACCAATCTCATAATAATAAACCACATAAAGCAGCTATTTTAGGTTCAATATCTGGTGCAAAACATGTACATCTAATGGCTAAACATTATGGAGTTCCAGTGATATTACATACAGATCACTGCTCAAAAAATCTTTTACCATGGTTAGACGGTTTATTAAAAGTAGGAAAACAATATTTTTTAGCTACTGGTAAACCTCTATTTTCTTCTCATATGCTTGATCTTTCTCAAGAATCTATGAAAGAAAATATTTCAATGAGTTGTTATTATTTATCTATTATGTCTCAAATAGGTATGACTATTGAAGTAGAATTAGGTTGTACTGGTGGTGAAGAAGATGGAATAAATAATATGCATTTAGACAATGATTTATTATATACTCAACCAGAAGATGTAAATTATTTATACGAAAAACTTAGTTCTATTAGTTCACAATTTACTATAGCAGCTGCTTTTGGTAATGTACATGGAGTTTATCAACCAGGAAATATAAACTTAAAGCCAATAATCTTAAAAAATTCTCAAGACTTTGTAAGTAAAAAACATAATTTATCTTCTAATCCATTAGATTTAGTGTTTCATGGAGGATCTGGTTCGACTTTGGAAGAGATTAAAGAATCGATAAATTATGGTGTAGTTAAAATGAATATTGATACAGATTTACAATGGGCTACTTGGAATGGAATTTTAAAATATTACCAAGATAATATTGCATATTTACATAGTCCGTTAGGAAATCCGGAAGGTTTTTATAAACCTAATAAAAAGTTTTATGATCCAAGAAATTGGTTACGTGCAGGTCAGTTAAGTATGTGTCAACGTTTAGAAGAAACTTTTATACAACTAAATGCGGTTAATTTATTTTAATTAAAATAACAATCTATGGACATTTCAAATCATATAATAAATATTATAAAATATTCAGCTTTTTGGATAATACAGAATCATTCATTATTATTTACTTATATAATAAATGTAATATCTGCAATATTTATTATCTTTATTGGTATGAGTGTTGCAAATTATTTAGCAAAAAATATCAACAAAATTTTCTTAGCTAGACATTTAGATATTACTGTATCAGATTTTTTATCTATGCTTTTACGATATAGTATTATAACTTTTGCAGTTACTGCTGCACTCAATCGGGTTGGTGTACAAACTGCATCTATTATTGCTGTTTTAGGGGCTGCAGGTTTAGCTATAGGTTTAGCATTACAAGGATCTCTTTCCAATTTGGCCGCGGGAGTATTACTAGTAATATTTCGACCATTACGTGTAGGTGAATTTGTGGATTTAGGTGGTATCAATGGCATTGTACAACAAATACAGATTTTTTCAACTACACTACTTTCGGCTGATGGAAAAACAATAGTTGTTCCTAATGGTAAAGTAATTGCTGGTAATATTATTAATTATTCTCGTGAACCTATACGTCGTAATGAAATTATACTTAAAGTACCTCTTCATACTAATATTAATTGTTTAAAACAAATCCTATATAAAATAATGTATGCTGATGAACGAATTATAAAAGAACGTGAAATAACTATAAAATTACATGAAATTGGAGTATCTTCTTTAAATTTAATTATTCGATGGTGGAGTAAAGGTCATGATTTACAAAATGTGTATTGGGATTTACTAGAGCATTTTCAAGAAGCTCTTAAAAATTATTATAAATAAAGGGGAGATTTCAATGAATAATGAGGATTTAAAAAAAAATGTAGCAATAGCAGCTCTAAAATATATACAGCAGGATGCAATCATTGGAATAGGATCTGGAAGTACTATAAATTATTTTATTAAGGCACTTGAAACAATTAAATATAAAATAAAAGGAGCAGTATCTAGTTCGCAAGATACTTCTTTCAAATTAAAACAATGTGGTATTCCACTTATTAATTCTAACCATATAGATTCACTTTCTTTATATATAGATAGTGCAGATGAAATTAATGATAGATTACAAATGATTAAAGGAAAAGGAGGTGCTCTCACTAAAGAAAAAATTATTGCGGCGATCTCGAAACATTTTCTTTGTATTGCTGATGAATCAAAATATGTAAACTTATTAGGAAAAACAGCTCCTATACCATTAGAAGTTATACCTATGGCACGAGCATACGTTGCTCGTCAAATAGTAAAATTATTAGGTGCATTACCAAAATATAGAAGTGGTGTAATAACGGAAAATGGTAATGTAATTATTGATATATATAATGCATCTTTAATTGAACCAATTGAAATCGAAAAAAAATTGAGTCTGATTGTAGGAGTAATAACTGTAGGGTTATTTACTATTCGTACTGCAGATACTGCTTTAATTGCAACAAATTCGGGTGGTATTAAATTTTTAACAAAACCACTCTCTCATTTTAGATAAAATTTATCAAAAATTTAACTAATTATTATTGATTCATTTCATAAATAAGATATGGGACGAATATAAAAATAACTTTCATCATCACCATCCATACGAAATATAGTATTATATGGAAGATCTTTTTTTAGAATAGCTTGAATCCAAATTTCATTATTGGCCATTTTACAAATAGCTAGTATATTAGCTGAATAATATATAGAAGGTTTACTATTATTTAAGTTGATAAAATTTATACGTGTACTTTTAGGAAAGTTATTTAATTTTCCACTTAACCAATACAGAGCATATTTATTTATTCCACGAAATGTAGCACGTGCTATTATTTCTTGTCCTAAATAACATCCTTTTTGAAAATTAATAGCTCCAATCAAATCTAAGTTAGCAGCTTGGGGAATAAATTTGCAACAATTTTTATTATCAATAATGGGATTACCAGCTTCTATATCTAATGACATCCATTGTCGACTATTATTAAGTTGGCAATAATTAGATAATTGTTCTTGTAATTGTTTTATAATCATTATATTACTTATAATAATAAAACGTTCTGAAGGATTATTTAACCATAATAAAACCATATTTTTATTATATATAAGAGGAGATTTTCTAGAAGGAAGTCTTGCAAAAACTTGTGATAAAATTGCACGTGCTTGAAATCCAGCTATACCCATTAAAATATCATTAGTAGCAGAAATCATTACTTTGGAAAAAATTGCATATTTTTTTAATGCTTCCATTTGTAGGTTTTGTACAGATCTTCGTATTATCCAAGCTAAACCTCCATTATAATGGAATAAAAGTAAATTACTCCACATTTTTCCTTCAGCATTACAATGAGCAGTTTGACAATATTGATTTAATTGTAATGTAGTTATATCAAAGGTTATTTGTTTTTGAATATAATTAAAAGTATCAACTCCAGTCATAGAGATCATACACCACTCTTCTAATGAAATTAATGTTAAAGGTAATGATTTGGATTCTACGGGAGCTAGATAAGGGAATACTAATTCATTCATAAGTAAATTTATCCTTTTATTTGATAAAAAATATTAATAAACAATTTAATTCTCATCATGTTATGATAATTAAATCTTATTTTTTAAGAAAAAACTTTTAAAGTTATTTCTTTCCTTTTTATTAAATAATAATTTTTATGTTAGATCTTCATTCTTTTAATAATAGAATTCAACATCTAATTACTCGAGCTAATATACTCAAGAAAAATATAAAATATGATGATTATCAAATTAAATTAAAAAATATTAATCAAGTATTAGAAATTCCTTCGACCTGGAAAAATATTAATTATGCACAATCTTTAACTAAAGAACTAGCAATTATAGAAAATAAAATATCAACTTTTGATGCATTATATATTGAATTAATCAATTTATCTAAATTATTGAATATTTTAGAAGAGAAAGATTATGATCTTTTAAAAGAAGTGCTTCAGGAGATGAATCTAATTGAAAAAAAAATAGTAAAATTAGAATTTAATAGTATGTTTTGTAAACCAAATGATTATGCTAATTGTTATATTGATATTCAATCAGGTTCAGGTGGAATAGAAGCTCAAGATTGGGCTAATATATTAATGCGTATGTATTTGAGATGGGCTGAAAAGAAAGGATTTAAAACTGAAATAATTTCTGAAATAGCTGGAGATATTGCTGGAATTAAATCATCTACTTTACGAGTTCTAGGTAAATATGCATTTGGTTGGCTACGAACTGAAACGGGAATTCATCGTCTAGTACGTAAAAGTCCGTTTGATTCCACAGGTAAAAGACATACTTCGTTTAGTTCAGTTTTCGTATATCCAGAAGTACAAGATAATATTGAAATTAAAATTAATATTAATGATTTAAGAATTGATGTTTATCGTGCATCAGGAGCAGGTGGACAACATGTTAATCGTACTGAATCTGCAGTACGTATTACTCATTTACCTACTGGTATTGTTACTCAATGTCAAAATGGACGTTCACAACATAGAAATAAAGATCAAGCATTAAAACAAATGAAAGCAAAATTATATGAATTAGAACTTAAAAAAAAAAGGGTTGAAAAACAATTTATTGAAGAAAATAAATCTGATATTGGATGGGGAAGACAAATACGTTCTTATATATTGGATCATTCACGTATTAAAGATTTACGTACTGGAATAGAAAGTCATGATATACAATATATTTTAAATGGTGGATTAGATATATTTATTAAAGCAAGTTTAAATGCAGAATTTTAAAATGAGGATGAAAAATGTCTAAATCAAATTTTACTAATTTATTCGATACTAATATTACAACTGAACGTAATATGAGAAAAAAAAAATTAAATGAATTACGTCAAAAGGGTCTCGCATATCCAAATAATTTTAAAAGAAATTATCTTTCTCATCAATTACATGTAGAATTTGATGATAAAAATAATGATGAATTAGAACAATTAACTAAAATTATTAGTGTTGCAGGTCGGATATTATCCCGTCGGATTATGGGAAAAGCAGTTTTTATTACTTTACAAGATATGGGAGGTAAAATTCAATTATATGCAAATAATATAAAACCGTGTAATTATAAAAAATTAGATTTAGGCGATATTATCGGGGTACATGGTAAATTATTTAAAACTAAAACTAATGAACTTACTTTATATTGTATTGAACTATATTTATTAACTAAAGCACTTCGTCCTTTACCAGAAAAATTTCATAAACTTGTAGATAAAGAAATATGTTATCGTCAAAGATATCTAGATTTAATTGTCAATAATCATTCACGTAATACTTTTATATTACGTTCTAAAATTATATCCAAAATTCGTCAATTCATGATACAGCAAAATTTTTTAGAAGTCGAAACTCCGATGATACAACCTATTCCAGGAGGAGGAAATGCAAAACCTTTTATTACACATCACAATGCATTAAATTTAAATTTATATTTACGTATAGCTCCTGAACTTTATCTTAAACGTTTAGTAGTAGGTGGTTTTGAGAAGATCTTTGAAATTAATCGGAATTTTAGAAATGAAGGATTATCACCACAACATAATCCTGAGTTTACTATGATGGAATTATATATAGCATATGCTGATTATAAAGATTTAATGGTTTTTACTGAAAAACTATTAAATACTTTAATTGTAGAGCTTTTTGGATCTCCATATATAAAATATGGAAAATATACTTTTGATTTTAAACAACCATTTATAAAAATGACTATGAAAGAAGCTATTTGTAAATATATATCTGAAATTAGTATTAATATTCAGGATTTAGAAAATTATGATCAAACTCTTTATTATGCTAAATTATTAGGTCTAACTATTAACGATCATTGGGGACATGGACGGATTTTAAATGAAATTTTTGACAAACGTGTTGAGAGTCATTTAATTTATCCAACTTTTATTACAGAATATCCTACAGAAGTATCACCATTAGCACGTAGTAATGAAACTAATCCTTTTATTACTGAGAGATTTGAATTATTTATTAATGGTTATGAAATAGGCAATGGTTTTTCAGAATTAAATGATGTAGAGGAACAAACTAAACGTTTTTTACAACAAAATCATAATTCATTAAAAGATGAAACTATCTATCATAAATATGATGAAGATTATTTAATAGCTTTAGAACATGGTTTACCACCAACAGCAGGATTAGGAATTGGTATTGATCGTTTAATAATGATACTTACTAATAATACAAATATACGTGATGTAATTTTATTTCCCATTTTACGATCTGAAAAATAAAATAATTTATATATCGATATTAATAGCTTTAATGGCATTTTTTTGGATAAAAATTTTACGAGATTCTACTGTATCTCCCATTAAAGTAGAAAATAATTTATTAGCACCTATAGCATCTTTTATTGTAACACGTAGTAAACGACGATTCATTGGATTCATCGTTGTATCCCATAATTGTCTTGGATTCATTTCTCCTAATCCTTTATAACGCTGAATAGATAAACCTCGTTTAGATTCTTTCATTAGCCAATCAAAAGCTTCATCAAAATTTATAATAGATTGTTTTTGATCACCAAGTTCTATAAACCCTTTTTTTTTAATTAATGCTCGTACTTTTTCTCCTAACGAACAAATTTTTTGATATTCATTACTAAAAATAAAATCCTTATTTATAATAAAATCTATATTTTTTCCATATAAACATGCCTGTAAAAAAATATCATAATATTCATTGTTTTTATGTACTGTTCCAGTATAAGAAATCCCATAAGATGCGTTTTTATTCATTGTCTCAATGAGTCCATACATCCAATTTTCTACTGTTAGTTTATTATATAATGTATTTAATGTGGGATAATAAATTAATGTGTGAAGTAAACGTGGAGGAAAACTATGTTCTAATGCACTAATTAATTTTTGAATATTAATATATTCTATAAGTAATTTTTTTAATTGATAACCTTTTATAGAAGAGATTCCAATATCAGTATGTAATACTGCTCCTTTTAGAGCATAATTTATTTGATATTGTTCTAATGATAAATCATCTTTTATATATTGTTCGGTTTTTCCTTTTTTTATTTTGTAAAGAGGAGGTTGCGCAATATAAAGATGACCAGCGTCAATTAATTCTGGTAATTGTCTATAAAAAAAAGTCAATAATAAGGTTCGGATATGAGCTCCATCAACGTCAGCATCAGTCATAATAATAATTCTATTATATCGTAATTTACTAAGATCATATTCTTCACTGCCTATTCCACATCCTAATACTGTAATTAATGAAATTATCTCTTGAGAAGTAAGGATTTTTTCAAATTTGACTTTTTCTACATTAAGAATTTTACCTTTTAAAGGTAAAATTGCTTGATATAAACGATTACGACCTTGTTTTGCCGATCCTCCAGCTGAATCTCCTTCTACTAAATAAAGTTCAGATTTGTTAGGATTACGTTCTTGACAATCTGCCAATTTTCCGGGAAGACCAATTGAATCAACTGTTACTTTTTTCCGTGTCATCTCACGAACACGTTTAGCCGCTTCTCGTACACGTGCTGTTTCTAAAACTTTATTTACTATGATTTTTGCATCATGAGGATTTTCTACTAGAAAATCATAAAAAAATTCATAAGTTAAAGACTCTACAATTGATTTGACTTCAGAAGAAACTAACTTTTCTTTAGTTTGTGAAGAAAACTTCGGTTCTGAAATCCTAATTGAAAGAATAGCTACTAAACCTTCTCTAACATCATCTCCTATAATACATATTGGATTTTTTTTAACATATCCTTCTTTATCTATATAAGCATGTAATGTACGAGTCATAGCAGCACGAAATCCTGCTAAATGAGTCCCTCCATCTTTTTGAGGAATATTATTAGTAAAACAATAAATTTTTTCTTTAAAACTTTTGTTCCATTGTAATGATATTTCAACATTAATACGATTTTTATCTGAAGAAAAATAAAATATTTTGGGATGAAGAGGATTTTTATCCTTATTTAAATATTCAATAAAGGCTATAATTCCACCATTATAATGATAATGAGAAACTTTTTTAATTCTTTGATCTTCAAGATAAATAGAAAGATTTGAATTTAAAAAGGATAATTCACGTAATCGTTTTTCTAACCAATCATAGTTAAAATGAATAACATTAGTGAATGTTTCATAACTAGGCCAAAAATGTACTATGGTACCAGTTTTTTGAGTATTCCCAATAACTTTTATGGGTGTTTCAGGTTTACCATGTGAGTAAACTTGATAAAAAATTTTTCCTTCACGATAAATAGTTAATTCTAATTTAGATGATAATGCATTTACAACGGAAATTCCAACTCCATGAAGTCCTCCAGATTCTTTATACGAATTATCATCAAATTTTCCACCTGCATGTAATACAGTCATAATAACTTCTGCTGCAGATACTCCTTCTTCTTTATGAAGATCAGTAGGTATTCCTCTACCATCATCTTGTACTGAAACAGAATTATCTAAATGTATAGTAACTCTAATTTCTTTACAATAACCAGCTAATGCTTCATCAATAGCATTATCTACAGCTTCAAATACCATATGATGTAAACCAGTACCATCCTCCGTATTACCAATATACATACCTGGACGTTTTCGTACAGCTTCTAATCCTTTAAGAACTTTTATACAAGAAGAGTTATAAACATTTGTCATCAAAATTGTTACCTTTAATTTTTATTTGGTTTTTGAGTAGAAAAAATATTCTTTCTTGTGGACCAAATTAAATCTTAATTAGAACTTCATGGGCATTATTACATAAATTGTAGAATCATTATCAATATCATTAATTTGAATGCTAGACATTGAGTCTAATAATGAAATTTTAATTGTATCACATTTTAAGACAGATAAAACGTCAAGTATATAATTGATATTTAAATTAATTCTTATATCATCACCTTCATAAGAAATAGGTAATTTTTCTTCACCTTCTTCCTGGGATAAATTACTAGTGATGATTTTTAATTCATTTTTGGTAATATAAAGATGAACTTCATTTAATGTATAATTACATAAAATAGATATTCTTAAAAAGGATTGTTTTAATATTTCACGATTAATTACAATAATTTTATCATAATTTTTATGTAATATATGGCTATAATTTGGAAATGTTCCATCAATTAATCTTGAAGTAAAAATATAATCTTTTATATGTATTCGAATATTATTTGTTCCAATTTGGATTTTAAGTAAAGAGTCATCTTCTTTAAGTAAACGTAATAATTCTATGATAAATTTACGTGGCAAAATTACTGAAGATTTAGGTAGAATTTTAATTATTTCCATTTTACAAATAGCTATTCGGTGTCCATCAGTAGCTACACTATATAAAAAATTATCTTTAATCTCTAATAATAAACCATTTAGATAATACCTAATATCTTGATATGACATACAAAAATGAGTTGCTTCAATAAGATGTTTCATTATATTCGCTTGAATAGAAAATTCTATTTTGGTATTCCAATCTTCCAAAGTGGGAAAACTCTTTACTGGTAATGTCGAAAGATAAAATTTACTACGTCCTGAAGAAAGAAAAATTCTATTATTTATTAAAGAAATATTTATATTAGCTTTTTCAGGTAAATATCGACAAATATCTAATAATTTTTTAGCTGACACCGTACTAGTACCAATGGTATGTTGTTCAGTTAAAAGAATATGAGTAAAAATTTCTATTTCTAAATTCGTTACAGTTAAACATAATTTATTGTTAGTTATTTTCAGAAGAACATTATTAACAATAGGTAATAATGGTTTATGATTGAGAATCCTACTTATTTTTTGTAAAGGTTGGAGTAAACTTTCGCGTTGAATAATTAATTGCATCTGACTGACTTGTAATTAGTTATAAATAATAAAACTTAAAAGAAATAAATAATTATCATATACTCATTTGATAAAAGATAAATACATTTTTTTTAAAAAGATTTACTAAATTGACTACATTTATAATAATTGTTAAAATGATTTTTATTTTTTATAAAATCTAGGTATTATAATGAAACGTACTTTTCAACCATCAGTCTTGAAACGAAATCGTTCTCACGGCTTTAGAAAAAGAATGAAAACTAAAAATGGTCGTCAGATTTTAGCACGAAGACGTGCTAAAGGACGTAATCGTCTCACTGTCTCTAAGAATTATTAATCTTTACATGAATTAGGATTGTGAATTATTATAAATTTCCTAAAAAATTACGTTTATTAAAGTCAAAAGACTTTAACTTAGTTCTGCAACAATCAATGAAGATCAATAGATCACCTATTATATTATATTATTGTCGTAATCATTATAAATTTGCTCGTCTAGGATTAATTATTAATAAATATAATATTCCGCTTGCATATCAACGTAATAGGATAAAAAGATTAATTCGTGAAAGTTTTCGTTTAAATCAAAATGAATTGCCATCAATGGATTTTGTTATAATAATAAAAAAAAAAGTTGATTTAATGAAGAATCAAAAAATAGTAGAAATACTTCAAACTGTATGGGAAGAGTGTTATTTTATAGCTTCAAAAAAATGTTGATAACGCTTATTTATAGTTATCAAAAATTTATTAGTATATTAATAAGTCCGAGGTGTCGTTTTAGACCTACTTGCTCAGAATATAGTATTAATGCTATAAGTAGATTTGGTATCCTTAAAGGAAGTTTTTTAACTATAAAACGTATAATAAAATGTAATCCTTTAAATATTAAGAATGATATCAATGATCCAGTGCCACCAAAGAATAAATAATTAGAGAAGATTAATAATGGATTTACAACGTAATCTAATATTGATTGCTTTTATATTTGTATCTTTTATGATCTGGCAAAGTTGGCAGAATGATCATAAGACACTACAATCAAAACTGAAAAATACTCCAGAAAATATTTGGTTTAAAAACACTCAACATTTTCCTTTTATTAAAAATAAAGGAAAAATAATCTCAGTAAAAACTGATGTATTATCCTTACGGATTAATACTTATGGAGGAGATATTATTCAAGCTCAATTATTATCTTATCCAGAAAGTTTAAATAGTCATCATCCTATTAAATTACTGCAAACGACTCCTACTATCATTTCTCAAGCACAAAGTGGATTATCATTTGTAAATAATTCTTCAACTAGATCAATAAAAGAAAAAACACCTATTTATCAAGTAAAACATGATTCATATCTAATGAATAAATTACAACAAGATACTTTAAAAATTCCTTTTTATTGGAAAGATAATAATGGTATTTTTTATACTAAAATATTTTCTTTTAAAAAACATCAATATTCTATTAATATAAAATATTATATTACTAATAATAGTTTATATCCAATAAAAGTATCTATGTATGGACAGTTGAAACAATCAACTATTATACCTAAAAAGGATCTTACAATTCCTTCTTTAAGTTATAATAATTCTTTTTCAGTAGCATATTCTACTAAATATAAGAAATATAAAAAATATAAATTACGTCAACTTTATGATAATAATCTGATGATTAGTACATTAAATGGTTGGATAGCAATATTACAACCTTATTTTATTACAGCTTGGATTCCCCATAGTCAAGGTACTAATATATTTTATACTAAGAATGATACATCTAAAATGATTTCAGTTGGTTATAAATCTAATGCAATAACAATATATCCAGGTGAAAGTAAAGAACTATCATCAACATTATGGATGGGTCCTAAACTTCAAGATCAAATGGCTGTAGCCGCACCATATTTAGATCTTACAGTAGATTATGGATGGTTGTGGTTTATTTCTAAACCATTATTTAAATTATTAAAAGCTATACAAATGAAAATAGGTAATTGGGGTTTTTCTATAATTTTAATTACCCTAATCGTTCGAACCCTAATGTATCCTTTAACAAAAACACAATTTATTTCAATAGCCAAAATGCGATCATTACAACCTAAAATCCAAGAAATTCGTGATAGATTGGGTAATAATAAACAAAAAATGAGCCAGGAAATCATGGATTTATATAAATCAGAAAAGATTAATCCTTTAGGAGGATGTTTTCCATTAATAATTCAAATGCCAATTTTTTTAGCTCTTTATTATATGCTAATTAATGCTGTTGAATTAAGACATGCTCCTTTTATTTTATGGATTAAGGATTTATCAGCTAAAGATCCATATTATG
The DNA here is from genome assembly GCA_041941765.1 of Candidatus Dasytiphilus stammeri. Lineage (GTDB taxonomy): Bacteria > Pseudomonadota > Gammaproteobacteria > Enterobacterales > Enterobacteriaceae > Dasytiphilus > Dasytiphilus stammeri_F. Next base: position 205,990 of record CP145869.1, on the reverse strand, counting down.
TTTTACCGATTTTGATGGGAATTACTATGTTGATAATTCAAAAGATGTCTCCATCTACTATAACTGATCCAATGCAAAAGAGAATTATGGAATATATGCCGATAATATTTACATTGTTCTTCTTATGGTTTCCATCAGGATTAGTTTTATATTATATTGTAAGTAATGTAGTTACTATTATTCAGCAAAAATTAATTGATTATAATTTAAAAAAACAAACATTATATAAATCTAATAATTAATCATTAAATTTATTTAAAGAATCTTATAATGAATAAATATTCTGCAGATACCATTGTTGCTCAAGCAACTCCTCCTGGTTATGGAGGGATAAGTGTAATACGTATTTCTGGTGATCAGACTGCAAATGTCGCACAACAAGTATTAGGTCAATTACCCTCTCCTCGATATGCTCATTACCTATCCTTTTATGATGACAAAGGTTGTATAATTGATAAAGGTATTACATTATGGTTTCCTGCTCCCAATTCTTTTACAGGTGAAAATGTATTAGAATTACATAGTCATGGAAGTCCTATAGTTATAAATATGCTCTTAAAAAGCATATCGAAACTTCCTGAAGTTCGTATTGCTAAACCAGGAGAATTTACCGAACGAGCATTTCTTAATAATAAAATTGACTTAATCCAAGCCGAAGCAATTGCGGATTTAATTAATGCTACTTCGGAACAAGCTGCTCGTGCAGCATTTCATTCTTTACAAGGTACTTTTTCAGATAAAATTCGTTTATTAAAAGAAATGCTAAGTAATTTACGTATGTTTTTAGAATCAGATATTAATTTTCCTAATGAATATGATATAAATTATTTATCTAAAAAGGAAATTGAAGATAATCTTAATAAGATTATTAAATTACTAAATGAAGTATGTACAATCTCTTCTAAAGGAACATTATTACGAGAAGGACGTAAAGTAGTAATTATTGGAGCTCCGAATGTAGGTAAATCAACTCTTTTTAATACTCTAGTTGGAAAATCCATCGCAATAGTTACAGACTATGCTGGTACTACTAGAGATATGTTACATGAATATATTAATATTGACGGCATGCTATTACATATAATTGATACTGCCGGTTTACATAAAACTAATAATATTGTAGAACAAATTGGTATACAGCGTGCTATACAAGAAATAAAAACGGCTGACCATATTATATTAGTAGTAAAAAATAATGAATCTCTTGATCTTACTGCAGATTTATCGATTATATTTCCCCAGTTTAGTGATAAAATTCCTCCATCAGTTCCATTAACTATAATAAATAATCTCATTGAGATTAATAATAATAGATGTCCATCATCTCAATTAAGACGATTCTCTAGTCGTGTAATTATTAATCTTTCTGCTAAAACTGGTAAAGGAATAGAATTATTACGTGATCATTTAAAAAACACTCTCGAAAATATTAATACTACAGAAGGTATTTTTATGGCAAGACAACGTCATTTACAAGCGTTATCACTGGCTCTATCACATTTAGAACAAGGAAAAAAAGAATTTATTACCAATCATTCTTATTCTTATGAATTCTTAGCAGAAGAATTACGTTTAACTCAAGAAGCTCTTAGTGATCTAATTGGAAAGGATTCTTCAAAAGATTTATTAAAAAAAATATTTTCGAAATTTTGTATTGGAAAATAATATGATATATTATTGCAAAAAACTTTTGAGTATTAATTATGCTAAAAGATAATGACAATTCAACAAGTAATTTTGAATCTTCTTTAAAAGAATTAGAACAAATAGTACGCTATTTAGAAAATGGAGAATTATCTTTAGAAGAAGCGTTGAATGCTTTTGAAAAAGGAGTATATTTGGCTCAATTAAGTCAGAAAAAATTACAACAAGCCGAACAACGTATTCAAATTTTACTTAAATCGGAAAATAATATAGAATTGTCTTCTTTTGTGAAAACAGATTAACATCATTTTGATAATGAATAAAAAAAATAATTTTAAAAAATTACTTGAATTATATCAAAAACGTGTAAATGGTGCATTAAATTCTTTTATGCAAAAATTACCGTTTCAAGATAGTAAATTAGTCAATGCCATGAAATATGGTATTTTTTCTAATGGTAAAAGATTGCGTCCTTTTTTAGTTTATACAATTGGTGAAATGTTTCAGTCAAATAATTCAAGTTTGGATGCACCTGCAGCAGCTGTTGAATGTATTCATGCTTATTCTTTAATTCATGATGATTTACCTACCATGGATAATAGTTTATTACGTCGTGGACAACCAACTTGTCATATAAAATTTGGAGAGTCTCTAGCTATTTTAGCGGGTGATGCATTACAAACTTTGGCTTTTTCAATTCTTAGTGAAACACCTATGCCTCAAATAGAAATGAAAAATAGGTTAGCAATGATAAAAGAACTAGCTTATGCGAGTGGTGTAGGAGGAATGTGTAGTGGACAAGCTTTTGATTTAATAGAAAGTGGAGAAAATATAAGCATTGAAAAATTAAAAATCATTCATTATCATAAAACTGGAGCCTTAATTCATGCTGCAGTTAAATTAGGAGCATTAACTTGTTCTTCTTTTATTAATAATAAAACTTTAATCAATTCTGCTTTAGATAATTACGCTAAATCTATTGGATTAGCATTTCAAATACAAGATGATATTTTGGATGTTATAGGTGAAACTAAAATAATGGGAAAAAAAACCGGATCAGATGAAAGTTTAAAAAAAAATACCTTTCCATCTTTATTAGGAGGAGTCGAAAACGCTAGGAGAGAAGCTTATAAATTATATGAACAATCTATGGAAGCTTTACAAATTCTATCGAATTGTTCATTGAATACTAAATCTTTAGAAGCATTAACAAATTACATTATTAAACGTGATAAATAATAACTATGAAATGTTTTAATATAAAAAAATATCCAATACTTGGTACTATAAATTCAATTGACAAACTACGTTCTTTACCAAAACATGACTTACCTATTTTATGTAAAGAATTACGGAATTATTTATTAGAAAGTGTTAGCACTAACAGTGGACATTTGGCTTCCGGATTAGGGGTTATTGAATTAACAGTTGCTTTACATTATGTTTATAATACACCTTTTGATTATTTAGTATGGGATATTGGACATCAAGCATATGTACATAAAATCCTTACAGGTCGTCGTGATAGTATTCATACTATTCGAAAAAAAGGAGGATTACATCCTTTTTTATGTAGAGAAGAAAGTGAATATGATGTTGCGACAGCTGGTCATTCATCAACTTCTATTAGTATTGCATTAGGATTAGCAATCGCTTGTACTAAAGAAAATCATAAGAAAGGTCGTCGTCGTACAGTATGTGTAATTGGCGATGGTGCTATGACGGCTGGAATGGCTTTTGAAGCAATTAATCATGCTGGATCTATTCCATCAGATCTTTTAATAATTCTTAATGATAATAAAATGTCTATTTCAGAAAATGTAGGTGCTTTAAAAAATCATTTATCTTCTTTTTATCCTTCTAATTCTTCGGAAAAAAATCCAGAAAATATTTTAAATAAAAATGTGACTATTTTTGATTTATTAAATATAAAGTATCTGGGTCCTTATGATGGACATAATTTATTTCAATTAATTGACGTTTTACAAAACGCACGTAATTTATCTGGTCCTCACTTATTACATGTTATTACTAAAAAGGGCAAAGGTTATAGTCCAGCTGAAAAAAATCCAATTAAGTGGCATGCTGTAAATAAATTTGATTTAAACCAAAGTGAAGAAGAGAAAATAGTAGCTACTACAACAAAAAGTCAGAAAATTGATTACTCTAAAACTTTTGGAATATGGTTAAATGAAATAGCTAAACATGAGAAAAAATTAATTGCTATTACTCCAGCCATGTGTGAGGGTTCGGGAATGTCTAGTTTTTCCAAACAGTATTTGCCGCAATATGTCGATGTAGGTATTGCAGAACAACATGCAATTGCCTTAGCCAGTGGTTTTGCAATAGCTAAATTGAGACCAGTTGTTGCCATTTATTCTACCTTTTTACAACGATGCTATGATCAAATTATTCATGATATAGCTCTTCCTAAATTACCAGTATTATTGGCTATAGATCGTGCAGGTATTGTTGGTTTTGATGGTCAAACTCATCAAGGGATATTTGATATCAGTTTTTTACGTTGTATACCTAATTTAATTCTAATGACTCCTAGTGATGAAAATGAATTAATAAATATGTTACATACAGGATTTCATTATAAGAAAGGTCCTATTGCTGTTAGATATCCCCGTGGATCTAGTAATAAAGTAAGTGAATTAGTAACTACTTCGTTATCGATTTTACCTATTGGAAAAAGTATTACTAGAAGATTAGGAAAAAACATAGCCATTCTTAATTTTGGACATTTATTCTACGAAGCACAAATAGTAGCAGATAATCTTAATGCAACACTTGTTGATATGCGTTTTATTAAACCTCTTGACGAACAACAGATATTAAAAATAGCTAATAATTATGAGGTCCTTATAACATTAGAAGAAGCTACTATATTCGGTGGAGCGGGAAGTGCGGTTAATGAATTTCTTATAAAAAAGAAGAGTGGTTTTAGTTCGATTTTAAATATTGGTTTGCCAGATGAATTTATTCCGCATGGTTCACAGGAAGAAATTAGAAAGTGTTATGGTCTAGATAGTATAGGAATACAAAAAACAATTATTAATTGGTTGGTTAAGATAAATAAAGATTTTTTATTAAATTAAATTATTTCAAATTTAATAGTATGACTAATTATTTAAGTAAAGATTTGTATTCGGGATTAAAGATTATATTTGATCAAGAACCGTATACTATTGAAACTAGTGAGTTTGTAAAACCAGGTAAAGGACAAGCTTTTGTACGAGTTAAAATGCGAAGATTATTTACTGGAAAACAAATTGAAAAAACCTTTAGAGCTACTGATACATTTGAAAAAGCTGATATTATTGAACTTCATCTAACTTATTTATATAATGATGGTATTTTTTGGTATTTTATGGAGGAGAACACTTTTGAACAATTTACTGTCGATCATAAAGTAGTTGGACATAATGCAAAATGGATTACTGAACAGTCTAAATGTATTGTAACTTTCTGGAATGATAAACCTATAATTGTTACTCCTCCTACTTTTGTTGAATTACCAATTATTTATACTGATCCAAGTGTTAGGGGTGATTCAGTAACTACAGCAATGAAATATGCAACATTAAGTACTGGTGCCATAGTAAAAGTACCTTTATTTATTGAAAAAGGAGAAATAGTAAAAGTGAATACTCAATCTAGTGATTATATTTCACGTATAAAATAGTTCAATTTATTTGAAATTATCTTTTTTTATCAAAGAAATATTTTTAATATTATAAAAAAAAGTAGTATAAAAATTTTATATTTGATTCATTAAAGATGAAATAGGAGAAAATAATAACTTTCATGATAAATAATAAAAATCTTATTTGGATTGATCTTGAAATGACAGGTTTAAATCCAATCCATGATAAGATTATTGAAATTGCTACTTTAGTTACTGATGTAAGTTTAAATATTTTAGCGGAAGGACCTGTATTAGCTGTACATCAATCCCAGGTACAATTAGCGGAAATGGATCAATGGAATTTACGAACTCATAGTGCTACTGGATTAATTAATCGTGTGATAGCCAGTACATATAATGAACGAGATGCTGAATTAGAAACTTTAGAATTTTTAAAAAAATGGGTTCCAGAAAATACTTCACCTATTTGTGGAAATAGTATTGGTCAAGATAGACGATTTTTAATTCGTTATATGCCTGAATTAGAAGCATATTTTAACTATCGTTATCTAGATGTTAGCACTCTTCAAGAACTAGCTCGTCGATGGAAACCAAATATCCTTCAAGGACTTAAAAAAAGAGGAACTCATCAAGCTTTAGAAGATATTCGTGAATCAGTAGCAGAATTAGCTTATTATCGTGAACATTTTCTCCAATTATAGTTCATAAATTATAATCTTTTAAAATATTTAAGCGGGAATAGCTCAGTTGGTAGAGCATAACCTTGCCAAGGTTAGGGTCGCGAGTTCGAGTCTCGTTTCCCGCTCCATAAGTTATAATATATTTTTAAAAATCCAAAAATAGTAAATAAATATAATTATTAATCAGGTTCTTTTTATTACAAAGAAGTTAGAAATCTTTAGTGAAAATTAGAAAATAATAATAAAACTAAAAAGTACCTATATTTATATTTGATATATCTTTAGGTTATTAATAAAGCATGTAATGATATAAGACTACTTTATTGTAATTCTTTTAGAATAAAGGTAGATGGCTATATTAATCTTTACTGTAATATAATTAATTCTTCATATGTATTTTTTATTTACTAATTGATTATAAAGTCGAATATGGAAGTTATTAATAGTGATTAGTTTATAAAAAGGAGGTAGTATAATGAATTGGTTAGCTGCATTATTTATTATAATCTCAAGCTGCTAGATTGAAAATTATTCTGACCTTACTCATTCATCATCAAAAATACTTATTTATATGTCTAATTTAATTTATTACACGTTCAGAATTAATAGAATATATCTTTATTAATTCGTATGGTTTTTAACAATCAATATTAATTGGATCGGATTAAGATTTTTATTAAATATTAATAATTGCTATGCCAATCAAAAAATTACCCATACAGATTACTAATCAAATTTCAGCTGGAGAAGTAATAGAACGTCCTGCTTCAGTAGTTAAAGAATTATTAGAAAATAGCTTAGATGCAGGAGCTAATAATATTAATATTGAAATTAATAAAGGAGGAATACAATTAATTCGTATTCGTGATAATGGTTGTGGAATTAATAAAAATGAAATTTTATTGGCTTTAGAGAATCATACTACTAGCAAAATTTCTACTATTGATGATTTAAATATTATTACTAGTTTAGGTTTCCGTGGAGAAGCATTGGCAAGCATTATTTCAGTATCAAGATGTAAATTAATCTCCCGAACTAAAATGCAAAAAATAGCATGGCAAACTACATATACAACATCACAACAGCCAATGAATCTTATTCCCATTGCACATCCTATTGGTACGACTTTAGAGGTATGTGATTTATTTTATAATACTCCAGCTCGTAGAAAATTTTTGCGAAGTGAACGAACCGAATTTTTACATATTGATGAAATAATACGTCGTATAGCGTTAGCAAGATTTGATGTATCAATTACTCTTATACATAATGGAAAATTAATTCGACACTATCTTAGTAATATTGAACCAGAACAAAGAATTGCTTCAGTTTTTGGAAAGTTTTTTATTTCTCATATATTGAAAATTCATTGGGAATCTCAAGGAATTAAATTACATGGATGGGTATCATCATCAAATAATGAATCAAGCATTCCACATTATGTAAAGTATTTTTATGTAAATGGAAGAATAATACATAATAGATTATTATATCATGCTATTCGTCAAGCATATTATAATATTTTAGGCAATGAAGATCCCATGATATTTATTTTATATTTAAATATTAATCCTAAAGAAATAGATATTAATGTACATCCTACTAAACATGATGTACGATTTTATCAATCAAAATTAATTTATGAATTTATTTATCAAGGATTGATAAATAAACTTAAAGAATATAAAGAAAAACATTTATTTAATCTAAGAACGTTTAAAACAAAAACAAATATTGTTAAAACTAATTTTAACCAATTAGAATTCAATAAAAATAATAAAATACCCAACATTGGAACAGTATTAAGCATTTTGCAAGAAGATATTGCTTTAATAGAAGATAACAAAGGATTAATATTAGTTGCATTATCTGTAGCTGAAAAATATTTAAATATTATACAATTACAATCAGATTTGAAAACAAATTATCCTTTATTAATTCCATTACGATTTGATATAAAAGAAAAAACCATTTTAGATATTATCTATAATAATTCTTTTTTTTTTAAAAAAATTGGGATTCATCTAATAATAGATAATAATTTATTAATTATTCGTTCAATACCTTTAATTTTACGTGATAAAAATCTACATAAGATTTTTTCAGATTTTTTTATTTATCTTTCCACACTACCTGAAAAAACAGAAATCCAAATGATGAATTTTTTAGTAAAATCTCTTAATACATCAAAAAAATGGAACATATCACAAGCTATAAATTTATTAGACGATATTATCAAATTTTGTCCAAATGTAATTTTATCACCGCCAATGAACTTTTTACAACGTATTGATCTTAATGCCGTATTAAGTACATTAAAAAATAATTATGATAATAAATAATCAAAAAAATCACGTACCTAAAGCAATTTGTTTAATGGGTCCCACTGCATCAGGAAAAACTGAATTAGCTCTAAAATTAAGTAAATTTCTTCCAGTAGAAATAATAAGTGTTGATTCCGCGATGGTTTATAGAGAAATGAATATTGGTACTGCTAAACCTACATATCAACAATTAGATAAAGTTCCACATCATTTATTAAATATTCGTGATCCATCAGAAATTTATTCGGTAGCGGAGTTTAGAAAAGATGCTATAAAAAAAATGGATTATATTACTAAGCAGGGTAGACTACCTTTATTAGTAGGTGGATCTATGCTTTATTTTAAAATCTTAATGGAAGGACTATCATATTTACCAACATCCCATTATATAATACGTCAATATATTTACAAACAAGCTCTTCAACAAGGTTGGCCAAATCTTCACCAACAATTATATCAATTAGATCCAATAGCAGCTTGCAGAATTAATTGTAATGATCGACAAAGAATATCACGAGCAATAGAAGTTTGTTTAATTTCTGGTAAGACATTGACTACATTAAATAGATTTAAAAATAATAATGACTTAGAATATGATATTATTCAATTTGTACTGTATCCTTCATGTCGATATAAATTATATCATTTAATTGAACAACGTTTCCTTAAAATGATACAGGAAGGTTTTGAAAATGAGGTTCAAAAATTATTTTTGAGAGGAGATTTACATCATAATATGCCTTCTATTCGTTGTGTTGGTTATCGTCAAATGTGGTCGTATATAGAAGGAAATATTAATTATCACGAAATGTTAAAACAAGCAATTTATGCAACACGTCATTTAGCGAAACATCAGTTAACTTGGTTACGTAAATGGAAAAATACTTACTGGCTTAATAATGAGGATCTTAATTTAGCATCTGAAAATCTACTGAAATTATTTGATAAAAAATCATAGTACTTATTATTATCTGAAGATTAAAAATAATAATAAGTTAGATTTTCTAATCTTGAATTAATAAAGAATTATTAAGTTGAGTTATATGTGGTGTAATACAAATGAATATATATCAATATTATGAAAAAATTATCAAAAAATATGGTAATCCTTGGGGAGATGAAAATCCTTATGATACAATCAATACTAATCATAATGAAAATAGATCGAATAAGTTAAAAAACTTATTTGATTTAATAATAGGTAATCGTAATAAATATTGCCCAGTAATTTTAATAATATTCATTATTATGATAATACTTTGGTTGATAAGTGGATTTTATACTATTAAAGAATCTGATCGCGGTGTAGTGACTAGATTTGGCAAATTTAGTAATATAGTTCTTCCAGGTTTAAATTGGAAATTACAATTTATAGATAGAGTATATCCTATCAATGTAGAAGCTGTACGTGAAATTGTTACTACAGGAATAATATTAACTTCTGATGAAAATTTAATTAACGTAGAAATGAATATACAATATCGTATTAGTAATCCAAGAAATTATCTTTTTTCAGTTACTAATCCTAAGATGAACTTAAAACAGGCTACTAATAGTGTTTTACGTGATATAATTGGAAAATTTAACATAAATACTATTTTGACTAAAGGTCATACTCTTATTCGTCAAGATATGAAAGATGAATTAAAAAAAACTATTAATCAGTATAATATGGGAATTACATTGCTAGATGTAAATTTGCCAACTATTTGTCCTCCTAAAGAGGTAAAATCTGCTTTTTATGATGCAATTATTGCACGAGAAAATGAACAACAATATGTTCATGAAGCAGAATCTTATGCTAATCAAGTACAATCACAAGCACGTGGTAAAGCACAACACATAATTATAAATGCTAATGCTTATAAAACACGTACTATATTAGAAGCTCAAGGAGAAATCATACAAATTGCAAAGATTTTACCTGTATATAAAAAAGCTTCGGAATTTATTAAAGAACGGTTATATATTGAAACTATGGAAGATATTTTAATACATACTAATAAGATAGTTATTATGTCTTCTAATAATAAGAATCTTTTTTTATTTGTACCCTTAAAAAATTTTTCTAAGAAAAACCATATCTATCAATTGAATTGATAATAATCAACCATAGAAATTTATTTATCATGAATATGAAACATTGTCAGAAGAATCCTAATATTAGTAATATTATATTGAATCAATGTAAAACTAATGCAAAACGTGTTCGTTAGGAAATAAACTAATGCGTAAATCTATTTTAATAATTATATTTTTTACAATACTTTTCATATTACTCTATTCATCTTTTTTTGTGATTCAAGAAGGTCAAAGAGGGATTTTATTACGTTTTGGTAAAATTGTACGTAATATTAATAATAATTCAGGAATATTATTGCCTGGATTACATTTGAAAAATCCATTAATTGAAAAAGAAAAAATTTTTGATGTTCGTATTCAAACAATGGAAAATAAAAATGAGAAATTTATAACCCAAGAAAAAAAAGATATTTTTGTAGATTCATATATAAAATGGCGTATTACTGATTTGAATCGTTTCTATGTTAGTACAGGAGGACATATTGAGAAAATAGAAAATTTTCTTAGAAAAACCTTTAGTGATAGACTTCGTTCTGAAATAGGACGTTTAAATGTAAAAGATATTGTAACTGATTCACGAAAAATCGTAACTTCAATTTTACGTCAACAATTAAATGAAAGTATTATTGATATTAGACATAATCTCTTAGGTATTCAAATAATTGATGTGCGTATTAATAAAATTAATTTACCTTCTGAAGTATTAGATGCTATATATAAAAGAATGCGTGTAGAACAAAAGGCAGATGCTAATTTTCATAGTTCTCAAGGTAAAGAAAAAGCTGAAAAAATTCGTGCTCTTGCAGATTATAAAGTAATAGCTATTATAGCTCAAGCTAAAAAACAAGCATATATTATACATGGAGACACTGATTTATTGGTAAATAAATTATTTACCACTTATTTTAATAATGATATTAATTTTTATAGTTTTATTCGTACTTTGCACGCTTATAAAAACATTTTTCACTCTCATAACACTTTTATTATTTTAGATATTCATCATCCATTTTTACGTTATATGATGTCATCTTTTTATAATCCAAATAATATTAATCAAATTAAAAAATAATTCGTACTGAAAATTGACAAATCATTGAGTTATTTTACACTTATAATCTATAAGATTATGATTTATCTAACAACTAAAATAATAAAATGAGAAAAGTATTATCAATAATAATGTCAATTATTATGTTTTTTTCTGCTGAGGTTTATGCAGGAGGACAAATAGAAAATAATTTAGACGTACGAATCACTATCGGTAACGGTTGTGAAATAACACGAGGAACTTTAATGCATTTTGGAAAGATAGATTTCGGAGAATATCCTAATCTTAAGAATGTGATTGATGGTAAATCAACTGATGGAAAAGCCGGATCTATAGGATTAAATTGTACAAAAGGATTAACTTTTCATATTAGTCTAAATAATGGACTACAAGCGGAGGGAAAACAAAGACGTATGAAAGGAGAACAAGGTGATTATATAAAATATGATTTATATCAAGATGCCAATCATACCACTTTATGGGATAATAATAAATTCTCTGATATGGGAACTGGAAAAGAAACTTCTTTAATTATTTATGGACGTATACCTGCACAACCTTCAGTTAAAGCAGGTACTTATACTGACACAGTAACTGTTACAGTTAGTTGGTAATAATTAAACCTAAAGTAGGTAAATAAACTAAGAGATGATTTTTAAATCTTTATATGTTTTTATATTATTAATAAATTCTAAAAAACTAGACTTCTTTCATGTTTATGGGCATCAGCAGATATTTTCTATTTAGAATAGGTATTGTTATAATCATACATTCTCTATTTATAGTTAATCTTCAAGCCGATAATCCGAAGAATTATAATAATAAAAGTAGAAATTTTAAAATTTCTGCTAATATTGTTAAAGGTTGTGAATTCAATCAGGTTTCAACAACTAATCTAAATAGTATTAATTTTGGTTATATTACTTCTCTTCAAAAACCTATAGATACTATTTATAATTATGATTTAGGATCATTAAGATTAAAATGTACTCCAGGTGTTAGTGTAAATTTAGCATTAGATAGTGGAAAAAATCTTATTGGAAATATAAGTCAGGGACGATTACTAAAAAAAACTTTTGGAAATCAAATCTTACGCTATCAATTATTTCAAGATGCTGCACATAGTATAATATGGGGAAATGATATAAATGGTGGTAAGAGTAAATCTGTAATTACATTAGGAATGATTAATAATCAATATTATATTTATGCACGTTTATTTAATTCTAATCTTTTACCTGAATCGGGTCAATATGAAGATATAGTTACTGTGACTATTAGCTATTAATTATTAATAACTGAAATTATGCCGAAAAAAAAAACAAAAACTAGATATTATAATTTATTAAGAGTGATTATCTCATATTTCATCATATGTTATTCTTCATTTGTATTAGCCACCAATAATTCATCAATCTTAATTTGGCCACTTGATCCAGTAATTGAAGCTGATCAAAATGCTATTTCATTATGGTTAGAAAATCATAATAATAATTCTCTTTTAGTACAAATCAGAGTTTTTAGTTGGAAACAAACTAATAATGATAATCAGCTTTTAGAACAACATGAAGTCATTGTTAGTCCACCAATGGTAGAAATTTATCCGAAAAAAAAACAACTCATTCGATTAATAAAACTTATAAATCCGCCGCAAGATCACGAGTGGAGTTATAGGATAATTATTGATGAAATTCCTCAACCTCTTATAGAAGAACCAACTAAAAACAATCAAAGGGGTTTAAATTTTAAAATGCGTTATTCAATACCATTATTTATAAATAGTAAGAATATTTGGACAAAAATTGATTATCAACATTTGAGCCAATTAAAACCAATAATTAAACCAATATTATCTTATCGTATAATTACTAAAAATGAAAAAAAATTATTAATCATTCATAATAAAGGATTAGTTCATGCAAAAATCACTGATATTAGATTTTTAAATGGAAAAATTCCATATATAATAAATAATGGATTTCTTGAATATATTTTACCTCAATCAGAAATCGTATTATCTTTTTCCACTCCTTTTCCATTAAGATTATCTCAATTATCTTTAATGGTTAAAGTAAACGATAATCTGGAATTTCAAAAAGTAATTCCAGAAAATTAATATTTAAATGGATATAAATTTATTAAACTAACTTTATTCACTATTGTAACTATAATATTATTATTTTTAATAAACTTCTTTGTATTAGGTAATCAATTAAAAGTAAGATCTCTTCTTAAGAAGAATAATCATCAGCAGCTTTATCTAGAATTAGTGATTAATGGAATGGAAACTGGAAAAATTATTTATGTTAATTTTAACCATAGTCATTATTATATTAGATTAAAAGAATTAAAATCTGTTGGACTTATTCTTCCAAAAAAGATCACTAAATCCGATTGGATTGCTATAGATCAAATTAAAGATGTACATATTCAATATAATATTAATTCACAACAATTACTGATAAATGTACCCTTTTTTTGGTTTCCAATCCAAAAAATATTTTTAAATAAAAAGTATAATATTTTAAAAAACAATCTAACTAGTCAAAGTAATTTTGGATGGTTATTTAATTATAATATTTATTTTCGTAAACAACTATTTTCATATTCTAATCCAGTTAATTTTTTAACCTTTTGGTCAGAGTTACGTATATTTAGTAAATGGGGTGTATTATCAAATACAAGTAGCTGGAGTAATGAACTTTCTAAACCGTCTATAAAACGCTATGATACTCATCTCGAAATAAATGATGAAAAACATTTACTCAGTTATATTCTAGGAGATAGTATTACTGACACATTATTTGGATCTATTCCGCTAAGAATAGGTGGAATAAAATTCTTTCGAAATTTTTCATTATATCCAGATATAATTACATATCCATTACCTAAATTTTTTGGACAAACAGATAAACCAAGTCGAATTAATCTTTATATTAATCATTCTAAAATGATATCTACAAAAATCAATCCGGGACCTTTTATTTTACTAAATACTATTCCTAATTTACAAGGTTCGAGTAAAGCCAAAATGGTTATTTTATCTCCAAAAAATGAAAAAAAAATTTTTTTTATACCATTTTATGTGACAAGTGAACTTTTAAAGCCTGGATTAACTAATTTTAGTTTTTCATTAGGACTATTACGTGAAAGATTCGGTATGAATTATCGTCATTTAATAAGTAGTGGAATAATTAGTCATGGAATAAAATCGTGGCTTACTTTAGAAGCTCAAATGGAAAGGAGTCAAAATTTATTAAAATATGGAATTGGTGCAACTATTAAACCTATGACATTAGGAGTTGTGAATCTATCATGGATTGGAAATAATATTAAAAAGTGCTTTCATCCGAATAATAAATCATCATTGTTTTTAACTCCAATAAATCAAAAAATGACTATTGGTTATAATTATAATAATACATATTTGAGTTTAAGTGCTTTGCATAGCTTTATTAATTATAATCGCTTCTCAAAAGAATCTAATAAGCAGGAAAATAATCTTATTGGTACTATAAATTTTGGACATTATGGAAATTTAAGTTTAGGATTAATAAATACGTGGAATTATGATAAGACTAACCGATTGATTAATCTTTCTTATAGTATTACATTACCAAAAAGCATAAATTTATGGGCTTCTGTAAGTAAAAATAATCACCCTCAAAATTTTAATGCACAATTTATGTTCACTTTACCCCTAAAAGTTTGGGGTAATACATCATTCTCATCCAAGCTGGATGAAAATAAGTATTTAAATTTCCATCAAATTTGGAGTAATAAAATATTAACCCATCATTATGGGGAAATAGGATGGAATGTAATTCTTTCTCAACCTGAAAAATATCATGAAGCTAATGTGAGGTGGAAAACTCCATATTTTGAAAATCGATTTGGATTTTTTGGCCATCGATATAAGAATGAAAATACTTGGATTGAGTTTGAGGGTTCAGTAGTTAATATCGCCAAACATATTTATGTAACTCAACCTATTCATGATGCTTTTGCATTAATTTCTACAAAAGGATATAATCAAATCCCAGTTTTTTATGAAAATCAGTTGGTAGGTAAAACTAATAAGTTTGGCTTTTTACTAGTTCCAACTGTTACAGGATTGTATCAATCAAAATTTGATATAGATCCTATGAAATTACCAGCTGATGTAATAGCAACAGAAACTACCAAAAAACTACCTATTAAAAAACATAGTGGTTATTTCATAGAATTTGATATTCATAAATTACATGCACTATTGTGCCAAATAGTTGATGAAAAAGGTAATTATTTACCTAATGGTAGTTTAGTGAAACTTCAAGGAATATCAAGAGTAACTTGGTTAGGTTGGGATGGACAAATGTGGTTAGAAGGAATTCCAAAAAACTCTCCTCAAGTTCTTACTATTATTAGATCAGATAATAGAAAAACTTGTAATGTCAAATTAAACCTTAAAAAATCTAATGGAATATTAAATTTAGGAAAACAAGTTTGTCAATAAAAAATCTAGTTTTTAATAATATTATTATTAAAATCCATTGGTTTAGTATTATTACATTAGTAATAATACAATTATTTTTTTTTAATGTAGTATTAGCTCATTGTTGGTTATCAGATGGAAAAGTAGAATTATCAAATTCTACTTCTTTTGCAGTATTAAATGGTAGCATAAAAGCCGAAGGAAATTCTGGACTAGCTTGTTCTGGATTAAGTATGACTTTATTAACACATAATAAAATTAAAGGTAAGATTATTGGAACCTATAATAATATGCAATTAAAAAATCTAGATGGTTCAGGAGATACCATTTCTTATATGATTTATCCTGATAAAAATTATCAATATGCTTATAAAAGTGGAGATTCCATTGACTATAAAAGTCTTAATCTTATTTCTATGATATTGTCTTCTACTAATTCTAGAGTTCCTCTTTATATAAAAACTTCTCCAAATGCTAATGTAAGAGCTGGAGTATATCAAGATATTATTCAAATGAATTGGGAATATTCAATTTGTAGATTTGGTAGTTTAGTATGTTTTTCATCTTGGAATGGGAAAGGTTCAACTTTCATAACAGTTAAAATTATCATAAATAAAGATTGTATTATTAATAATATACCTGATATTAATTTTGGAAGTCATGCACTAATACATCAATTTAAATCTTCAACAATTAATATGACAGTAAGTTGTACAAAACAAGAAAATTATAAACTTTGGTTTACTGAAGGTAACCATTTTCAGGATCAATGGCGTCGATTAAGTGATAATAATAATCATTATATTCAATATAATCTCTATCATCCAGAAAATAATTTAATTTGGAATAAAAATAATACAAAGCAATTTATTGGAACAGGATTTCCACAATTAATAGCTTATAAAGCTATAATAAATCCAACACAAATTGATGTTCCATCTGGAAATTACACTGATACAGTGTCTGTAATTATAGAATATTAAAAAAGTCTTAATTTTTTTTAATCTTAGTGATCTTATTCTTAATTAAAAGATTTAATATTTCTACCAATATAGAAAAGAATAATGCAAAATAAATATATCCAATAGGAATATGTATATTAAATCCTTCACCAATTAAAGTTAACCCAACTAAAAATAAGAATGCTAATGCTAAGATTTTAACTGACAAGTGATGATTAATAAAATTAGAAATTGTTAATGCAGTATACATCATTATAATAACTGCTATTATTATAGCAGTAAATATTATAAATAGATTATTCGATAAACCAATAGCTGTAATTACTGAATCAAAACTAAATAGAATATCGAAAAAAATGATTTGAAAAACGATTACTGAAAAACCAGAATAAATACTTGGTTTATTTTCATATCTATGTATTGTCAATAAATTAACAAGTTCTAAAGTGGATTTTATTATTAAAAATAATCCTCCTATTAACAAAATAATATTATGCATAGTAAATACATAATTAAACAGAGTAAATAATATTTTATTAATTTTAATAAGTCGAATCAGACAAAATAATAAGATTAGACGTATTAACATTGCTGCTATTAATGCAAAAGAACGAACGGATTTTTGTTGATTTTTAGGTAATTTCGCAACTATTAATGAAATAAAAAAAATATTGTCAATACCTAATATGATTTCTATAATTATTAAAGTAATTAAAGACAGCCAAACATTGGTTGGAGTAATAAACATTTTTGCGATTCTATAATTAAAGTAAAAATTGACGGGCTAAAATAAGAGCAGTAAAATTTTTTCTTAAATAAAAACCTAAAGGCCTAATATGAATTATTTGACCATATTTTCCAAGAATTTTAGTAAAATTTTTACCTCTAGTAGTTTTAGGACATATTTGTAATACTTCTCCATTTCTTGTACTTACATTTTCTATTTCTCCACATATAACTGATTCTATTAATTCTTCCCAATCACAACGTATAAGATGTTCTTCGTAACAATTTGGACTCCACAAAAACGGAGTACCTACTTTTCTTAAAGTAAGAGGAATGTTTTTTTCACCTTCTATAGGTACCCATAAAATTCTAGAAATTTTATTACGAACATTAGATATTTTCCAGGTAATACCTAGATTTTTTTTCATTGATAATGATAGTGAACAAATAAATGTCGCTTGAAGTGGACGACCCGAACTATTTATTGGTATAGTTTTTAATTCAACTCCTAAATGTGAAAAATCAGGTTGGGGTTTGTTATTTACTTTTGCTCCAAGACATTTTTCGATTAAATGACCTATCCAACCTTTATTAGATTTTAAATCTCTTGGAATATTTAATCTAGTATATGCTGCTAAATCTCCTAAATTATAACCTGCAAAAGATTGACAAAGTGCTAATAACTTTTTTTCATTATTTAAAAATTCATACATCATATAATAAAAACACTTTTCTTTTTGATTGATTAGATTTAAACTTTCGATATTGTTGTATTATATTAAAAATTTTATTAATAATCTAAATCTAATATTGGAGATTGTATGGTATGATGAAGACAGTGTGGCATAATATTAAGAAGTTTTGTAGCACTATTTGGGGGATTTTACGTTTAGTTCGTGAAGGTATTGCTAATCTCTTACTAATTTTTTTAGTAATAGGAAGTATGTTTTTACTATTTAAATATTATCAATATTCTAATCCTAAAATCCCATTAAATTATCATCGGCAGCAGCATCAGCAACTCAAAAATAATAAAAGTTCACCACGAGTTTTAGTCTTAGATATGTCGGCATTCGTAAAATATATATTACCCGACCCAATAATACCCCAAAAGGACCAATTTAAAAAATTAAATTTTATTGACAAACTTTTGGTAAAAAAAATAATCGCATGGATGGAATCTTTAAAATACTCAGATAAGGTTTCGTTATTTGAGGTAGTGGATGCTATTCATAGAGCAACATATGATCCAACTATATCTAGTATAGTTTTAAATTTATCGCATTTTAAAAATGAATCAGATCTGACTATGTTAGATTACGTGGGTCACGCATTACAAGAATTTAAAGCGAGTGGTAAATCAGTTTACTCTATAAGTAAGAATTATCCACAAAACGTATATTATTTAGCAAGTTTTGCTAATAAAGTTTATCTCCATCCTAAGGGATTTGTAGAATTATCTGGTATGTTAACAAATGAAA
Organism: Candidatus Dasytiphilus stammeri; assembly: GCA_041941765.1. Taxonomy (GTDB): domain Bacteria; phylum Pseudomonadota; class Gammaproteobacteria; order Enterobacterales; family Enterobacteriaceae; genus Dasytiphilus; species Dasytiphilus stammeri_F. The sequence continues at coordinate 186,911 of CP145869.1, read as the reverse complement.
TTTACTATTATAAAGATTTTTTAGACAAACTTGGAATAAGTCCTTATATAGTAAAAGTAGGTAAGTATAAAGCTGCTGTTGAACCAATATTACTTAATGAAATGTCTTCTGCTGCTCGTGCTGATAGAGAATCGTTAGCAAAAGATTTATGGGATCATTATTTACAAACTGTAGCAAAAAATCGACATATAACAGTACAACAACTTTTTCCTGCCCCTAAAGAAATATTGAACAAACTCAAAGAGCTTAAATATGATTTTACCAAGTATGCTATTCAAAATAATTTAGTTGATAAATTAACAACTGAAAATGATTTTAATGATGAAATAATTCAACAATTTGGAGGTAATAAGATATTACATAAGTTTAATCAAATTAATATTAATAATTATATCGAAAATATTCATCAAGAAAAGACAGTCACCCATCATGATAATTTTAAAAAACCGTTACAGAAAAGAGAAACAGGAAATACGGTTGGTGTGATCAAAATTGATGGAGAGCTTTCGTCTGGCTATAGTAAATATATCATTGATCTGATACAGGAAGCCACTCAATCTCCACGATATATGGGTTTTGTAGTATATGATGATAGTCCAGGGGGTCTAGTAGAACCATCAGAAAATATACGTAACAGTTTTCAGACATTACGTAATAGAGGTAAACCAGTAGTAACTTATATGGGACAATATGCAGCATCAGGAGGTTATTTAATTACCACTACAACTGATTATATAATTGCCAATCCTTATACTATTACTGGATCAATAGGTATATTTGGTGTAATACCAAATTTCAAATTATTATTGGATAAACTGGGTATACATCAAATTGTATTAAATAAATCACCTGTCTCAACTGCAACTGTTATAAGAAAAGCACCTCTATTCCGGAGTTTAACTCCTCAAGAGCAAGATGTTTTCAAGACCCACATCAAAATGGAGTATGATAATTTTATATATAAAGTAGCTGAGGCAAGACATCGTTCTATACAATATATTAATTCAATTGGTGAAGGTAGAGTATGGTCTGGTTCTCAAGCTCAAAAAATAGGATTAGTTGATCAGATAGGAAATTTTGACGACGCTATTAATAAAGTTATAGAATTAGCACATAAGGATAATAATAAGAATATATATATAGAATGGCTTAATCCTTATGATCCATATCTTGCTCTGCTGTATAATTTAAACGCTTTTTTCAGCGATAGCTCTGATGATGACGATGATTCATTATCAATGGCAATTATTAAAAAAGAATTACTACAACCAATATATAAAGTTATTTCTCAGAACCCTAATTTAATAAAGGTTTTAAATCCGTATTTAAGCATATTTCTAGAATCTTTAAAGTCTAAGAATATGCCCATATATGCAGAATGTCTTGAATGCGTTTCTAACTAGAAAATTGATTATTATTATTTAATTAGTTTTGGAGAAATATATGAATATTAAAATAGGTATTAACGGTTTTGGTAGAATTGGAAGAACAATTTTTAGAGCCGCACAAAAACGAAAAAATCTTAACATAGTAGCTATAAATGATCTATTGGTTCCAATAGATCATTTAGCTTATATTTTAAAATATGATTCCACACATGGAATATTTCCCGGAATTATAGATGTAGATCTAAAAAATAGAAATTTGATAGTAAATAAAAAAAATATACTAGTAACTGCAGAACCTAATCCTCTTAATTTAAGATGGAATACTATGGGAGTTGAAGTTGTTATTGAAGCTACGGGAAAATTTTTAACCAAAGAATTGGCTTCAAAACATCTTATTGCAGGAGCTAAAAAAGTAGTACTTACTGCCCCCCCTAAAGATGATAACATTGATATGTTTGTAATAGGAGTAAATCATAATTGTTATAAAGGGCAAAAAATTATTTCAAATGCATCTTGTACAACTAACTGTTTAGCTCCTATAGTTAAAATTCTTCATGAAAATTTTATTATTATAGAAGGAATGATGACAACTATACATGCTTTAACTGCAACACAAAAAATTGTAGATGGTATTAGTGGTAAAGATTGGAGATTAGGACGAAGTGGTTTGCAAAATATAATTCCATCATCTACAGGAGCTGCACATTCAATAAGTCAAATTATTCCTTCACTTAAAGGAAAATTAACTGGAATGGCATTTCGTGTTCCAGTACCTAATGTTTCAGTAATAGATTTAACAGTAAGATTAAAAAACTCTGCTAATTATGAAACAATATGTACCATAATGAAAGAAGCATCGGAAACAACTCTTAAAGGAATTTTGGGTTATAATAAACAAAAACTGGTTTCGAGTGATTTTTATGGTAAAACTTTTACATCAATTTTTGACGCTGATGCAAGTATTGCATTAAATAACAATTTTTTTAAAATTATATCCTGGTATGATAATGAAATAGGATATTCAGAAAAATTATTAGATTTAATAACCTTGATTAGTAATAATTAATTTTCTTTTAATAATTTTTGTTGTTGATGCTCTAATAGTTGTTTTTCTTGCAAATAAGAATTTAATTGTTCTCGATTTTTTAAAATTATATTGGTTGGAGCATGAGAGAGAAAGGCTTCATCTAAAAAAAGTTTTTCTAGTTTATTAATTTTTATAGATAATTTATCTATTTTTTTAGTTATTCGTTCTAATTCAATGGTTTGATTAATAATTCCTGTTAATGGAACTAATAATTCTATACCTGAAACAATTTTATTCTTATAAGTACAATTATTCATTTGAAAATTATTTTTCCAAACTTTAAGTGTACTTAAATGCGCCATTAAACATAAAAATTCTGTATAATTATTAATTATTGTAATATAATCAATATTAGTAGTAGAATAGTTAAGATTATTAATCTTTCGAAAAAAGACTTTTAAATATGTATTTAATGGTAAATTCATTTCAGCACGAATATTACGTATAGCTGTAACTATTTTTTTTATAAAGTTTATCTCAATTATTGCTGTATGATCATATTGTAATGAATCATAATTAGGAAAAGGTTGCAACATAATAGTGTCAGAAGAAGATTTGTTATTTTTCAGACGTTGCCAAAGTGTTTCAGTAATAAACGGCATAATAGGATGTGCTAATAATAAGATAGATTCAAAAATTTCAATCATAGTATGGTATGTGTACTTGATAAATTCAGTATAATAATTTTGTTTAGTGAGTTTGACTATTTCTAAATACCAATCACAATATTGATTCCAAGTAAATTCATAAATTATATTAGATGCTAGATCAAAACGATAATTATCTAATGCATCACGATAATTTTTAATAGTAATATTTAATTCAGATTTAATCCAACGATTGAATTGTATTAATGAAACATTATTCTTAGTAGCAGTTGAAGGATTATCATTAATATTTATATGCTGTTGTAATATAAATCTCGCAGCATTCCATAATTTATTACAGAAATTACGATAACCTTCTAATCGTTTCATATCCCAATGAATATCTCGACAGTTAGAAGATAAAGCAGCTAGAGTAAATCTTAATGCATCTGTTCCATAGGGTTTTATCCCAAAAGGAAACTTTTTTTTAGTCTGATGAATAATTTTATTAGCTAATTTGGGCTGTATTAAATTTTCTGTACGTTTTTTTAATAATGCTTCTAATGAAATTCCATCTATTATATCCAAAGGATCGATAACATTTCCTTTTGATTTAGACATTTTATTACCTTCTTCATCTTTAATTAATCCAGTGATATATACTGTTTTAAATGGGATTTGTGGTTTTCCTTGTTTATCTTTAAGAAAATGCATAGTAAACATTATCATACGTGCTATCCAAAAAAAAATAATATCAAATCCACTTACTAATATATTAGTAGGATGAAAAATATCTAAAGCATCAGTATGCTTTGGCCAACCTAACGTTGCAAATGTCCATAATGCAGATGAAAACCAGGTATCTAGTACATCATTATCTTGATTTAAATGAAGATTAATATCTAAGTTATTTTTTAAACGCACTTCTTTTTCGTTTTTGCCCACAAAAATATTTCCATTTAAATCATACCAAACTGGAATGCGATGTCCCCACCATAAACTTCGAGAGATACACCAATCTTGAATATCATGCATCCAAGAGAAATAAAGATTTTCATATGTTTTTGGAATAAATTGGATTCTTTTTTGTTTAACTGCTTCTATAGCCATTTTTGCCATAGATTTTGTACAAATATACCACTGATCAGTTAAGATAGGTTCAATAAGTGCACCACTACGATCTGAATATGGCATCATAAAATTATGATCTTGTATTTTTTCTAATAAATGAATTTGTTTTAATTGAATGATAATTTTTTTTCGAGCAGCAGTACGTTCTAAGTTATGAAAGTCTATGGGTATGATTACAGAAGGAATATTTATTATTTTTCCTTGATAATTGACTATTTCGGCAGAAGTTCTAATAGTTCCATTCAGGTTAAAAATATTAATTATTGGTAAGTCATAGCGATGACCTATTTCATAATCTTTAAAATCATGAGCTGGTGTAATTTTCATACATCCTGTTCCTATAGACATATCCACTTGTTTATCAGAAATAATAGGAATACAACGATTTAATAAAGGAATATTAACCAATTGACCGATTAATGATTTATAACGTTGATCAGTAGGATGAACAACAATTGCTGTATCACCAAAAATAGTTTCTGGCCGAGTAGTAGCTACTACCATATAATTTTTACCATCCAATGTACTTACGTTTTTATTAGCAAATGGATAACGTATATACCACATTGATCCTTTATATATACGATTATTAACTTCTAAATCAGAAATAGCTGTTTCTAATATTGGATCCCAATTTACCAAACGTTTTCCCCGATAAATTAAACCTTCTTTATATAAAAGTATAAAAGCTTCTGTTACTGACAGAGAAAAATCAGAATCCATTGTAAATCTTTCACGTTGCCAATCTGCAGAATTCCCTAAACGTTTCATCTGATTAATAATAATTGGTTTTAAAGTTTTGGACCAATGCCAAACATGATTGATAAAATTTTTTCTTCCAAACTGTTTTCGATGTTCTCCACATTGCAAAGCCAATTTACGTTCTATTATAATTTGTGTAGCAATTCCAGCATGATCTGTACCTACTTGCCATAAAGTATTTTTACCTTGCATACGATTATAACGAATTAATATATCCATAATAGTTTGCTGAAAAGCATGCCCCATATGCAAATTTCCCGTAATATTTGGTGGTGGAAGCATAATGCAAAAACTTTCTTTAGAAGTATTGCCATGCGGATGAAAGTATCCTTGTTCTTCCCAATATTCATATATTGGCTGTTCTATTTCTTTTGGATTGTATTTAGTTTTCATAAAATTCTAATGACATAGATAGTAGCTATTATTATGGAGAATTAAGAATAATGTCCCTATAATATAATTAGAAAAATTCTTGAATTTTTATTTATACACTTTGTCATGTTTTTTAAAAAATGAAGAAGACATACTTTTATTTAATAGAAATTGAGATATTAAAGATACTGGTCTTCCCGTAGCACCTTTTCCTGATTGCCATGCAGTACCTGCAATATCTAAATGTGCCCACTTATACTTCGTAGTAAAACGTGCTAAAAAACAAGCTGCTGTAATAGCTCCTGCATAACTGGAACGTCCACCAATATTTGTTAGATCTGCAGAATTGGATATTAATTGATCTTGATATTTTTTTATCATGGGTAAACGCCATGCTAAATCACCAGATAGTTCTGAAGCCTTTAGTAACTCTGATGCTAAATGATTATGATTAGATATTAATCCACTAATCTCATTTCCTAAAGCAATTATACATGCACCAGTCAATGTAGCTATATCAATTACAACTTTAGGGTTAAATCTTTCAACATATGTTAAAACGTCACATAATACCAATCTTCCTTCAGCATCTGTATTTAAAACTTCAACTGTTTTTCCAGACATAGTAGTTAAAATATCTCCTGGATGAAAAGATTTTTCACTAATCATATTTTCGCAACTAGCAATAATTCCTATTATATTTAGTGGTAATTCTAATTTAGCAACTACATGCATAATACCATATACAGAAGCTGCACCACACATATCATATTTCATTTCTTCCATGGCCTGTGCAGGTTTTATAGATAATCCCCCAGCATCAAACGTTAATCCTTTCCCTATCAAAATAATAGGTTTTTTATCTAAATTAGATACATATTCAATAATAGTGATTATTGATTCATTTTTCGATCCTTCTCCTACAGCTAAATACGCATTCATACCTAAATCTCTCATTGTATTTTCATTAATTGATGAGACTTTGATATTTTTATATAAGTTAAATAACTCATAAGCTTGTAAATCCATATAAGATGAATTACAAATATTTGGTGGTAAGTTACTAAGATCTTTTGCTATTTTGATACCCTCAGCAATAGCTATTCCATGTTTAATACCTAATTCTGCAACAAAAATGTCTTCAGAATGTAAAAGATTAAAAATAATTTTATGCAGACAACTTTTTTTAGATTTTTGTTTCTTACTCTTAAATTTATCAAAAACATATAATGCGTTTTTGATGGTTTCAACTGCTTGACGTATTTTCCAATACGTATTAAAATATTTAATATCTAAGTCATCAGCTAAAAATAATAAAACTTCTTTAGATCCAGTTTCATTTAAAATCTTTATCATATTATTGATAATAGTTTGATAATGATCTCTATTAAGTTGATGTTCGTTACCACAACCTATTAGTAAAATACGTTTTGAAGGAATATTAGGTATATTATATAAAAGTAAATATTGACCAATTTTACCTAAAAGGTCTCCTTGAAGTAGCAAAGTACTAATATACAAATTACTTATTTCATCTAACATTTTAGCAGAATCAGATAATTTTCGCGATTCAAAGACTCCTATAACTAAACAATCACTATTTTGAGGGTTGGTTTTTAGATTCGTTTGCTGAATACTGAAATGCATGAATTCTCCTCTAAATTGCATTTGTTATTCAATGGTATAATGTAATGATGCATATAAAAATAATTATTTTAAGATATAATAAAATGCCGAAGTGGCGAAATTGGTAGACGCAATTGACTCAAAATCAATCGCAATAATATTGCATGCCGGTTCAAATCCGGCCTTCGGCAATAACTAAAAATAGTATTTTTTTATAAAAAACTTACTTAATAAATAATATTAGTGGCCCTTGCTGGATTTGAACCAGCGACCAAACGATTATGAGTCGTCTGCTCTAACCTCTGAGCTAAAGGGCCATCATATATTTTATCACATTTTTTTAATCTTCAAGAAAAGTACGTAGTATTGCAGACCTACTAGGATGACGCAATTTTCGTAAAGCTTTTGCTTCTATTTGACGAATACGTTCCCGTGTTACATCAAATTGTTTACCTACTTCTTCTAAAGTGTGATCAGTATTCATATCAATTCCAAAACGCATTCGTAATACTTTAGCTTCACGTGGAGTTAAACTAGACAACACTGCATTAGTAGCAGCCTTAAGACTTTCAAAAGTAGCTGCTTCTAAAGGCCTTTGTGCATTTGTATCTTCAATAAAATCTCCTAAATATGAATTCTCATCATCACCAATAGGTGTTTCCATAGAGATAGGATCTTTTGAAATTTTGAATATTTTTATAATTTTTTCTTCAGTCATCATCATACGAGCTGCAAGTTCAGGTCTACTTGGCTCACGACCTATTTCTTGTAAGATTATTCGAGACATTCGATTTACTTTATGAATTGTTTCTATCATATGTACTGGAATACGAATTGTTCTACCTTGATCTGCTATAGAACGTGTAATAGACTGACGAATCCACCAAGTAGCATAGGTTGAAAATTTATATCCTCGTCGATATTCAAATTTATCTACTGCTTTTATTAAACCAAGATTCCCTTCTTGAATTACATCAATAAATTGTAATCCACGACTAGTATATTTTTTCCCAATAGAAATAACTAAACGTAAATTAGATATTACCATTGATCTTTTTGCGACTCGTGCTTTTGCTTCTCCCAGAGACATTCGACGATTAATCTCTTTAATTTGTGCAATAGTAAGACCTGTTTCTTCTTCAATTTGCGAAAGTTTTTGCAAAATTATTAATATCTGTTCAGTACTTTCCTGTAATTTTTTAGACCATGGTTGATCCTCCATACGAAGAGCCTGCTTAAGCCACAATTCATTTGATTCATTTCCAATAAATAACTCATAAAAAATGTCCTTAGGTATTTGACAGTCTGTAATACATAAGGTTGTAAGAAGACGTTCTTGAAGACGTACGCGTTCCATCATAAAACGCATCTTATGAATTAAGATATTAAATTGTTTAGGTTTGAAACGAAATTCTTTAAATATGTTACATAGTTTATCTATTTCTATAAGAGCTTCTGGATGTTTACGACCCTTGCTTTGAATAATTTGTTTGGTTTTTTCATTTTGTATACGTAATGCCGTAAACTTTTCTCGTGCAAAAACTGGATCAATATGATTATAATTATAATAATCATCATCATCCTCATCACGATCATAAGATATTTGCGAGCCAATATGTTGTGCAGCAACAGTAGTACTAGTATAAAGAATGTCATCTTTAAAATTTGGATCAATAAAACCTACTATTAAATCAATCCATTTTAATTCAGATAGTTCAATTCGATTATATTGCTCTAAAACATATCTAATAGATTCTGGATATTCAGCAACTGAATATTGTACTTGATTAATACCATCTTCCATACGTTTACAAAGATCAATTTCGCCTTCTCGTGTTAATAATGCTATGCCTCCCATATCACGCATATAGAGACGCATACAATCAGTAGTACGACCTCCGTATTTTTCATCATCATCATCATCAATATTATTAGATGATATTTCTTCATTAGTAATAAATTTATGATGTTTTTTAATATTTAATAAAAAATTTTTGGTAGTATCAGATGCTTTTTCTACAATCTGTATTCCCATATCATTGATCATCTGAATAAGTTGTTGAATTTGATGATGTTCAATAATACCATCGGGAAAATGATCATTCACTTCAGCATAAGTGAGATAACCCTGTTCTTTACCTTTTTTAATTAAAAGTTTTAATGGCAGTGGATTATGTCCCATAATATGATATCCATAGGAAAAAATTGGTAAAAGTTATATTTTTATTTATTTTTTTTTGCTAATGCTTTATTTAAAGCCCATAATTCTCTACGAGCATCAAGATTTAATCCTTTACTACGTTCTATTGCAATTAATTGATCTTGACGTTGTTTAAGTGCTAAATTAGATATACTAGTTAATATATCTTTAAAAGTATTTTCAACTTCTGTATCTATAATCATATGATTCCATACTGCAAGTTTTTCAAGATATTTTATCATTTTATTATTTCGGTAGAATTCTAATAATTGTCCCATAGTAATTTTAGGATAATTTTTACATATTTTTAATAATTCCATAAAAAGTGATAATCCAGCAATTTTTATATTATTAAAACTCTCTAAATCGGGAACCAGACTTGAAAGATATGGATTTTGAAGTAATAAGGTAATAAGTATCCGAATTGGAGTATATTTTAATTTTATACCGCATTTAAACTTATTATATCTTCTTGTATTTACTAAATTAATTAGTTTAGTATAATCAAAAATTCCAATTTTTTCACCTAATAATTGATGTAAAAAAAGACGTAATATGTCTCCTGGAATTTTTTTAATAAGAGGTAATGCCATTGAACTTAGTTTCACTTTACCTTCAATACAAGAAAGATTAATCTTGTTACTTAAAGTATGGAACATAAAATCATAAAAAGATTGTGCTTTTTGTATACTCTGTTCAAAAAAAAATTTTCCTTTTTTTCGAATTAAAGATTCTGGATCTTCTCCATCAGGAAGAAAAATAAAACTTAATTTATGATCATCAAACATATATTCTAAACTTGTTACAAGTGCATTCCAAGCTGCTTTTCGTCCTGCATAATCACCATCATAACAATAAATAATATGGTTGGTTATACGAAATAAATATTGAATTTGTTCTCTAGTAGTACATGTACCTAATAAAGCCACCGTATAATAAATTCCCGCTTGTGCTAACGCAATTACATCCATATATCCTTCAACAACTAAAATACAAGTATTTTTTGAACATTTTTTATATAACTCATAAATACCATATAATTGACGTCCTTTATTAAATAGAATAGTATTAGGAGAATTTAAGTATTTAGGATGAGTATTATAGTTTAAGCTTCTTCCTCCAAATCCTACTACTCTTCCATATTGATCACGAATAGGAAAAATAATACGTTCACGAAAAAAATTATAATAATTGTGGCGTGATTTAGTAACAATTATCCCAATATCAATTAAATGATTTAAAAAATCTTGACCGAAATTTTTGATAAGATCAGCATGTGCTGGAGCATAACCAAGACAATAATCTTCAATTATTCCTCTACGAATTTCATGTTGTATAAAATATCTTCTAGCAATTTTTGCAGTTTTTTGCCATAAAGCATTTTGATAAAATTTTGTTACTTCTTTCATTAGAAGATATAACTTTTGACGATAAGACCATTTAATTTGATATAAATTATTATTTTCATATTCTACTTCAATACCATATATATTTGCTAATTCTTGAATAGTTTCAATAAAATTTAAACCCTCAAAATTCATTATAAAATCAATTGCATTTCCATGTTTTCCACATCCAAAACAATAAAAAAACTGTCTGTCTTGATTTACAATAAAAGAAGGAGTATGATCATTATGAAATGGACAACAAGTACGATAATACTTTCCATATTTTTTTAAGTTTAGACGATATTCAATAATTTTTACAAGGTCTATTTTAGTAAGTAAATTTTGAATAAATACAGATGGAATTATTCTACCAGCCATAATCTTTTATTATTTTTTATACCAACAAATCTAATCTCATTAATAATGACGAATACGACGTGCAGTTTCTCTAGCTATCTTTTTAGATAGACGCTTTATTGCAGAAGTTTTAGCTTTTTTTCTTTCTGTACTTGGTTTTTCATAATATTCCCGACGACGCATTTCAGCTAATATTCCTGCTTTTTCACAAGAACGTTTAAAACGTCGTAGTGCAATATCAAAAGGCTCATTTTCACGTACTTTAATTATTGGCATGCATTATTACCTCCAATTTATTATATTATTGATTTTCATTAAGATAATTATTATAATTCATAAATAATTATAATGTAAAGTATATTAAAGAATAAATGCGTATACTGGGAATTGAAACCTCCTGTGATGAAACTGGAGTAGCTATTTATGACAAAAAGATAGGTTTATTAGTAAATAAAATTTATAGCCAAAGTACATTACATGCAGATTATGGTGGTGTAGTACCAGAATTAGCTGCTCGCCATCACATAATAAACTTAGCACCATTAATTAGCATAACATTAAAAGAAGCAAAATTAAATATTAATGATATTAATGCAATAGCTTATACAGCTGGTCCAGGATTAATGAGCTCATTATTAGTAGGAGCCAGTTTAGGACATGCACTAGCTTTTTCATTAAATATTCCTGCAATCCCAATTAATCACATTGAAGGTCATATTCTAGCTCCCTTCTTAGAAAAAAAACAACCATTGTTTCCTTTTATTGCTTTATTAATTTCTGGAAGTCATACACAATTAATTAAAGTAATTAATATTGGTAAATATGAATTATTAGGAAATTCATTAGATGATGCAGTAGGAGAAGCATTTGATAAAATAGCAAAATTATTGGGATTTGATTATCCTGGAGGAGCTATGCTTTCAAATTTAGCATTACAAGGCTCAAAAGGAAAATTTACTTTTCCTAGACCTATGACAGACCGTCCAGGATTAGATTTTAGTTTTTCTGGTTTAAAAACTTATACAGCGAATATAATTAATACTTATAAAAATAATAAGGATTATCAAAATCTTGCTGATATTGCTTATGCTTTTGAAGATGCTATTATTGATACTTTAATAATCAAATGTAAACGTGCAATCAGAATAACTAAAATTAATCGACTGGTTGTGGTAGGTGGAGTAAGTGCCAATCATACTCTACGTTTACGATTAGAACAAATGATAATTAAATTAGGAGGAGAAATATTTTATGCGCGTCCCGAATTTTGTACTGACAATGGAGCTATGATTGCTTATGCAGGAATGGTGAAGTTAGAACAGTATAAGAATAACATCAATCAAATAAATACTTCATTTCTTAGTATAAATGTTAATCCTTACTGGTCAATAACCGAAGATTTAACCCCCTAAAATTAATAATAAACAGCTAAAAAAGATCATAATCTTAATAACTACTAAATAAGCTGTTGTTTTTTCCATTTGGATATTTTTTGACATCTCAATTTCGATAATTCTTGATTAATTTTTATTCCCTGAAAACCTTTTTCTATAATTTGTTGAACTGAAATTTTTTTAGCTATTTGAAACAGTATACGTAAATATTCACCTTGTGAATATAATATTTTTTTAGGATAATAATAAGCACGTGCGTTTACTTCACTCACTAATGAGAGTTGTTCAATACGATATGGTTTACGCCATGCATCGATATAATTAAATAATTGAATTACCATACAAGGTTGCAAGTTTTTTATATGGTGTACCACTGAATGAAATTTATTTGCTAATATAGCAAAGGTTTGTAAATAATTTGGAACACGTAATCGTTGACAAAAATTTTTTATTAACTTGTCTTCTTTCAAAAAAATAGAAGAATGATTCATTATTTGTAGGGCTGGTGTTGTAATTGAAGCCATTTTAGTATTTAATAATTTTCCAAAATTATGACATAAGGTTGCAAAACGAATTTCCATTTGCGTACTAAGTTGTGCAGCAAGAAATAATGATCTTAAAGTATGAATTCCCATATTTATCAATTTTGAACTATTAATTTTATATAAACTCTCTAATTCTGGAAAAAGTTTTTCTAATGCATTACACTGTTTTAAAACTTGAAAATAAAGTTGGGGATTATATGATTGAAGAGCTAATTCAGTTTCTTTCCAAATTCTTTCTGCAGTTAATTCGATTAATTCTCCATTTTTTGACATAGAACGCATTAACATAAGTGTTTCATTAGCAATAGTAAAATCCAAATGAGCATAACAAGCGGCAAAACGTGCTACACGTAATACACGCAAAGGATCCTCACGAAAACTGTTAGAAACATGACGAAGAATACGACATTCTAAATCTTTTCTTCCATTAAATGGGTCAAAATAATTTCCTTTTTCATCACATGCGATAGCATTAATAGTAAGATCTCGACGTTGTAAATCTTGCTCCAGACTCACATTTGGATCAGTATAACAGGTAAAACCTGTATAACCTTTTCCTGTTTTTTTTTCCGTACGTGCTAAGGCATATTCTTCACCAGTTACTGGATGCAAAAAAACTGGAAAACCTTTTCCAACGGGTTTAAAACCTAGTTTTAATACTTCTTGAGGTGTAGCACCAACAATAACCCAATCTTTATCTTTAACAGGCAAATTTAGGCATTTATTACGAATTGCACCTCCTACAAGATAAATTTTCACTAATACTAAATCTCATAATCAATAAATTTATTTCAATATTTTTTAATAACTGATATTCTCCAATAATAAAAAACCTTTTATAAACATAATGAACAATAAAAAACATAATAAACAAATCAAGTCTTTAGTTTGGAAATTTATTATTTGTATTATTTTATTATTTTCTATTTCTTCATGTAGTTATAATCAAAATCAACAAATTGATGTGGGTTTTTCTCCCGGTCATTCAGCATCTTATTTAATTTTAAAGGTAATTTCTCAAGCTCAACATACCATAGATATTGCTGCTTACTCTTTTACTAGCAAATCTATTAGTTTAGCATTATTAGAAGCACATAAGCGTGGAGTGAAAATACGTATTATTGCTGATTATAAAGCTAATTCTAATAATTATACTGCTACTACTTATTTAGCTAATCAAAAAATTTCAGTAAGATTAAATAAACATTATTCTATTATGCATAATAAGTTTATAATAATTGACTCACAAATTCTTGAAACAGGGTCTTATAATTATACAAGTGCTGCAGATAAACATAATGCAGAAAATATAATTATATTATACCATTATCCTGAAATAGCTTTTCAATATACTCAAGAATTTAATCGACTTTGGGAACAATCAGTTATTCTTCCTCCTCAGTATTAAATAGTGCCATAATTAATAAGTTATTATTTTAAATAGTTATAATCTACTAAAATAGATTATTTTTTCTTTCTACGTATTAATTCAATAACTCGTAATTTTGCAATTTCTTGTGTTAATTGAGATTTGATTGTTTTTAAATCAAGATTATTATCATTTTTTTTGAGAAGATATTCTTCGGCTTTACGCTTAGCTTCTAAAGCTAGATTTTCATCTAAATCTACACCACGAATAGCAGTATCAGCTAAGACGGTAATTATATTTGGTTGTACTTCTAATATTCCTCCTGAAATATAAATAATTTCTGGATTATTATCAGTAATAATATTAAAAACTAAAATTTTTCCTGGATTAATAGTGGTTAATAGTGGTGCATGACCAGGATAAATACCCAGTTCTCCTTCACTTCCGTTTAGCACAATTTTGTATACTTGTCCTGAAAACAGTAATTTTTCAGGACTAACAATAATCAATTTACAATTTTTAATCATAACAATTTTTTAATTTCTCTGCATTTTTTACAGCTTCTTCAATATTTCCAATCATGTAAAATGATTGTTCTGGTAAAGAATCATAATCTCCAGATAATATTCCTTTAAATCCTAAAATAGTATCTTTGAGTGTTACATATTTTCCCTGTAATCCCGTAAAAATTTCGGCCACAAAAAACGGTTGAGATAAAAAACGTTGTATTTTACGTGCTCGTGCTACAATAATTTTATCCTCTTCTGATAATTCATCTATTCCAAGAATCGCAATAATATCTTTTAGTTCTTGATAACGTTGTAATAATGATTGTACTCCACGAGCAGTATTATAATGATCCTCACCTATAATTAAAGGATCTAGTTGTCTGCTAGTTGAATCTAATGGGTCAACTGCAGGATAAATGCCGAGTGATGCAATATTTCTACTTAAAACTACAGTTGCATCAAGATGAGCAAATGTAGTTGCGGGAGATGGATCGGTTAAATCATCAGCAGGTACATAGACTGCTTGAATCGAAGTGATTGAACCCTTTTTAGTTGAAGTAATGCGTTCTTGTAGTATTCCCATCTCTTCTGCTAATGTAGGTTGATAACCTACTGAAGAGGGCATCCTCCCTAATAATGCTGATACTTCTGTACCTGCTAAAGTATATCGATAGATGTTATCTATAAATAGCAAAACATCATGTCCTTCATCACGAAATTTTTCTGCTATAGTTAATCCTGTTAATGCTACACGTAATCTATTACCTGGCGGTTCATTCATTTGACCATATACTAAAGATACTTTATCTAAAACATTAGAAACTGTCATTTCACGATAAAAATCATTACCTTCACGAGTTCGTTCACCTACTCCAGTAAAAACGGAATAACCTGAATGTTCTATTGCAATGTTACGAATTAATTCCATCATATTTACTGTTTTACCTACTCCAGCACCTCCAAATAATCCGACTTTTCCTCCTTTTACAAAAGGACACATTAAATCAATTACTTTTATTCCAGTTTCAAGTAATTCCTGAGAAGTAGCTAATTCTTCATAAGAGGGAGGAGATCGATGAATGTTCCAATACTCTCTATTTTTTGATGAACCAATCTCACCTTTCATATCAATAGGTTCACCTAATACATTCATTATTCGACCTAAAGTAATTTTACCTACTGGAATTTGGATAGGATGTTGAAGATCTATAACTTCTGTTCCTCGCTTTAAACCATCTGAAGAACCCATTGCAATAGTACGTACTACTCCTCCACCTATATGTTGTTGAACTTCAAGAATAAGACGAATCTTATGAGTTTTTACCTCAAGTGCATGATAGATTTTTGGAATCACATTTTGAGGAAATTCAACATCAACAACTGCACCAATAATCTGAATAATTTTTCCTGTAATCATGCACTATAATCTCCTAATTATTACTTAATTAAACTGCAGCAGCACCCGACACAATTTCAGTAATTTCTTGAGTAATATTTGCCTGACGTGCCTTATTGTATAAAATTTGCATTTCATTAATTAAACTACTACCATTATCAGTAGCGCTTTTCATAGCAACCATCCTTGCTGCTTGTTCACTAGCTATATTTTCTACTAATCGATGATAAACTTGAGCTTCTATATAACGTTGTAATACAATCTTTAAAAGAAATTGAGGATCAGGTTCATATAAGTAATCCCATTTATATTGATGATTTAATATAGAATGGTTAGTTTTTATGGCTATTAATGGTAATAATTGAATGATCTGTGGTAACTGAGAAACTAAATTAATTAATTTATTATTAACTATATAAATTCTATCTATTTCTTTTTGATTATAAGCATTTAATAATACTTGTATAGGTCCAATTAAATCCGAAATAGATGCTTTTTCTCCTATTCCTCCTGAATGAGCAATAACCATTGTTTTACTACAGGAATTTAAAAATGATAATCCTTTATTACCAATAATAACTAAACTCGAATTTATACCCTTTTTAGACCATTTACTTATATTTATAAATAATTTTCTAAATAAATTACTATTTAAACTACCACATAATCCACGATCAGTAGAAAATACTAAATAACCAATTTTTTTAATTGTACGTTGTTCTAAATAAGGATGTTTATATTCTAAATTCCCTAAAGTAAGATGATTAATTACCCTACTGATAGCTTCAGCATAAGGATAACTTTTTTCCATAATAGATTGGATTTTCTTCATTTTAGAAGCTGCAACCATTTCCATGGCTTTAGTTATTTTCTGCATATTTTTAATGGCAGTAATTTGATTACGTATTTCTTTTATAAAGGTCATAATATATATCTTAATTACTTAAGTTACATGGTTGTTGTTTAAAATTTTCAATGATTTGTTTAAATTTTAATATAATTTCATTATTATAACTTCCAGTCTTATTAATATATTGCATGAATTTACTATTTGTACGTTCCATATAATTTATTAATGCTGATTCAAATTCACTTATGTTATCTAATTGAACATCTTCTAAATAATCATGTGAAACAGCAAATAAAATAATGGCTTGTTCTACAATACTCATTGGATGATATTGTTTTTGTTTTAATAATTCTGTTAATTTTTTACCATATTGAATTTGTTTACGTGTAGTTTCATCAAGATCTGATGAAAATTGTGAAAATGCCGCCAATTCACGATATTGAGCTAATGCTGTACGTATTCCACTAGAAAGTTTTTTTAAAATCTTAGTTTGTGCACTACTACCTACACGAGATACAGAAATCCCAGGATTAACAGCAGGACGAATTCCAAGATTAAATAAATTAGATTCTAAAAAAATTTGACCATCTGTAATAGAAATAACATTAGTAGGAACAAATGCTGATACATCTCCTGCCTGAGTTTCAATAATAGGTATAGCTGTTAAAGATCCGGTTTTATCATGAACTTTTCCTTTAGTACATAATGTAACATACTTAGCGTTAACACGAGCTGCTCGTTCAAGCAAGCGAGCATGAAGATAAAATATATCTCCAGGATATGCTTCTCTACCAGGAGGTCTTCTTAATAATAACGAAATTTGTCTATAAGCAATTGCTTGTTTTGATAAATCATCATAAATTATTAATGCATCTTCCCCTTGATCACGAAAAAATTCACCCATAGTACAGCCAGCATATGGTGCAAGATATTGTAAAATAGCGGCATCTGATGCAAAAGCTACTACTATAATAGTATTTTTTAAAGCTTGATTTTCTTCTAATTTTTGTACTACATTTGCTACTGTACTAGCTTTTTGTCCAATCGCAACATATACACATTTAATTCCAGAATTTCGCTGATTAATAATAGTATCAATTGCCATAGTGGTTTTACCAGTTTGACGATCTCCAATAATTAGTTCTCTTTGTCCTCTACCAATTGGTATCATACTGTCAATGATTTTATATCCTGTTTGAAGGGGTTGATCAACTGGTTGACGATCAATAACTCCAGGTGCCATTGCTTCTAATGGAGACATTCTATCAGATTTTAAAGATCCTTTTCCATCGATAGTTTGTCCTAATGGATTAATAACTCTACCTAATAATTCTGTTCCTACTGGAACTTCCAATATACGTCCCGTACATTGAACTTTCATGCCTTCAATAATATTAATATAAGGACCCATCACAACTGCACCTACTGTATCCCTTTCTAAATTTAATGCCATAGCATAAGATTTAGTCTCAGGTAAAAAGATCATTTCTCCTTGCATAACATTATTTAATCCATAAATTCTAATAATTCCATCACTTATAGAAAAAATCGTGCCTTCATTATAAGTTTCACTTAATAAATCAAAATTAGCAATACGTTGTTTAATAAGTTCGCTAATTTCTGCGGTATTAATTTGCATATTATTTTCCAGTTTTCTTATAACTGCTGTAAAATCTCAGCCAGTCTATTAATACGACTACGTCCACTACTATCAATGATAATATCGCCTATACGAATAATTATTCCAAATAATAAAGTTTTATCAATTTTAAAATGAATTTGTACTTTACGTAAGAGAATCGTTTCACAATATTTTTTTATTTTTAAAACTTGTTTATTAGAAATTATATTAGCTGTACTTACTTCAATATTCTCAGTCAAATCATAATACATCATACGTAAATGTTGAAAAATGTTTAAAATATTAGGAAGTAATTTTAATCTTTGATGTTCTGCCATTATTATAATAAAATTTTGAAAATATTTATCTATATATGGCTCACAAAGCTTAATAAATAATTTAGATACAATCTTATTAGATAAAACTCCGGAAATAATATTTTTAATAATTTTATGAGATGAAACTAATGTACTTACTTCTAACATTTCTTGCCAGTGTTCAACTTCTTTTTTTTCTAGAGAAAAATCAAAAGCGGCTATAGCATAAACTCGAGCTATATAAATCAGTTCGAATGAATTATCTATCATAATAATTTGTTACTAATTAGTTTATTTATAATTTTACGATCAAGATGTTCATCTATAGAATGTTCTATAATTTTTTCTACACCATCTATCACTAATTTTGCGACTTGTTTTTGCAACTTATTATATAAATGAGAATGCATCAATTCAATTTCTACTTTAGCTAATTGTAAAATTCTTCTACGTTCTTTTTCAGATTCAATTTTTACATTTTCTAATATATTTGTACTTTGATTTTTGGATTGAGTGATAATCAATAATGCTTGTTCTTGAGCTTGTTTAAATTGTTCTCTTGCTTGAATTTGGGCCTTTTTTAAAGTATTTTTAGCTTCTTCAGCACAAGCGATTCCATCTATTATTTCTTTTTGACGCTGATTTATAGCACTTATAATAGGAGGCCATATATATTTCATACATAATATAATAAAAATTAAAAAAGCAATTGCTTGACCTATTAAGGTGGCATTTAAGTTCATAGCATAATAATCTCGGTTGAGCTGAATTTTTTTTAAAAAATATAATAACCACTAATTTTTATCAATTAATGTTTTACCATAGCAAAGATTAAGTATAAAACTAATCCTACTGCAATCATAGGAATTGCATCTATTAGACCCATTACAATAAAA
Source organism: Candidatus Dasytiphilus stammeri (assembly GCA_041941765.1). Classification (GTDB taxonomy): domain Bacteria; phylum Pseudomonadota; class Gammaproteobacteria; order Enterobacterales; family Enterobacteriaceae; genus Dasytiphilus; species Dasytiphilus stammeri_F. The sequence goes on along the minus strand of CP145869.1, from coordinate 167,116 downwards.
AATTGGGTTCGTAGTAAAGAAATTAAATCTGGTTGACGTGCTGCACCCTCTAAAAATTTTCCTCCAAGTAAAGCAATTCCAATTGCTGCTGCAATGGCTGATAAACCCATCATTATAGCTGCTGCGATATATATTACATTAAAATTTTCCATTAAAATCTCCCTTTAATAATTAATTCCTAGTAGGATGATGCAAAAAAAAATCACATATTTTCACAAGTCATTGATAAATAAACAATTGTCAGTACCATAAAAATAAAAGCTTGTAATATAATAATTAAAATGTGAAATAGTGCCCATGGAACACTTAATAACCATTGTGACCACCAGGGTAATAAACTAGTAATGAGAATAAAAATCAATTCTCCTGAATATATATTACCAAATAAACGTAAACTTAATGAAATTGGTTTAGAAAATAAAATTATACTTTCCAGAATAAAATTGATGGGAATACAATATATATAAGGAAATGGATGAAATATTAATTCTTTAATTAATCCATTGATACCTTTATTTTTAATACTATAAAATATAATTAATATAAATACTACACTTGACATAGCAAGTGTAATATTGATATCTGCAGAAGGAACTACTCTTAGTGCTGGTAAATGTAACCAGTATTCTCCAATATAAGGAAGTAAGTCAATTGGTAATAAATCCATAAGATTCATTAAAAATATCCAACTAAAAATAGTTAGAGCTAAAGGCGCTATAAAATTATCTTTTATCTGAAAAATATCCTTAACGCTCTTATCGACAAATAAAATTATCATTTCTATAAGAGTTTGTAACTTTCCAGGAAAAACTTTTTGCATATTTTTTGCAATATAGTAAAAAAGCATTAGAAATGCTATTCCTAATAATAAAGAAAAAAAGATAGAATCTATATTAATTATCCAGAAACTATTAGACATTTGATCTACTAAATGTAAGTGACGTAAATCTAATTGAAGATGCTTCAAATGATTTATAATATATTTTTCTGAAGTTAAATGTTCGCCTCTAATCATTATGTTATTTTACCTGGATTATTTCTTATAATAATTAAAGAAATAATAACTATTCGAATCTTATGTGTATTATAAAATAAAGTAAACTAAAAAAAAAATAATAACTCTACTTTTTTAAATCACTAAAAAAATAATTACGTTTTTTTAACCAAATAACTAAAATAGAAATAGCGGTTGGGGTAATTCCAGGTATACTAGCAGCTTGATTAATTGAAATAGGTTTATATTTATTAAGTTTGGTAATAACTTCATTAGAAAGTCCTTTTATCTCATGATAATTTAAAGTTAAAGGTAAACGTATATTTCTGTATTGTTGCAATTTTAAAAATTCTTTTTGTTGTTTAATAATATAACCTTCATATTTAATTTGAATTTCTAGTTGTTGAGAATTAATAAGATTATCTATACCGGGCGCAAATAATTTTATTTTCATTAAGTCATCATAAGAAATTTCAGGACGCCGTAATAATTCTTCACCATTGATTTCTTTTATAAGATTACTTTTTAATTGTGTACTAACCTTCATGATCTCATTTGTTGAGATCCAAAGATTACGTAATCTTTGACGTTCCTTTTCAATTATCTCGATTTTTTGATTAAACGCTATCCATCTTTTTTCATCTATTAATCCAATTTTATATCCTATTTCTGTTAACCTTATATCAGCATTATCTTCACGTAGATGCAAACGATATTCAGCACGTGAAGTAAACATTCTATAAGGTTCTTGAATTCCCTGAGTACATAAATCATCTACTAAAACTCCAATATATGATTGATCTCTTCTAGGAATCCACCCTTCTTTATTTGAAGCAAAAAAACTGGCATTTATACCTGCTAAAAGTCCTTGAGCCGCTGCTTCTTCATATCCAGTAGTTCCATTGATTTGTCCGGCGAAAAATAAACCATTAATATATTTGCTTTCTAAAGTCGGTTTAAGATTACAAGGATCTAAATAATCATATTCTATGGCGTAACCCGGACGAGTGATATGAGCATTTTCCATACCTTTAATAGAATGTACAATTTTCATTTGTACATTAAATGGTAAACTGGTTGAAATTCCATTTGGATATATTTCTTTACTAGTCAATCCTTCTGGTTCTAAGAAAACTTGATGTGCTTCGCGATTGTTAAACTGTATCACTTTATCTTCAATAGAGGGACAATATCTGGGACCTACACTTTTAATTAAACCATTTTTAATGGGACTTAATTTTAAGTTTTGCATAATAATATCATGAGTCAATCTATTTGTATGAGTAATATAACAAGGAATTTGACATGGATGCTGAGATAGCTTACCTATAAATGAGAATATTGGTATAGGATTATCACTGTATTGAGCAGTTAAAAGATTAAAATTAATAGAATTAGCATGAATACGTGGAGGTGTACCAGTTTTAAATCGTTTAATACTACCTAATGGGAGTTCTCTTAAAAATTGACTTAATGAAATTGAACTCGGTTCTCCATCACGTCCTCCTTCATAACAATCTAAACCTACATGAACTTTACCATTAAGAAAAGTACCAACTGTAATAACTATTGATTTTGCATAAAAAATTACTCCTATTTCAGTAATTACTCCTATTACCGATTGATTTTGAATCAATAATTGACTAACTGATTGTTGAAATAGATTGAGATTTAATTGATTTTCTAGTTTATTACGTATCATTTGACGATATAATAAACGATCGGCTTGTGCACGAGTAGCACGTACGGCTGGACCTTTACTAGAATTTAAAGTTCTAAATTGAATTCCAGAATGATCAATAGCTATTGCCATATAACCACCAAGAGCATCAATTTCTTTAACCAAATGTCCTTTTCCTATACCACCTATAGAAGGATTGCAAGACATTTGTCCTATAGTTTCAATACTCTGAGTAATTAACAAAGTTTTACGTCCCATTCTAGCCGATGCTAAAGCAGCTTCAGTTCCCGCATGACCGGCACCTATTACAATAACCTCAAAATAATTTGAATAAGACATAAAATAATCCTATATTTGTAAAGTGAGTGTATATTTTTTTATGTCAAAATTTTTTTTAATTAATAATTAATCTAATGAAATCTAATTAACCTAAACAAAAATTAAAACGATTTAATACTTTCAATCTTGATGTAAATGCGTTTCAAATTAGTATAGTTTATACAATTTCACAACTTATACAAGTATGGAATCAATCTCAAGATAAAAATCCTTCTATTTTTATAAGATTATATTGGTATAGTTATAATTAATCGTTTAAAAGGTATTAATATCACTGAATAATCAAAAGCTTGGCATTTGCATGTAGGTTCAGGAGAAGGTTGGCATTCTTTAGTAAAATATCCCCTAAAAAAATTTAGTTTTTATACCAGGAACTGTAGGATCAGCAGCTATTCAAAATATTGGAGCATATAGTGTAGAATTTAATAATTTTTGTGAATATGTAGATGTATTAGATTTTCAAAAAAAAATTCTACGTATTTCAGCTTATAAATGTAATTTTAAATATAGAGAAAGTATTTTTCAACAAAAGAATACTAAAAATTATGTTATTATTGCTGTAGTAATATTACTTCAAAAGCTTTGGTATCCAAAACTCGAATTTTGAAAATCGGTAATTTTTTTACTACTCTTACTGCACAAAGTATTTTTGAAAAAATTTATGAGATAAGATGTAAAAATTTATCAAATCCTATTATTATTGGAAATGCAGGAAGTTTTTTTTTAAATCCAATTATAAATTTTGAAAAAGCTACTAATCTAATAGAGCTTTATCCTAACCTAAGATATTATCTTCAATCAAAATCAAAAATTAAAAATTAGGCTGGTTGGTTAATTAATCATTGTCATTTTAAAGATTATAAAAAAGTAGATGCAGGAATATATAAAAAAAAATCCATTTATTTTAATAAATGAAGGAAATGCTATAGGATGGGATATAGCTATGCTAGCAAATAATATTCGACAACATGTAGCTAAGAAATTTGATATTTTGCTTGAACCAGAAGTACATTTTTTATGTGAACATAAAAAAATTGATTCTCTTGAAGTCATAGGATAATTTATTATTTTTAATATTTCATTCATATTTTCTTATTTTTTTGTTGCATAAATTTTTTGATACTCATAAAATTCAGTTCATTCTAGCTAATATAAGAAATAGTAACTAAATTTTATTTAGAGCCGGCTTAGCTCAGTTGGTAGAGCAACTGACTTGTAATCAGTAGGTCGCCAGTTCGATTCCGGCAGCCGGCATAATTCATAAAAATAACAATCTAAATAGGTGGGGTTCCCGAGTGGTTAAAGGGAGCAGACTGTAAATTTGCCGTCATTGACTTCGAAGGTTCGAATCCTTCCCCCACCACATACTTAAGTTTTGCGGATATCGTATAATGGTTATTACCTTAGCCTTCCAAGCTAATGATGCGGGTTCGATTCCCGCTATCCGCTCCATACATAATAAGAACACTAATTATAACTTTAAATATGCTGATATAGCTCAGTTGGTAGAGTACACCTTTGGTAAGGGTGAGGTCGGCAGTTCAATTCTGCCTATCAGCATCATAAATTGAATTAGCATTAATATAAAAAAAGATAAAAATTTGTTATACTGCTAACATAAAAAATCTTTATTAAGTCTATTAAGTTTGATTCTTTAATGTTTAAGGAGCACTCATAGTTTGGATGTTTTAAAATGGCTAGCTGTTCTTATTATTTTTTTTATGATAGTAATAGTAGGTAATCCTCATTTTACTAATATGAAATTATCTATACGAATATTTACTATTTTTTTTCTTATTGGTATAGGAAGTAGTATGGCTATCTTGACTAATCAAGGGAAACGTTTCTTACAAAGGTTTTCTGAAGCAAAAAATGAAGCTCGTAAAGTTATATGGCCTTCTAATCAGGAAACTTTATATACTACCTTCATTGTTATTGGAATAACTATTGTAATTTCTATGATCTTATGGGTCTTAGATGGAATCTTATTTCATTTAGTAAGATTCTTAACTAGTTTGAGGTTTTGAAACAAATGTCTGAAGCATTAAACATGCGTTGGTATGTTATTCAGTGTTTATCCGGTACTGAAAAAGATGCTGTTAAATTATTACACGATCATATCAAATTACATCATTTGGAAAGGTTTTTTGGAAAAATTATGATTCCTGTTGAAGAAGTGCTTGAAATGAAACGTGGCCAACGTCGTAAAAGTGAAAGAAAATTTTTTCCGGGTTATGTATTAGTACAAATGATGATGAATGAAGAGAGTTGGCATCTAGTACGTAACGTTCCAAGAATTATGGGATTTATAGGAGGAACTGCTGATCATCCAATTCCTTTAAATGAACAAGAAGTGAACGCAATATTACAACGTATTAAACGATCTGAAGAACAACCCAAACCTAAAGTATTATTTGAAGTGGGAGAAATGGTTCGTATAAATGAAGGACCTTTTGCAGATTTTCATGGAATCGTTGAAAAAATAGATTACGAAAAGAATCATTTAACGGTTTCAGTATCAATTTTCGGACGTTCTACTCCAGTAGAATTAGATTTTCATCAAGTAGATAAAAATTAATAATTATTAGCAGAGTCCTTTACTAATTTTTTATTTAAGGAAAGAAAATGGCTAAAAAAATTAAAGCTTATGTAAAATTACAAATTGCTGCTGGTATGGCTAATCCTACTCCTCCTGTTGGACCAGCATTAGGTCAACAAGGAGTCAATATTATGGAATTTTGTAAATCTTTTAATGCTAAAACGGAAAGTTATGACAAAGGATTACCACTTCCTGTACTTATTACAATTTATTCGGATCGTTCTTTTACATTTGTAATAAAAACTCCTCCAGCTGTTGCTTTATTAAAAAAAGCCGCCGGAATTACATCAGGATCTGGTAAACCAAATCAAGAAAAAATTGGTAATATAACTTATCGACAACTTCGTGAAATAGCCGAATCTAAAGCTGCTGATTTAACGGGCGCTGATATTGAAGCTATGATTCGCTGTATTGAAGGTACAGCTCTTTCAATGGGGTTAAATATAATAAAGGATTAAAAATGTCGAAATTGTTTAAGCGTAAAATGAGGATTCGTGATAAAATTAATAAAAAAAAACAGTATTTATTTCAAGATGCTGTGAATCTTTTAAAAGAATTAGCAAGTACTCATTTTATTGAAAGTGTAGATGTTCATATCAATTTGGGTATTGATGTACGCAAAAATCAGCAAGTTATTCGTGGAAGTGTACTTTTACCACATGGTATTGGTAAAATACCAAGAGTAGCTGTATTTACTCAAGGAGAAAATATATTAATTGCAAAAGAAGCTGGTGCTGATTTAGTAGGAATGAATGAATTAGCTCAAATAATAAAAGTAGGAAAAATAAATTTTGATATGGTTATCGCATCACCTGATGCAATGCCATTAGTGAGTCAATTAGGTCCAATTTTAGGACCACGAGGATTAATGCCGAATCCAAAAATGGGAACTGTTACTACTAATATTCGTGAAAGTGTAAACAAAGCAAAAAAAGGACAAATTCATTATCGTAATGATAAGTATGGTATTATTCATAATACCATAGGAAAAATAGATTTTCCATCTAATTATCTCCAGGAAAATTTAGAATGTTTATTAGAAGCACTTATAAAAGTTAAACCTTCTCAAACTAAGGGTTTATATCTTAAAAAAGTTACTTTATCTAGTACTATGGGTGGGGGTATAACTATAGATCAATCTACTTTGAGTTTAAGAGCTTAAAAGAATATATGTAATAAAAAAAAGAAGTAGTAATATAACTTCTTTTAAAGTTAATAAAATATTATTACTGGAGTAAAAAAAAAATAATGCCATTAAAATTTAGAGAAAAAAAAGCTCTTGTAAAAAAATTAAATGAAACAGCTAAAAAAGCCGTATCAGTGGTATTAGCAGATAATTGTGGAATAACCGTAAATAAAATGAATTTGTTGCGAAAAACTGGTCGTGAGTTAGGTATATCTATACATATAGTACGTAATACTTTATTACAATTTATTGTAAAAGGAACATCTTTTGAAAAAAAATTAGAAAAATTATTTATTGGTCCTACATTAATTGCTTTTGCTTATCAACATCCTGGAGCTGCAGCTCGCTTATTGCAAGATTTTGCTAAAAATAATCCTACTAAATTGAATATTAAAGCGGCTTTTTTTGACGGAAAGTTAATGCTAACGGAAAAAGAAATAGATTATTTAGCTCAACTTCCAACTTATGAAGAATCATTAGAAATTTTTATAAGGGTTTTACAAGAAACAGCTATTGGTAGATTTATTAGAACTCTTATAGCATATCGGAATAAAAAACATCTGGATTCTACTATTAATCCAATTGAGATTATCAAATGATCATTTTATTGATTATTTTGTTACATAATTTATCAAAATATTAGGAATAAGAATTATTATGTCTATTACTAAAGAAGATATCTTAGAAACTATTGCAAATATGTCTGTAATGGAAATTACAGATTTGATTTCTGCTATAGAAAAAAAGTTTGGAGTTTCAGCTGCGGCTTTAACTATTCCTTCAAGTTCTTCACCAGAATCTAAAAAAGAAGAAATTGAAGAACAAACTGAGTTTAATGTAGTTTTAACTGCAATTGGTAATAATAAAATTGCTGTAATTAAAGCAGTACGAGGAATAACAGGTTTAGGCTTAAAAGATGCTAAAGATCTGGTTGAATCAGTACCAGTTGTAATTAAAGAAGGTATAAGTAAAGATAATGCTAATAGTATCAAAAAATCTTTGGAAGAAACTGGTGCTTCTATTGAACTTAAATAAATTAATTATTTTATTCAATTAATATTTGTTTATCTACTCAGATAAAGTCTTATAACATAAGCCAGCTGGTTATTTCTATTTCTACTTGATTGTAGAATATTTTAAAATTTTAACTTGAGTAAATAAGACAAAAGCATCGTGTATTCATTGTAATTGTTTATTTATATAACACTCTGAGTTATTTTTCCAACAATAATAAGCTAAGGAAACTCCAACTTTTATGGCTCAATTTTATTCCCATACCGAAAAAAAACGGATTCGTAAGGATTTTGGTAAAAGTTCATTATTATTAGATGTTCCGTATCTTCTTTCTATGCAACTTGATTCTTTTCAAAAATTTTTATCTAAAGATTTCAAGGGTCATTCTGGTTTAGAAGCTGCGTGTCGTTCTATTTTTCCTATTAAAAATCATAATTGTAATTATGAACTACAGTATATTGATTATCGATTAGGTAATCCTATCTTTAATATGAAAGAGTGTCAAATGAGAGGATTAACATTTTCGGCATCATTACGTGTAATATTACGTCTAGTTATGTATGACCGAGAATCTCCAGGTTCTTCTGACAAAAAGATAAAGGTGGTGAAATCTATCAAAGAACAAGAAGTCTATATGGGTGACATTCCTCTTATGACGCCAAATGGTACTTTTATAATCAATGGAATTGAAAGAGTTGTAGTTTCGCAATTACATCGTAGTCCAGGCGTTTTTTTTGATAGTGATAAAGGAAAAACTCATTCGTCAGGAAAAGTTTTATATAATGCACGTATTATCCCATATCGAGGATCATGGTTAGATTTTGAATTTGATCCTAAAGATCATTTATTTCTTCGTATAGATAGACGCCGTAAATTACCAGTAACTGTTATTTTACGTGCTATGAATTATAGCACTGAAGATATTCTAGATATTTTTTTTGAAAAAGTAGTATTTAAAATTAAAAATAATCAATTTATGATGAAATTCATTCCTGAAAGGTTACGGGGAGAAACTATTTCTTTTAATATTGAATCTAATGGGATTATTTATGTTGAAAAAGGGAGACGTATTACGAATAGACATATTCGTCTATTTCAAAAAAATAATATAACCGAAATTGAAGTTCCTATTGAATATCTTGTAGGTAAAATTGTAGCAAAAGATTACTATCATCCTGTTACAGGAGAATTAATTTGTAGTGCTAATACTAAATTATCATTAGATTTATTAGATAAACTTATTAAAAATGGATATAAATTAATTTATACCATATTTACTAATGATCTTGATCATGGATCTTATATTTCCGAAACCATGCATATTGATTCTTCCACTGATAAATCTAGTGCTTTATTTGAAATTTATCGTGTCATGCGTCCAGGAGAACCTCCAACACGTGATAATACTGAAATGTTATTTAAACATCTGTTTTTTTCTGAAGATAAATATGATTTATCAGCAGTAGGACGTATGAAATTAAATCTTTCAGTAAATCAACAAAAACCAGATGTTCACCAGGGAGGAATTTTAACCCCACAAGATATTATCAATGTTATAAAAAAACTAATTAGCATTCGTAATGGTAAAGCAACAATAGATGATATAGATCATTTAGGAAATCGTAGAATTCGTTCAGTAGGTGAAATGATTGAAAATCAATTTAGAATTGGTTTGATACGTTTAGAACGATCAATAAAAGAAAGATTATCTATAGTAGATAATCATAATTTAACTCCACAAGATCTAGTAAATGCTAAACCTATTTCTGCTGCAATAAAAGAATTTTTTATTTCAAGTCAGTTATCTCAATTTATGGATCAAACTAATCCTTTATCAGAAATCACTCATAAACGTCGCATTTCAGCTTTAGGACCAGGAGGTTTAACAAGAGAAAGAGCAGGGTTTGAAGTTAGAGATGTTCATCCCAGTCATTATGGTAGACTCTGTCCTATAGAAACTCCAGAAGGACCAAATATTGGTTTAATTAATTCTTTATCAGTATATGCTCAAACTAATGAGTATGGTTTTTTAGAAACTCCATATAGAGTAGTACATGAAGGAAAAATAACTGAGGAAATTCATTATCTATCAGCAATGCAAGAAGCGAGTTATATTATTGCTCCTGCAAATGCATCTCTAGATGAAAATTATTGTTTTAAAGAAGAGGTGTTAGTTTGTCGTGTTAAAGGAGAATCAGCTTTATGCAATCGTAAACTAATTAATTATATTGATATTGCTCCTCAGCAATTAGTCTCAGTAGGAGCATCACTTATACCATTTCTAGAACATGATGATGCTAATCGTGCTTTAATGGGAGCCAATATGCAGCGTCAAGCAGTGCCAACTTTGCAATCCGAAAAACCTTTAGTAGGTACAGGAATGGAAAGAACAGTAGCTATTGATTCAGGAGTTTCTATTATGGCTCAACGTGGTGGAAAAGTAGAATATGTTGATGCATCTAAAATTATACTTAAAGTAAATGAAAATGAAGTATTAGAAGAAGATGATGGTAATACAGTAATTGATATTTATAATTTAATTAAATTTGCTCGTTCAAATCAAAATACATGTATTAATCAAAAACCTTGCGTATCAGTAGGTGAGGTAATAAATAAAGGGGATCTATTAGCAGATGGACCATGTATTGATCTTGGAGAACTTGCACTTGGTCATAATATGCGAGTAGCATTTATGCCGTGGCATGGTTATAATTTTGAAGATTCAATTCTTATTTCTGAACATTTAGTGCATAAAGATTTGTTTACTAGTATTCATATTCAGGAATTATCTTGTATTTCTCGTGATACTAAATTAGGTGTTGAAGAAATTACATCAGATATACCAAATGTAAGTGAAACTGCATTATCTAAATTAGATGAATCTGGTATTGTTTATATTGGTGCTGAGGTTTCAGGCGGTGAGATTTTAGTAGGAAAAGTGACACCTAAAGGTGAAACTCAATTAACACCTGAAGAGAAACTTTTAAGAGCTATTTTTGGAGAAAAAGCTTCAAATGTTAAGGATACTTCTTTACGTGTTCCAAATGGAGTATCAGGTTCAGTAATTGATGTGCAAATATTTACCCGTGGTGGCCTAGCGAAAGATAAAAGAAGTATTGAAATAGAAGAAAAATTAATTAATCAAGCAAAAAAAGATTATTTAGAGCAATTAAAGTTTTTACAAAAAAAGTTTGAGTTAAGCATCAAAAAGCTATTATCATGTGAAATTATAAAAAATAAATTGAATGGATTTAAACTGGAAAAAGATTTATTAAATCTTCATTTAGATAATAAAAATAAAAAACAAGAATTAGATTATTTTTTAACTAAATTTCGTGAGCTAAAAAATCAGTTAAAATTTGAATATCAAGAAAAATGTAAAAAAATTACTGAAGGTGATGATTTATCTCCAGGAGTATTAAAAGTAGTTAAAGTTTACTTAGCAGTAAAACGTCCAATTCAACTTGGAGATAAGATGGCTGGTCGACATGGAAATAAAGGAGTAATATCTAAAATTAATCCAATTGAAGACATGCCATATGATGAAAATGGTGTTCCTGTAGATATTGTTTTAAATCCTTTAGGTGTTCCATCTCGAATGAATATAGGTCAAATTTTAGAAACTCATTTAGGAATGGCAGCTAAAAGTATTGGAGATCAAATTAATATTTTATTAAACCAACATACCTCAACTATGATGTTACGTGACTTTCTTCAAAAAGTGTATAATATAGGAACCAATGTAAGAACCAAAGTAGATTTAAATACTTTTTCTGATTCAGAAATCATACAATTAGCTCACAATTGTCGAAAAGGTGTACCTATTGCTACTCCGGTTTTTGATGGAGCTACTGAAGCGGAAATTAAAGAAATGCTACAATTAGCTAATTTACCAACATCTGGTCAAATTACTTTATTTGATGGACGTACTGGAGAGAAATTTGAACGTCCTGTTACTGTTGGATATATGTATATGTTAAAATTAAATCATTTAGTTGATGATAAAATGCATGCTCGTTCAACTGGTTCTTATAGTCTAGTTACACAACAACCTTTGGGTGGAAAAGCACAATTTGGTGGACAACGTTTTGGAGAAATGGAAGTTTGGGCTCTAGAAGCCTATGGAGCAGCTTATACTCTACAAGAAATGCTTACTATTAAATCTGATGATGTTAATGGTCGAACCAAAATTTATAAAAATATTGTACATGATAATCATGAAATGGAACCAAGTATGCCAGAATCATTTAATGTTTTGCTCAAAGAAATTAGATCATTAGGAATAAATATAGAATTAGAAGATAAGTAATAAAAATTAAGAGTAATATTATTAAAGCTATTTCATTTATACCACCCGTAGGGAGTTGATTTGTGAAAGACTTACTAAAAAATTTAAAGTCACAACACGGTAAAACTCAAGAATTTAACGCAATTAAAATTTCTTTAGCATCGCCAGATATGATTCGTTCTTGGTCTTTTGGCGAGGTTAAAAAACCAGAAACGATTAATTATCGTACGTTTAAACCTGAACGTGATGGTTTATTTTGTGCACGAATTTTTGGTCCAATAAAAGATTATGAATGTTTATGTGGAAAATATAAACGTTTAAAACATCGAGGTGTTATTTGTGAAAAATGTGGTGTTGAAGTTACACAAACTAAAGTACGTCGAGAACGTATGGGACATATAGAACTTACTTCTCCTATCGTACATATTTGGTTTTTAAAATCTTTACCATCACGTATAGGTTTATTATTAGATATGCAGCTTCGTGATATAGAACGTATATTATATTTTGAATCATATGTAATTGTCGATGAAGGGCTCAGCACTTTAAAACGTGGTCAAATTTTAAGTGAAAAGCAATATTTTCAAGCTTTAGAAAATTTTGGTGATGAATTTGAAGCAAAAATGGGAGCAGAAGCAATTCAACATCTCTTAAGAAGTTTAAATTTACAAAGTGAGTGTAAAAAACTTCGTGAAGAAATTGAGACTACTACATCTGAAAATAAACGAAAAAAAATAGCTAAACGTATTAAGATATTAGAATCTTTTATACAATCTGGTAATAAACCAGAATGGATGATTTTAAGTGTGTTACCAGTTTTACCACCAGATTTACGTCCTTTAGTTCCTTTAGATGGAGGTCGTTTTGCTACTTCAGATTTAAACGATTTATATCGTCGTGTCATTAATCGTAATAATAGATTAAAAAGATTATTAGAATTAGCAGCTCCAGATATTATTGTGAGAAATGAAAAAAGAATGTTACAAGAAGCAGTTGATGCTCTTCTTGATAATGGTCGAAGGATTCGTGCTATGACAGGTTCTAATAAACGTGCTTTAAAGTCTTTAGCTGATATGATTAAAGGGAAACAGGGAAGATTTAGACAAAATTTATTAGGAAAACGTGTTGATTATTCTGGTCGTTCAGTTATTACAGTTGGTCCTTATTTACGTTTACATCAATGTGGTTTACCTAAAAAAATGGCATTAGAATTATTTAAACCTTTTATTTATGGTAAATTAGAATTACAAGGATTAGCTACTACTATAAAAGCAGCAAAAAAAATGGTTGATAAAGAAGAAGCAATCGTATGGGATATACTAGAAAATGTAATTAATGAACATCCTGTCTTATTAAATCGAGCTCCAACATTACATAGATTAGGAATTCAAGCTTTTGAACCTGTTTTAATTGAAGGTAAAGCAATTCAACTTCATCCTCTGGTTTGTGCTGCATATAATGCAGATTTTGATGGGGATCAAATGGCCGTTCATGTTCCATTAACATTAGAAGCACAGTTAGAAGCTCGTGCATTAATGATGTCTACTAATAATATTCTTTCTCCTGCTAATGGAGAACCTATTATTGTTCCATCTCAAGATGTAGTTTTAGGTTTATATTATATGACTAGAGATAAAGTTAATGCTAAAGGAGAAGGTATGATATTAACGGATCCCAAAGAAGCTGAACATATTTATCAGTCTGGTTTAGCAGAACTACATGCTCGTATAAAAGTGCGAATTACAGAATATATTATAGATAATGAGGGAGTTTTATTATCTAAAACTAGTTTAGTAAATACTACGATTGGTAGAGCTATTTTTTGGATGATTGTACCTAAGGGGTTACCATACCATTTAGTTAATCAAACTTTAGAAAAAAAATCTATATCTAATTTATTAAATACATGTTATCGACTGTTAGGATTAAAAGAAACTGTGTTATTTGCTGATCAAATTATGTATCGTGGTTTTGCTTATGCTACTCGTTCGGGAGCATCAGTTGGTATTGATGATATGGTAATTCCAAATAATAAAGAAGAAATAGTTAAAGAAGCAGAAAAAGAAGTAACAGCCATTCAAGATCAATTTAATGTAGGTTTAGTAACAGCAGGAGAACGTTATAATAAAGTAATAGATATTTGGGCAACTGCAAATGAACGTATTGCTAAATCAATGATGGAAAATCTTTCTATAGAAAAAGTTAAAAATCGTCTAGGTGAAGAAGAACTACAAACTTCGTTTAATAGTATTTTTATGATGGCAGATTCAGGTGCTCGTGGTTCTGCTGCACAAATACGTCAATTAGCAGGAATACGTGGTTTAATGGCTAAACCCGATGGTTCTATTATTGAAACGCCAATTACGGTAAATTTTCGTGAAGGTCTTAATGTACTTCAATATTTTATTTCTACACATGGAGCTCGTAAAGGATTAGCAGATACTGCTTTAAAAACAGCTAATTCAGGTTATCTAACTCGTAGATTAGTTGATGTAGCACAAGATTTAGTTGTAACTGAAGAGGATTGTAATACCCTTGAGGGTATTTTAATGACTCCAATAATTGAAGGTGGTGAAATTAAAGAATCTCTTCGAGAACGAGTATTAGGTCGTGTAACTGCACAAGATATATTCAAACCTAATAGTACTAATGATATATTAATATCACGTAATACATTATTAAATGAACAATTATGTGATTTATTAGAAAATCATTTTATAGATAGTGTAAGAGTACGTTCAGTAGTTACCTGTAATACTAATTTTGGAGTATGTGCATATTGTTATGGAAGAGATTTAGCTCGAGGCCATTTGATTAACAAAGGTGAAGCTGTAGGAGTTATAGCAGCTCAATCAATTGGAGAACCCGGTACACAATTAACTATGCGGACATTTCATATAGGAGGTGCGGCTTCACGTTCAGCAGCAGAATCAAGCATTGAAGTAAAAAATAATGGATGGTTAAAATTAATTAATGCAAAATTTGTCAAAAGTTCTCATGGTCAATTAGTTATTACATCTAGAAATGTAGAAGTTAAAATAATTGATAAATTAGGTCGTACTAAGGAAAATTATAAAATACCTTATGGTGCTATTCTAACTAAAGAACATAATGAAATGGTTCATGCCGGTGAAACAATATCTAATTGGGACCCACATACCATGCCTATTATAACCGAGGTCAGTGGTTTAATTAATTTTATAGATATGATTGATGGACAAACTATGATTCGTCAAACTGATGAATTAACTGGTTTATCTTCTATAGTAATTTTAGATACAGCAGAACGTCCTTCGGGAAGTAAAGATTTAAGACCAGCTTTAAAAATTTTACAGAAGAATGGCAAAGAAGTATTATTACCTGGTACAGATATGCCAGCACAATATTTTCTTCCGGGTAAAGCTATTGTTCAATTTGAAGATAAAATGTGGGTCAATTCTGGAGATACTCTAGCAAGAGTCCCTCAAGAAACAGTAGGAACTAAAGATATTACTGGAGGATTACCTCGTGTTGCTGATCTATTTGAAGCTCGTCGTCCAAAAGAACCAGCAATACTAGCTGAAATTGAAGGAATAGTGTCTTTTGGTAAAGAAACTAAAGGTAAACATCGTGTAATAATAACCCCTATTGATAATAATACTAACGATAAGAAAAAACCATACGAAGAAATGATTCCTAAATGGAGACAATTAAATGTTCTTGAAGGCGAATATGTACAAAGTGGTGATATAATTTCTGATGGTTCCGAATCTCCACATGATATCTTACGATTACGAGGGATACATGCTGTAACCGAATATATTACAAATGAAGTACAGGAAGTGTATCGTTTACAAGGAGTAAAGATTAATGATAAACACATTGAAGTTATTGTGCGCCAGATGTTACGTAAAGTAACAATTAAAAAAGGAGGAGATTCTATCTTTTTAGAGGGAGAGCAAGTTGAATATTCTAGAGTAAAAATAATAAATAATGAATTAAAAAAACAAGGTAAGATTCAAGCTACTTATGAACGTAATTTATTAGGAATTACTAAAGCATCTTTAGCAACCGAATCATTTATTTCAGCTGCTTCATTTCAAGAAACTACACGGGTTTTAACCGAAGCAGCAGTAGCAGGTAAAAATGATGAACTACGAGGATTAAAAGAAAATGTAATAGTAGGTCGATTAATTCCTGCTGGTACTGGTTATTCTTATCATCAAGATAGATTACGGAGACGTAAAAAACGACAACCCATTAGTACTGAAGAAGCTACAGCCAATTTAGTCGAATTATTAAATTCGGATTAATTTAAAAATAATTTAGTATTTATGGATAAAACAGTTTATATGCGTACTACTCAATATATTCTTTTTACATTAAAAGAGAAACCAAAAAATACAGAAAATATTAGCCATCAATTAATGCTACGTGCCGGATTAATTCGTCAAATAGCATCTGGTTTATATGCATGGTTACCTACAGGTATGCGTATTGTAAGAAAAATAGAACAAATAGTACGTGAAGAAATGAATAAAATAGGTGCTTTAGAAATTTCTATGCCATTAGTTCAACCAGCTGAATTATGGCAAGAAAGTGGTCGGTGGAATCAATATGGTTTAGAGTTATTACGTTTTATTGATCGTAATAAGCGTAATTTTGTCTTAGGTCCTACTCATGAAGAAATTATTACAGCGTTAATGCGTACGGAACTGAATTCATATAAACAATTACCATTGAATTTATATCAAATTGAAACGAAATTTCGTGATGAAATTAGACCACGTTTTGGTATAATACGTGCACGAGAATTTCTTATGAAAGATGCTTATTCATTTCATATAAGTCAAGAATCTCTAGAAGAGATGTATACTATAATGTATAGTACTTATATTAGAATACTTCAAAAATTAAATTTGCATTATCGTGTAGTTCTAGCCGATACTGGTACTATTGGAGGAACTATATCTCATGAGTTTCAAGTATTTAGCAAAAATTATCACCCTTCTAAAAAAATTAATGATAATGAAGAATCTTCTAATTTTTTAATTGAAGTAGGACATATTTTTCAATTAGGTACACAATATTCACGTCTTATGCATACTACAGTAAAAGACCAATATGGAAATTCTCAAATTATTTTTATGGGATGTTACGGAATAGGTATTTCTCGACTAATAGCAGCTGTAATTGAACAACATCATGATAATAAAGGTATAATATGGCCAACAATATTAGCACCATTTCAAGTAGCTATTTTGCCTATCTTTTTTTATAAATCTATACATGTTAAAAAGCTGGCGGAAAAAATTTATTATTTGTTATGTGAAAAAGGGGTAGAAAGTCTTCTATATGATCGATCTGATCATTTAGGTGTAATGTTAGCTAATATGGATTTAATAGGTATTCCACATCTAATTATTATTAGTGATCATCATTTAAAAAATGAACAAGTAGAATATAAACAACGAAATCGAAAAAATGAAGAAATGATTCTTATAAGTACTAAAAATATTATTGATTTTATTTTTACTAAAAGTAAAAAATAATTATTTTTTCTTATCCCATTTTAAATACCAAGCATTTTTATTGGTTGGGGTACCTTCTTCCGTAATAAAAACATCCATGGCAGCTATTAATATTTCATTATAAAAAATTAATGGGATACGTTCTCGTAACCATGACGGAATAGCTAATTCCTGCCAGATTTTTTTTATTGCACGACGTCCAGCTGAACGTCCAAATACTGAAATTTTTCCTTTAGTTTTAAAACGTATACTCACCTTTTCCCCTAAATTGGGGTAACGTATTAACATCCCATGACTATGATGTAATTTAATCACACCTAATTTATTCGGTAACTTCAAAGGTAACCATGGAAATTCCCAATATAGTATGTGTTCTTTAACTGAAGGAATAGTCTCAAGTAAATAAATTGCATTTCGATAACGTCGGATTTCATATTTTCCCAGTTTTATACAGGGTAATGCATCTTTACGACTACATATTATTTCACGCCAAATAGATTGGATTATTTTAAATGATGGTGGTGCAGAAAAAATCTTATAATTAATTAACCATTGTCTAAGTATAGCATAAACCTGTATTTCACTATAGTTAAAAAACTTATCTATTATTAAACTTCCATCCTCTTGAGTTAAATTGTTAAGATATTCTTTTAATAAATCATGTAATAATTGTTCTTGATATGCACATAGTGCAGCACTACGTGCTACATTTTTACAAATATGTGGCCATTTTATTTTTAATAAAGATAATACTTTAACCCGTAAAAAGTTACGATCAAAATATGTATTTTGATTGCTATTATCATTAATCCAACATAAAGAATATTGAGAAGCCCATTGTTCAATACTTTTTCGATCTTGATTTAAAAAAGGTCTAAATAGTATTTTTCCTTCACTATTTTTTTTAATTAAAGGCATAGCTGATAAACCAGCCGGTCCACTGCCTCGTTTTAACGCTAAAAAAAACGTTTCACATTGATCATCCATATGATGTGCCGTTAATAATATTTCTTGGGGTAAAAGTGCTTGAAAAAGAGCATTATAACGTGCTATACGACAAGCCGATTCGATGCCTTGATCTTTTTTATTCTTAAAATCTAATTTAATTTTTATACTTGAAAAAGGAATTTGCCATTTTAAACATTGTGATTTACAATGTAAAACCCAGGAAGGAGCATGAGGATTAATACCATGATTAATATGAATGGCACGTAATTTTAATAAAGGTAAAGTATGTAGGCGCAACTGGGTTAATTGATGTAATAATACAGTAGAATCTATACCTCCACTATAAGCAATTAATAAATTAAAATATTTATAAAATTCTAATTTTTTTTTTAGTTGATTTAGAATAACATTCATAACATTCTTGTATAGAAGACTATAAATTATTTAAAAATTCTAATGTTACATTTTCATATCCTAATAAAGTACGTAGATCATTAATTAAATCATTACTTGGTAATACTTTCCAACTAATAGGTTCTTCTAATTTTAATCTAATTTTTTTATCTATGCTATTCCGCTTAGAATAGCAATAGATTGGTATAATTCCAGAATTATATTTTGCTACACAATTACCAATTATATTTAAAAAGGTTTTATTAAGCTGATTGCTGTTTAGTAATATAGCAATTTCCTTAACATATTTATTTCGTGCTTCTTGAAGATCGATAATTTTACTAGCAATAATTTTTCGTTGTGTAAACTTATCTATACTTATTTTACCATAAATAATGAGAATATTTTCTTTTTTCAACAAATGTTGTATTTGATCTAATAAATCAGCAAATAATATTATCTCTATACAACTAGAACTATCCTCAAAAGTACAAATTCCCATACGATTACCATTTTTGGTAGTAATAAGTTTTATTTTCACAAATAAACCAACTATCTTAACAAGATGTCCAGATGGATAAGAATTAATATCTATGAAGTTAATATTTTTTGTATAGTGTTTAATTTCATTTTTATATTGATTTAGAGGATGACCAGTAAAATATCCTCCTAAAGTTTCACGTTCTCCTGATAACCAGATTTGTTCTGATACTTTTTGTTGTGCTTTGAAGTGTTCGATTGGTGCATTTTCTTTTATACATCCAAAAAGATCTTGTTGCCCACTCTTTTTAATTTTAGTATATTGAGATGCAGTTTTAATATGATCATCTAAAATATTTAACATATATTCTCTATTTTGACCTATTGAATCTAAAGTACCAGATTTAATTAAAATTGTTAATAATCGACGATTAATCTTTTTAAGATCTATACGTATACAAAAATCAAAAAAATTCTTAAATATTCCATTTTTTTGTCTAGCTTGAATAATTTCTTGTATAGCTGCAACTCCTATTCCTTTAATAGCTCCAAGACCATAAATTATTTCATTATTATCATTAACATAAAAATGATATTTTCCAGTATTAATATTTGGTGAAACAATTTTTTTTCCTTTTTGTAAAACTTCTTTTGATAATGCCATTAATTTGTCAGTGTTATCCATCTCAGAAGTCATTACTGCAGCCATAAATTCTTGATAGTAGTGTGTTTTTAACCATAGGGTATAATAAGATAATAACGCGTAAGCAACCGAATGTGATTTATTAAATCCATATCCAGCAAATTTTTCTAATAAATTAAATATTTTTATAGCAAGTTCACCGTTAATACCTTTTTGTTCGGCTCCTTTTTGAAATCTTAATCGCTGTTGAGCCATTTCAGATGATTGTTTTTTACTCATAGCTCGTCGTAAAATATCAGCTTCACCAAGACTATAGTCAGCTAAAATTTGAGCAATTTGCATTACTTGTTCCTGATAAAGGATTATACCATATGTCGGATCTAAAATTTTTTTTAAAGATAAATGTTGCCATTTCTTATCTGGATATGAAATTTTTTCAATTCCATGTTTACGTTTAATAAAATTATCTACCATACCAGAATGTAAAGGTCCGGGACGAAATAGTGCTATTAATGCAATTAAATCTTCAAAACAATCAGGTTTTAATCTTTTAATAAGATCTTTCATTCCTTTTGATTCAAGTTGAAAAATGGCTGTAGTTTCTGCTTGTCTTAATAAAGAAAAACTTTTACTATCATTTAATGTAATTTGTACAAGAGATAAAGGATCTTCAGAATGTTTTTTACGTTTTAAATTAATCATTTCTAATGCTCTACTAATAATGGTTAAAGTACGGAGCCCTAGAAAATCAAATTTTACTAATCCTATATTTTCTACATCATTTTTATCAAATTGTGTAACTGGATTATTACCTTTTCCATCACAGTAAATAGGCGCAAATTCAATAATTTTTGTAGGTGCTATAACAACACCTCCAGCATGTTTACTCGCATTCCGTATTACACCTTCTAATTTTAAAGCCATATTTATTAAAGTTTTGACTTCTTCATTAGATTTATATAAATTTATTAATTGATATTCAATTTTTAAAGATTGTTTTAAAGTAATTCCAATAATATGAGATGGAATCAATTTAGTTATACTATTTACAAAAGTATAAGAATAATTTAAGACTCTACCTACATCCCTAATAGCTGCTTTAGCAGCCATAGTACCAAAAGTAATAATTTGTGAAACCGCATCTTTTCCATAAGTATCAGCTACATGATCTATTACAAGATCACGTTTTTCCATACAAAAATCAATATCAAAATCTGGCATAGAAATACGTTCAGGATTTAAAAATCGTTCAAATAATAAATCAAATTGTAAAGGATTTATATCTGTAATATTTAATGCATAAGCTACTAAAGATCCTGCACCAGAACCACGACCGGGTCCCACTAAAATATTATGTTTTTTTGACCATTGAATAAATTCCATGACTATTAAAAAATAACCTGGAAACCCCATTTTATTGATTATGTTTAATTCCATTGCTAAACGATGATCATATTTAGATCTATTTTTTTTGATACGTAGATTATTATTATGAAATAATAAAATCAAACGTTTTTCCAATCCTTGTTTAGCCTGATGAATCAAATATTCCTCAGCACTCTTACATCCCGTATGAAATTGAGGTAGAAAATATTTATTTCCTAGATTAAGAATTACATTACAACGCTTGCATATTTCTACTGTATTTTCTAGGGCTTCAGGAAGATCTGCAAATATCTTACACATTTCTTCTTCATTTCGAAAATATTGTTGGGCACTATAAGTTCTAGGGCGTTTAGGATTTTGTAAAGTATAACCATTATGAATTGCAACCCGAATTTCATGTGCTTCAAAATCTGAAGATTTTAGAAAACAAACTTCATTTGTAGCAACTACTGGCAGATTAGTTTTGAGAGCTAAATCTACCGCCGCATGTAAATAATTTTCTTCATTAGGTCTATTAGTTCGAATTAATTCTAAATAATATCTATTAGGAAAAAACGTTTGGTAAAAATCGATCAAACTTAAAACTAAGGATTGATTATTTTTTAATAAATTTTTTCCAATATCACCATGACGACCGCCTGATAATAATAGAATACCTTCAGAAAATTTAGCTAACCATTCTTTGGTTATAATGGGTCCTTGTTGTTGTAGTAAATCATAACCATCTTGATAAGCCTGTGAAATAAGTTTAATAAGGTTATGATAACCGTTATTATTAATAGCGATTGCAGTAAGCTGACATAATTCATTTGGCATAATAGGATGATAAAGTTGAAAATCAACTCCTATAATTGGTTTTATACCATTTTGCCAGGCCTGATGATAAAATTTAATTACACCAAATAGATTACAAAAATCAGTTAAAGCCATTGCTGGCATATTTAATTCAGTTGCTTTTTTAATTAGCAAATCAATTTTTGCTAAACCATCTTTAATAGAATAATCACTATGAATTCGTAGATGAACAAAACGAGGTCTTTTCATATTGTTAAAAAAAGAATTAATTATATTATTTATCAGTCATACTCGGAATGAGTGGAATTTTTTTTTTCTTTAGAAAACACTTTATTAATGCTGTACAAACTAATTGATGTTGTATTTTGGCAAAACATTTAAAAAAAGTTAAACCTTGACGTTTTTTAACCAATTCTATTTCCAAAATCATTTGATCGCCAGGAAATACCATTCGTTTAAAGCTGACTTGATCAATACCAACTAGATAATAAAAATAATCTTCTGATTGAATTTTTGGTTCTACGCTTTTAATAGCAAGAATCCATGAAGCTTGTGCTAAGGATTCAAGAATTAATACTCCAGGTAAAATTGGATGCTGAGGAAAATGCATATATAAAAATGGATCATTAATTGAAATATTTTTTATCGCACGCAAAGAATGTCCTTTTGTAATATTTATTACACGATCAATTAGTAAAAAAGGAAATCGATGTGGTAAAATTTTAAGAATTTCTTCAATATATATCATACAAAAAAAATTTTTTCCAAAAAAAATTCAGGATTATATATAAATGGTTTTTAGTCTTATATTATCCTCAAATATTATTTTGATATCATAGTTTTTATGACTTGCTCAGTCATATTATTAAAATGATGAGCATAAATAATAGCGTCTGCATCAAATACCATTTCATAATTTTCATGAAGAGCAATTTTTCTGACTATATCTTTAATAATGACTAGCAGTTTCTGTTGTTCTTCACTTTGACGGTGTTGTCTATCATTTTCGAATGATTGTATTTCATTAACTAATTTTTCACGTTGTAAGATTATTTCTTGTTCTAATTTAGTATGTTCTATACTATTCATTACATAACCATTATATTGTAGATGTTGCAGGTTTTTTTGTAAATTTAATTCCATATTTTGAATAGTATTAGCTCTATCTTTAAATTCTTCGTCTAATTTTTGAGAAATGACTTGAACTTGAGGAATTTGTTCAAAAATTTTTGGCAAATTTATTATCGCAATTTTATCATTTACAATGGTAGGATAAGCAGCAATTGAAGTGAAATAACTATAACCCATAGTACATACAATGAGAAGTAATATAACCGATAAGAATTTTTTCACTTTACAACTCCTTAATGATTGAGGTTTAAAGAAATTAACTTTTATTACCAATTAATTCCAAAATTAAATTGGAATGATTCTACTTGATCTACAGCATTTTTTTTCAAAGGTTTAGAATATACTACAATTATTGGTCCCCATGGGGATATCCATCTTAAATTTATTCCGGTCGAAATACGTATAAGATTTGAATTTATAGAATAATTCTTTATTATAAATAGATTTTTCCAAGGATTATTTACGAGAATTACTGTACCAATATCAAGAAATATTGATGATCTCATTAATCCGAAAAAATTATGAAGAATATTAGGATTAATTATAGGAGCAAGAAGTTCAAAACTAGTAACAGTCATAAAATTTCCTCCGATTGAATCTTTAGAAAAACAAAGAGGTTTAGTTTTATTTTTACATAAATAACTAGTAGAATTATAAAAAATAGCTCTTGTACCTATAGTATTAATATGAAAACCACGTAAATAAGTAAGATCGCCTGCATAAAAATGTTCAAAAAATGGACTAGCTGTTTTAAGAAAAGTACTAGTATATCCAAAATAGCCATGGGCTAAAAAAGCCCAAGTGTTATAATAATTCATAATGGGTATGATTATATATACCCTAGAATCTAATGTAATTTTATAGTAAAGATTATGAAAATGCCATTGAGAGATTGGTAATGGTACATATATTTTACTTAAAATTTTGTTATAAACTCCCGAAGTAGGAAAGATTTTTTGATTGAGATTGTTATAAATCCATCCAGTTTTAAAATTAAAATTACTTTCGGTATATTTTATTTGTGAAAGTAAATCCGGATGGATTTTGTTATAACGTAAATAATTCCATACATGAATTTGGGGTTGTATATTTGAAAGATCATTATTAGCATAACCTATACCTATTTTAATAAAATTATGTGAACTTATTGGAATTTTTATATCATCATTAAATCCATAATGTTTATGTTCATATTTTGCAATATCCAAATTATATAAATTATTAAAAAAAATTTTTTTACGAATATTAAAACCTTTACTAGTAAAATGTGGATTGATTATAGTAATATCACTATGTTTACTATTATCACTTTTTGTAATTCTGAAAGCCATTGTATAAGCAGTACCTAACCAGTTAGAATTGAAAATCTTAAAATGGTAACTTAAATGTTTTTTACCATCCCATCCAAGTCCAATAGTTATATGACCTTTCTCTTCTAATTCTTTTAATTGGTAAATGATATCTACACTATTCAATAGTGCAGGTACACGCTGAACATTTGTACTAACAGTTTGAAAAAAACCTGTATTATATAATCTATTTTGACTTTTTTTGACTAAATCTTCATTAAACCATTTTCCTTCTTTTTGAACTATTTGACGTTGTAATACAAGATCTTGTGTAAGATAATTCCCTTGAAAAAAAATTCGATGAACATAATAACGTTGTCCTGTATGAATATTAATTATGAGATTAATTGTATTATTATCATTATTAATGATTTCTTTTATATATATAGATGGTAAGATATAACCATAATTTTGCAGAAGAGTGAAGATGCATTTTTTTAAAAGTTTAACTTGTTTAAAGTTATACCATTTTTCATTTCTAATAAACAAGATTTTTTTTCTATCGTTTTTATTAATAAGAAAATTACCCTTAAAAATAATTTTGTTAAATTTATAACGTATACCTTCACTAATATTAATTGTAATAATAATGTTTTCTTTATTTGGTGTTAAATTAACTTTAGTAGAAATAAGTTTAAAATTTATATAACCATGAGACAAATAGAATTGTCGTAATCTTTCTAAATCCTGATATAAAATTTTCTTTTGGTATTTACGCTTCTTATCATTAAGAAATTTCTTATACCAGGATAATGAAGAGTTTTTATCATGTAATAAAAAAAAATTTTGACTTAATTCTCTATCATTAAAGGCTTTATAACCTACAATATTAATCTTATAAATGGTAACTGGTTTTCCTTCTTTTAAAAAGATTGTTATTCCAACAGCATGATGTGGTAGTGAGAAAATTATCATTTTTACTGTAGCATTATAATATCCACGATAAAAATAGTAATTTTGAATTTTTTTTTCTATTAAATAGAATGGAGTATAATTAAATATCTGGCCAGGATGAAGATCTATTTTATTGAACCAATTAATAAGAGTTGTATTATTAATAACATTATTATTTAAAATTTTAATAAAAGAAATAATAGGACGTTCTTTTAATTGAATAATTAAAGTATTAGAATCACGTAAAATGTGTACATCATCAAAATTATTAGTACGAAATAAAGCTTTAATACTATTATTAATATCTTCTCTATAAATTTTATCTCCAATTCGAATGGGAAAATTCATTAAGGTAGTAATAGTCGAAATTCGGTATAATCCATGAACACAAATATTTTGTACGAAAATTTTCTGTTCTGCAAAAAGAAAAGTATAAAAAAATACTAATATTATAATAAAAAGTATTTTTACTAACATTTGATATTTCACTTTATTACATCTTTAATATCATGTTGTTAGTAAGTGAAGTTAATTAAAAAACGTGAACCATCATTTAAAATAGTAAAAATCATAACTAATATTAGTAAAATAGTACTAATATTAAAACTAATTTCTTTAAATTGGTTCGAAATTGATTGTCCTATAATTATTTCTAGTAAAATCAATAAAAGATGTCCACCATCTAAAATAGGTAAAGGGAATAAATTAATAATACATAAATTAATACTCATTAAAGCTAAGAACATTAAATATGGTACAATACCATTTTGAGCTGATATTATTGCACCTTGTGCAATTGAAATTGGACTACTCAGAGTATAAAGTGATAATTTTCCTCGTATCACTTTTTTAAAGATACGAAACGTTAATTTAGATAATTGCCAAGTGTTTTTTTCCGCTTTGAAAAAAGCAGTAAAAGGATTCTTATCCTTTTCCAAGTTTTTGAAATTATTATCTAGAGGAAGATGATACGGAAGTGCACCAAAAAAAAATTCTCTATTTTGCCATAATTGATATTTCCATTTAGGAGTTAAATCAACTGAGAATGTTTTTGATTTTCGTTTGATTATTAATCGAATAGTATTATTAAATTTATTACACAATAATGTTATTAAATATGGCCAATTTTCAATTGAATAATCATTAATTTTTAAAATTATATCTCCAATATATAGACCTATTTGACTAGCAATCGAATTTGGAAAAATTTTATCTAAACGGGATTCAGTAGAAGATGATGAATAATAAGGCTGAATACAAAAAGTAGTAAGAGGATCTTGTGTATAATAAGGATCAAATTTCCAATTATGTACATTAATTAATTTAACAATTTTTTTATGAGATACTTGGTTATTATTAAAAGATACTAATTTAATAGGAATCATTTGATTAGTACCTATTTTAGTAAGTAATGCCATACGTACATCATCCCAATTATTAGTTTTAACATGATCAATAGATTGAAATTCCATATTACTTGTTATTCCCGCTTGAAATGCTATTGATCCTTTTTTAACTTCATAGATAATAAGTTATACCATATATAAAAATTATAGCTCAAATAAAATTAACCATTGGGCCTGCACTAATAATAGCTATTCGATGAAATAAACTTTGATCATGAAAACTTTGTCTTAATGGTAGATTAGTTCTTGGCATGTCACTAGAACTACTAATTGTATCTAACATGTTAATAGATCCCCAAAAATGAAATATACCAATTATATAACTGGTTCTATAACGATCATACCAAGATATTAAGTCTTTACCAAAATCCATTGAAAAAAATTCAATAAATACTCCACAACGTTTAGCAATCAGAAAATGTCCATACTTATGAACAATAATTAAAACACTTAGTGTTATAATAAATACTATTATCGTTTGGAATATATATAACATAATCACATTCTCGAATGTGAGAAAAACAATTAAATTTTACCAAATCTACGTTCTCTTTTAGAAAAAATTGTTATTGCTTGTTTAAAAAGTTGTTCATTAAAATCCGGCCAAAGTACATCCGTAAAATATAATTCTGTATAAGCTAACTGCCAAAGTAAAAAATTACTTAATCGATATTCTCCTCCCGTTCTTATGAGAAAATCAACGGGAGCTAAATTATTAAGACATAAATATTTTGAGAGATAATCTTCATCTATTAGATTCGGATCTATTAATTTTTTTTGTACTAAATTTACGATTTGCTTAATGGCATGAATAATATCCCATCGACCACCATAGTTTACAGCAAGAGTAAGTACTAATCCGGTATTCTTTTGGGTAACAAATTGTGCGTAATTAATACTTTCTTGTAATTTAATATTAAAATTCTTTTTTTTACCAATAATATGTAATTTAATATTATATTTATTTAATCTGCTTAAATTAGTATTAAGTGCCCATTCGAATAAATCCATGAGTGCTATTATTTCATTTTTTGGTCGAGTCCAATTTTCACTACTAAAAGCATAAAGAGTAAGTGCTTCTAATTTATGATTAACAGCAAACTTAACTATCTTTTTTAAAGATTGGACTCCAGCTTGATGTCCAAAAATACGTAGTTTTCCTTGACGATTGGCCCAACGTCCATTACCATCCATAATAATAGCTACATGACGAATCTTAAGTTCCTTATAATTTTTTGTGATCAAATTATAATACATAAAAATAATTCAGATCTAATAATATAAAAATATAGTGAATAAATTATAGTAGTAAAAATCAATAAGATAAAAATCTGAATATTAATTTTCTATTTTATAAATAAAAAGACGGTAATAATTCATTAATTTTAATACGTACTAATTTATCTACTTCAATTACTTCTTCAATATCTTGAGGTTCTTGACAAGAAATATTTTGTAAAGCCAAGCTATTTATAGATGGAATATCAGTAAAAGAGATTTTTCTGTCAAGAAAGGCGTTAACAGCTATTTCATTAGCGGCATTTAATATAATTGAAGCTAGTTGTCCTTTTTGGTGACATGCTTCTATTGCTAATTTTAAACATGGATAACGTTCTAAATTGGGGGGCAAAAAAGTAAAATGATTCATTTTTGTAAAATCTAAGTGTATAACTTTATTTTGTACACGAGTTGGCCATCCCATAGAATATGCTATTGGAATTTTCATATCTGGAGAGCTTATTGCTGATAATATCATACCATCCGTATATCGTACCATAGAATGAATTAAGGATTGAGGATGAATTATAATTTCTAATTGTTTATCAGAAGCATTAAATAACCAATGAGCTTCAATATATTCTAATCCTTTATTCATCAGAGTTGCTGAATCTACTGAAATTTTTTTCCCCATTTTCCAATTTGGATGTGCACAAGCTTGTTCGGGAGTAATTTTATTAAATTCTGAAAGCGATAAATTTAGAAAAGGACCTCCAGAACCGGTTAAAATAATACTCTTAACTCCATGTTTTTTTAAAGATGCTTTACCTAATTGTTTTTTAATCCTAAGAGGTAAAACCTGGAAAATAGCATTATGTTCACTATCTATAGGTAATAATTGTACTTTGGCTGCATCTATGGCTTCCATAAAAAAACGACCAGCTGTTACTAAAGATTCTTTATTTGCTAATAACACTTGCTTACCTGCTTTTATTGCAGCCATTGTAGGTCGTAGACCAACCGAACCTAATAATGCAGATATTACTTGATCTACTTCATCTAAACAAGCTAATTCACATGCAGCTTTTTCTCCTGCAAGTACTTTAGTAGACACTTTCATATCTTGTAAACGCTGTTTCAATAACTGTGCCGCCTGTTTATCAAATAAAGCAGCCCATTCTGGTTTAAATAAACCACATTGTTTAGCCATTATATCAACATTATGACCTGCAACTAGCGCTTTTACTTGAAATTTACGTGGATGTTCAGATACTATCTTCAATGTAGTAGTACCTATTGATCCTGTAGAACCAAGTATTGTTAATTTTTTCATTTTTTTTACTTCTTCTATTGTATATAGAAAATTAAGGATTGTTAAAAGTCAAAAATCTCTTTGATTTTTTTATTTTGAATAAGATCTATTTTTTTTATATAATTGTTTGTAATTTTTTGAAGTTCTGCTTCTTTTCTATGTCCTTCATCTTCACTAAGAGATGTTTTTTTCAGCTGTGTTTTTAATTTGAGATTGAATTCACGTCGTACATTTCTTACACAGATTTTTGCTAATTCTGCTTCTTTTTTTACTAATTTACTCAACTGAATACGACGTTCTTCGCTTAAAATCGGAAAACTTAATCGAATTTTTGTTCCTATACAATTTGGTGTAACTCCCAGATCAGATGATAAAATGGCTTTTTCAATACAAGAAATTAATTTGTTGTCAAAAACTGTCAAAGTTAAGGTTCGTGAGTCTTCAGTAACAATGTTAACTAATTGACGTAATGGAGTTACAAATCCATAAGCTTCTACTGTAATTGAATTGATTAAATTAGGAGTTACTCGTCCCGTATGAATGTTATTGATATGATTAGAAAAACTACTTAGACATTGTTCCATACGAATAATTGTCTCATTATTAATAATATTAATCACTTGAGTTAAGATCCTTTTTTTTACTAATGCTAATTTATTTTAACATGTAATTAATGTACCTTCAATCTCTCCAAAAATTATTCTACGTAAAGCCCCAGGTTTAGTCACATTAAACACTTGAATAGGAATCTGATGATCTCTTGCTAATATAAAAGCTGTAAAATCCATTACTTTTAACTTGTTATCTAAGACTTCTTGATAAGTTAATTTTTTATAAAGAGTTGCACATTGATCGAGTAAAGGATCATTAGAAAAAATTCCATCTACTTGAGTGGCTTTTAATATGATATCTGCATTTATTTCTATCCCGCGTAAACAAGCAGCAGAATCAGTTGTAAAAAAAGGATTTCCAAGTCCAGCAGCAAAAATTACTACATATTGATCATTTAATAAAGAAATAGCTTTTTCCCAACTATAAATCTCACAGATTCCATTAATTGGAATAGCTGACATCAGATTAACTTTTACAGATGATCGATGAAGTGCATCTTGTATAGCAAGACTATTCATAATAGTTGCTAACATCCCAATTTCATCAGCAATAACTTTATTAATACCTATTTTAATTAAATCCGATCCCCGAAAAATATTTCCTCCACCAATAACAATACCTACTTGTACAGATAAATTAACTATATCTTTAATTTCTTGAACTAAATGTTGAAGAATCTTGGAATCAATGCCAAATTTTTTAATCCCTTGTAACGATTCTCCACTAATTTTTAATAAAATACGCTGATAGTAATTGGTTTTTCCCAACTTATTCATGATCTAATCATTTTACTTTTTAAGTGCTGATAATAAATTTAAACAAGATTTATTCACCTATTTCAAAACGATGAAACGTTATTACTTCGGTACTATTTTCTTTTAATACTTGTCCTACTGTTTGATTTGGGTCAAAAATAAATTTTTGACCAATTAATGTTAATTCATTAAAATATTTTTTTATACGTCCTTCAATTATCTTATCTAAAAATTTAGTAGATTGTTTTGAT
This sequence comes from Candidatus Dasytiphilus stammeri, assembly GCA_041941765.1. GTDB lineage: Bacteria > Pseudomonadota > Gammaproteobacteria > Enterobacterales > Enterobacteriaceae > Dasytiphilus > Dasytiphilus stammeri_F. The sequence goes on along the minus strand of CP145869.1, from coordinate 135,932 downwards.
TTTCTTGCAAGATCTATTTGAATTTGACGTTCATGTTCAAGAACTTCAATAGGAATTAACTCTGGTTTAATATATTCCGGTTTACTAGCTGCAATATGCATAGCAAGAGATTTACCAAATTGCTTATTTGTACCTTGACTAGTAATTACGATAACTCCAATACGATTTCCATGTAAGTAATGACTAATTTCCTTTTCGTCTTCTATTACTGTTGAAAGTCTATGAATATTAATATTTTCATGTACCGCATTCATTAATATTAATTGTTCATCTTTAAATTTAGATCTTAGAATGTCAATATCTTTAATACGATCAGAAATAGCAGTGGTAATAATATGATCTGCAAAAGTCTTAAAGTATGCATTTTGACTAACAAAATCAGTTTCACAGTTAATTTCAATCATTACACAGCAATTTCCATCCTTTTTAATAATTATAAGCCCTTGTTTAGAAGAAGTAGGATAATCTATTTTTTTTGCATATTTTGTCTCACCTTGTTTTCGTAGATAATCGATAGCTAGTTCTAGATTTCCATTAGCTTCAATTAAAGCTTTTTTACAGATCATCATCCCCGCTCCAGTCCTTTTTCTTAATTCTTTTACCAACTCTATAGTAATAATATTAACAACCATATTTATTTTACTCCATTTACGTTATCAAATGAATAACATTAGATTAATATAACATACATATGTTATCTACAGAACAGTAGATTCTGTTACTACTTCCAACGGAGATGAATCAGTATTATCTTCTGGCTGAATAACTTTAGTAACACTATTTAAATAAAGTTTAATGGCTCGTATAGCATCATCATTGCCTGGAATAACAAAATCAATGCCCTCAGGATCAGAATTAGTATCAACAATAGAAAATATAGTAATTCCAAGTTTTTTAGCCTCTTGAATTGCAATGTTTTCATAATTCGAATCAATTATAAATACAGCATCTGGTAATCCTCCCATATTTTTAATTCCTCCTAGGCTTTTTTGAAGATTTGTTAACTTTCGAGAACGTATTAATACTTCTTTTTTAGTTAATTGATCAAAAGTGCCATCTTGAGCTTGTATTTCTAAATTCTTTAAGGTTTTTATAGATTGTCTAACTGTTTTCCAATTAGTTAACATTCCACCTAACCAACGATGATTAATAAAGTATTGATTACAGTTTTCTGCAGTAATTTTAATTTGTTCACTAGCAGCTCGCTTTGTTCCAACAAATAATATTCTTCCTTTTTGAGAAGAGATTTTTTGTAACTCAATTAAAGCTTTTTTAAACAGTAAGATAGTTTTTTCAAGATTGATAATATGGATTTTATTACGTACCCCAAAAATATAAGATTTCATTTTTGGATTCCAGTATTGAGTTTTATGTCCAAAATGTACGCCAGCTTTTATCATATCGCGCATCGAAAGAGTGATCATATTTATATTCCTTATTTTCACTGTGACATCATAAAATATATCATTTGTTTATAACATAAATTACACATAGTGACCAATAACTATCAATAAGATTAAAATAGGTTTAATCAAATCGAGATTTTTAGATATTTATTGTTCGTGTAAAAATTTTTGACTATTAAAATAATAATGTTACTATAACTTAATCTAATAACTTGTAATTATAAATAATGAACGTAATTATCAAAACTATTGAAGAAATTGAAAAAATTCGAGTAGCTAGCCATTTAGCAGCTGAAGTCTTAGAAATGATTACACCATATGTAAAGTCTGGGATAACAACAAGCAAATTAGATTATATCTGTCATAATTATATTATTAATAAACAACATGCGATCTCAGCTTGCTTAGGATATCGAGGATTTCCTAAATCCGTTTGTATTTCAGTAAATGATGTGGTTTGTCACGGAATTCCCAATGATCAACAAATACTTAAATCTGGAGATATTCTTAATATAGATGTTACAGTACTTAAAGATAATTATTATGGTGATACATCTAAAATGTTTATTGTTGATAAGACCACTATTAATGCACAACAATTATGTCAAGTTACACAAAATAGCCTTTATTTAGCTTTACAAAAGATTAAACCAGGAATTCGATTAAGAATTTTAGGTTGTGAAATACAAAAATATGTTGAGTCTCATAATTTTTCAGTTGTACGTGATTATTGTGGTCATGGAATCGGTAAAAATTTTCACGAAGAACCTCAAATATTACATTATAATGCATATGATAATGGTATTATTCTACAACCTGGTATGGTTTTTACTGTAGAACCTATGGTTAACGCAGGAAGTTATAAAGTTCGTCAGATGAAAGATGGTTGGACCGTTAAAACTAAAGATCATAGTCTTTCTGCACAATATGAACATACAGTTTTAGTAACTAATAATGGTTGTGAAATCTTAACTTTAAGAAAAGATGAAAATATACCGCGCATTATAAAACATATATAATAAAAATCAAGTAAAGAGTTACAATCCGAGAAATTGGTCTTAATTATGAATCGTGTTGATTGATGACTTTTGATTTTAAAATGATCTTTAAGCTTTCATGGTACATTTAGGTAGTACCATAGTTAAAATAAAATCCTATTTTATTATACCACTTGTATTCATTATTTCGTTTCCAGTAAAAATTATGCTATTGAGAATGCTTTATTTGTAGTTGCTAAATAAATATAATTTTAAAAACTACATTCTTATAATTAAGAAAATGGAATATAAATTAGTTTTTACAGATGTATTTTTATAAATACAAATGCCCTTAATTTATTTAATTAATTATAAAAGCTAGTAACTAATTGCTTTAAATATCCTCCTTCTATTGCATGGCGTATATTTATCATAAATCGTTGATAATAACGTAAATTATGAATAGTATTTAAACGTATTCCTAAGGTTTCATTACAATTGTCTAAATGATGTAAATAAGCACGACTATAATTATTACAAGTATAACAATCACATTGATTATCAAGTTTTGAAGTATCATTTTTATATTTAGAATTACGAATTTTGACTATTCCATTCGTTACAAATAAATAACCATTTCTTGCATTGCGAGTTGGAATCACACAATCAAACATATCTATACCACTACATACAGCATTAATAATATCTTCCGGTTTTCCTAATCCCATAAGATATCTTGGTTTATCATATGGAATTTTTATACAAATATCATCAAGAATGTTCCTCATATATTCTTTTGGTTCCCCAACAGCTAAACCACCAATAGCATAACCATCAAATCCAATTTTAATTAATCCTTTTAGAGATTGTTCTCTTAGATCTTTATAAATACTTCCTTGAATAATACCAAATATAGATTGGTTATTTCTTAACTTTTCAAAATGTTGTTTACTTCTTTCAGCCCAACGGAGAGATAATTCCATTGAATACTTAGCGTTATTCCAACTTACTGGATAAGGTGTACATTCATCTAATATAGTTACTATATCTGATCCTAAATCAGATTGAATTTCTATAGATTTTTCAGGATCTAAAAATACTTTTTTTCCATTGACAGGATTATTAAAATACACTCCTTTTTCTATAATTCTACGTATTTTACTAAGACTAAAAATCTGAAATCCTCCTGAGTCAGTGATTATGGGACCCTTCCATTTCATAAAATCATGTAAATCACCATGTAGATTTATAATCTTTGTTCCCGGACGAAGCCAAAGATGAAAAGTATTACTTAAAATCATTTGAACATTCAAGTGTATCAGTTCTTCTGAAGTAATACTTTTAATTGTACCATAAGTGCCAACTGGTATAAAGGCAGGGGTTTCTACAATACCACGATCAAAAATCAAACTACCTCTACGTGCTAATCCATCTGTTTTATGAATTTGAAATTTCATATGAAAAACCAATTATTTGCTTTAGAAAAATTATCATAAGATTTATCTATTTCAGTAATTAATTACTTTTTAGAATACTATTTATTTAAAAAACTATAAATAAATTATATAAAAGTAAAATCATACTTAGCTTTATTATATAATAAATAATATAATCTCAAGTAAAGTAATTTACTTTATTATAAATAAATTTAATAATAGAAAAATGTGAATATAAGAGGAGAATAAATATGATGTTAGTATCTAGATTAGCACCAGATTTCACTAGTAATGCTATTTTAGGTAATGGAGAAATAATAAATGATTTTAATTTAAAAAAATATATTCATGGAAAAATGGCAGTAATTTTCTTTTGGCCTATGGATTTTACTTTTGTTTGTCCTTCAGAAATAATTGCTTTCGATAAACGATATGATGAATTTAAAAAACGTGAAGTTAAAATTATAGGTATTTCTATTGATTCAGTATTTGTTCATCAAGCATGGCGTAATACTCCTATTTCTAATGGAGGAATTGGAAAAATTAAATATCCAATGGTAGGAGATATCAAACATGAAATTCAAAAAGCTTATGGAATTGAACATCCAAAATGTGGTGTTGCTCTGCGAGCTTCTTTTTTAATTGATAAAAAGGGTATCATTCGTCATGAAGTGGTAAATGACTTACCATTAGGTCGTAATATTGATGAAATGCTACGTATGGTAGATGCTCTTCAATTTCATGAAAAACATAATGGAGAAGTATGTCCAGCACAATGGCAATTAGGTAACCCGGGTATAACTCCTAGTATACAAGGCGTAGCAGATTTTTTAAAAAAACATGTTGATAATTTATAAAGCATTAATGTCATTTTTAGAGGATAGTTAACCGATAAGCCGGGTTCAGTCATAGACAATCATTCATCTAGGCTAGTAATTACTTACTAGCTCAAGCAGCCTACCCAGACGTACTTAGTATGGGCCATACTTATTTAGTCTTATTTGGCCTTGCTCCCAAGTGGAGTTTACCTTGCCACTAACTGTTACCAGTAGTGCGGTGTGCTCTTACCACACCTTTTCACCCTTACCATAATTAATGTTATATATGGTGGTTTATTTTCTGTGGCACTAGTCATAGATTTTCATCTTCCAGGTGTTACCTGGCACTTTGCCCGTAGGAGCCCGGACTTTCCTCCCCTAGTTATAAAAATTAGGAGCGATTGTCTAGCTAACTAACCTCTAAATCAATATATTTATTATATAATCTTGATAACAAGATTATTCTTTTTTTTTTAATATTATACAGTATTGTCTTAAAAAACTATTTTAATAATGATTAAATATTAAGTTTTAATTGCGGATGCTGTTAATTTAAACAGCATCCTATTAATACAAAATATTATGGTTATTTATTCTTATTGTTTCCTAATGATAAGATTTACGTAAAAATTGGTAAATTTTCCAAATAGCCATACCACGTTTTGACCAACGTATTAATCTTCGAGGATTATATGCTAAAAAAATAGTTAATATACTACTAATAATAATTATTGTGTTTCGTAAAATAAGTAAATTATGTTGGTAATGAGATAATATATCTTTCCAATCCTTATATTCACTAATTAAATTGATCCTTTGTTCTTGAACTAGATCTAATAATTTATGCTTATGTTGATTCATGCCATATGATTCCTAATCCTTATTAATAAAAAAATTTCTATCATTTTTCAGCACTTTGCAAGTATAGGAAAATAAAGTGAGTTTTTTGAGTTTATATAAAGTCCATATACTTGAACTCAATGCTAAGATAAATAAAATCCCAGTAATAATACTCATTACAATTAAACGATATTTTGGATTAACTATTAAGATAGCGACTAATAATAAACTAGTTAAAAACCAAGTAACTAGAAGTAGTGTTAATCCTATTAATATTAAAATATGTAAAATAGAATTTTTACCTTCATAGAATTCTGTAATGATTAAAGATATACGAGTTTTTATTATGTCAATAATAGTTCTAATTATCTTTCCAGTAAGATTAATTATTCCATCTTCTTTATTGCACTGATTTTTTCGATATTCTTTCATAAAAAAATTAACGACGCATTAATAAACAACCTAAAATTAAACCTAGAGTAGCACCAATTCCTACTCCAGCCCATGGTTTTTCATGCAAATAATTATTAGCTAAATTAGCTACTTCACGAGTTTGCTTCATGATATGTTCGGTAGAATCGCCAAGAGATTTTCTTGCTTCATCTAAAATATGCTTTGCTTTTTGACGCAAATTCTCTAAATCTGAAGGATTTTTATTATCAGTACAATTATTCAACATATTTTCAATGGAATTGACTAAAAGTTTTAGATCTTTTCGTAAGTTTGAAAAAGTATTATCTTGTGACATAAACTAATTCCTTTAAGAAATGTAAAAAAAAGGTTTTTTATAAGCATAGTAGTAAAATAATGAAATCTCAAAAAAAAATAAAGAAATGTAATATTAATTAATGTAAGTAGTAAGTAAGAAAAATTTACATAGTTAGATAGATGGCGGAGGAGGAGAGATTCGAACTCTCGAATAGTTTCCCATTGCCGGTTTTCAAGACCGGTGCCTTCAACCACTCGGCCACTCCTCCAATAAATAAAATAACATATAGAAGAAATTTGTAAATAAAATATTATAATAGTTCATTAATTAAACCTTTTTAAGGAATAAGATATGTTTATTATTAATCGCGATTCTGAAGGATATTTAATCAATTATTCAGATTGGAATAAAATTATTGCTAACCAATTAGCTTTGGAAGAAAATTTAAATATGAATGAAAAACATTGGGAAATTATTTTGCTCGTACGTAATTTTTATTTAAAATTTAATATGGTACCCACCATGCGTATGTTAGTAAAAACTATAGAAAAACAATATGGAGCTAAAAAAGCAAATAGTCGTTATCTTTTTCAATTATTTCCTAAAGGTTTAGCAAGACAGGTTACAAAAATAGCTGGTATACCTAAACCAGTAAAATGTCTTTAATAACATTTTTAAAAGAATTACATCAAGTCTTTTTATGAGGAGAATAAATTCTAAAAAATTACTACCGATTTTTATCATTTTTCAGAAACAATTCAACCTTATCAACCATTTCTCTATTTCCTATAAATAATGGACAATATTGATGTAATGTAATGGGAGTAATATCTAGTATTCTAGATATTCCATTACTTGCTTTTCCTCCCGCCTGTTCTGCAATAAAAGCAAGAGGATTACATTCATATAATAATCGTAGTTTGCCTTCTGGATGTTTAAGATTTTGAGGATATATATAAATGCCACCTTGCAATAAATTACGATGGAAATCCGCTACCAGTGAACCTGTATAACGTAAAGTATAAGGATGTTGAGTAGTAGATTGATTGATTTGATGACAAAACTCAATATAATGTTTTATTCCTAATGAAAAATAACAATGATTTCCATCATTAATAGAATATATATAACCAGTTTTAGGAAACTTAAGATCTTTATTATTTAAATACCAAATATCATGTAATGGATTATAAACAAATATATATACTCCATAACCAATAGTAAGAACTAATATAGTTGAAAAACCATATATTATATAACCAGCTGCTATTTGCTGTTTACCTGGTTGTAAAAAATCCTCCTTTGTAATCCTACTACCTATAGGACTAATACGATGATAGATAGAAAAAATTGTACCTATAGAAATATTAGATTTGATATTTGATGATCCATCTATGGGATCTATAAGCATTATGTATTTACCTTTTTCTCCTTCATCATGTAAGACTATAAAATCTTCATCTTCTTCTGTAAGAATGGCAGCTATATAATTACTAGATAGCTTATTCAGAGCCATTTTAATAATATTATTAGCTATAATATCAAAATGAATTTGATTTTCACCATGAATATTTTTAGTTTGCGTTACTTTACTCAAATCAAATAATTTTCCTTGACTAAGATAATTAGAGATATTTTTAGCGCTATTTTGAATTCCAGATAGTAAATCAATTAGTTCTTCTATTTTGATTGGTAGATGATTTTTTGATTCTTCTCGAAAAAAATCTTCTATTGGTTTCATACATTTATATACCTATCTAGTTTTTTTAGACTAATAAATCTAATCATAATTCATACTCAACAAATTTAAAGAATATCTTTTTTTACTTGATATGAATAACGAAGAGCAGCTTCATCCCAGTTGATTATATTCCAAAATGCTTTAATATAATCTAAACGTCTATTTTGATATTTTAAATAATAAGCATGTTCCCATAGATCTAATCCAATTATTGGATAACCAAATATACCAATTATTTTTTCACCCATTAAAGGATTATCTTGATTAGCTGTAGAGACAATATTTAATTGTTTTCCTTTTTTTATTAACCAAACCCAACCCGATCCAAAATGATTTACAGCAACTGTTTCAAATAATTCTTTAAACTTATTAATATGGTGAAATTGTTTTTCTATAGCAATTTTTAATGATCCCTGTAAAATAGTTCCTATTTTTAGTCCTTTCCAAAACATGCTATGATTTGCATGACCTCCAGCATTATTGCGTAATATCATTCTTTGATCAATGGGAATATCTTCTAATTGCATAATTAATTCATCAATTGAAAGTTTTGAATATTCATTAGGTAATAATTTTAAAATTATATTAGTATTATTTATATAATTTTGATGATGTTTAGTATGATGAATTTTCATGGTTTCTTGATCAATATATGGTTCTAATGCATCGTAAGAATAAGGTAAACTTGGTAATAAGTAGCTCATAATAATTATATCTCCACTACAAAAAATAATTTCATTCATTATATAAAATAATATAGCATTAGTTAAATATTATGATGTATTTTAAATAAAAAAGATAGAATATTATTAGATAATAACATAGAGAGTTACAACTATATTGATTCATAAACAACATCCTCAACAATTAAATCCCATTACAATTCCTTTATATGGTGAAATACTTATTGAAGCTTCTGCTGGAACAGGAAAAACACATACTATTAGTATACTGTATCTGCGTCTTTTATTAGGCTTACGTAAGGGAAAAAATATCCCACTTAAAGTAGAAGAAATACTTGTAGTAACATTTACTGAAGCTGCTACTTTAGAATTAAAAAATAGAATTAATAGTCATATTCATGAATTACGTATGGCTTGTATCCGAGGAATAACTAATAATCCACAATTAATGATCTTATTAAATCAAATTGATCATGTAAAAAAAGCAGCCAATCTATTATTAACAGCCGAACTACATTTAGATACAGCTGCAATTTTTACCATTCATAGTTTTTGTCAAAGAATGTTATATATACATATGATTGAATGTGGAATGATGTTTCATCATCAAATTATAGAAGATGATTATTTTTTGTATCAGCAAATAATTATTGATTTTTGGAAAAGTAATATTTCTAAACTACCAATTGATATAGCTCAAATAGTATTACAAGAGTGGTCATCTCCGACTTATCTTTTAAAAAGCTTATTGCCTTGGTTAAAAGGTGAATTACCTCAATTAAAATCTCAATTATTTGAGAATTTAACTGTAGAACAATATCATAACAAAATGCTGGATCGCATTCGATTATTAAAAACACAATGGTCTTTAGTAGATTTACCGCTTAAAGATTTCATTTCATTATCAAAAAATCGTTATCAGAATACTAATATTCTATTACAATGGATGCATAAAATTTCACTTTGGTCCAAAGAAGAAACACAAAACTATTTGTTTCCCAAAGAAATTCAAAAATTTAACCAAGAAATCTTCAAATCTAACATTCTTTCCAATGAATTGATACTTAATTTTCCTATTTTGAAATCTCTCGAAGATTTTTTATCCAATCCTCCATCATTACGCGAATGGTTAATTACTAAAGCTTTATTAGAAATTCATACTACGATAAGAAATAAAAATCGTAATAAATTAGGATTTGATGATTTAATTCATCTATTAGATGAAGCTTTACAAGAACCTTCTATAGGACCATCTCTAGTTAAACGTATTAGATCTCGTTATCCAATAGCATTAATAGATGAATTCCAAGATACTGATTCTTTACAATATCGAATTTATAAAACTATTTATCAGGGTCATTGTGATAATGCTCTTATTCTTATTGGAGATCCTAAACAAGCTATTTATTCTTTTAGAGGTGCAGATATTTTTAGTTATATAAATGCTAAAGCGACAATTAATAATTATTATACATTGAATACTAATTGGCGTTCTTCATCTAATATGGTTGCTAGTATTAATCAACTTTTTATGCGTAAAAAACATCCATTTATATTTCCTGAAATTACCTTTATTCCAGTAAAATCTGCATCTCAAAATTCACAATTATTTTTTAATATTGATAATAAACCACAGACAGCATTACGTTTTTGTTTACAATCAGAATCATGTGTTAGTTTTAGTGAATATCAACAATTTATGGGTCGTTATTGTGCGATACAAATAAAAAAATGGATTATAGCAGGACAAAATAATCATGCACATTTAATAAATGGTAAGAGCATACGTCAAATTACACCTGCTGATATTGTTGTATTAGTACGAAATCAACATGAAGCTACAATTATACAGAATGCACTTAATAATTTAAATATTGAATCTATTTATCATTCTAGTCGTGAAAATATTTTTTCTACAATAGAAGCACGTGAAATATTATATTTACTAAAAGCTATATTAATGACTAATAATAAATCACCAATATTACGTACTGCTTTAGCTACTAGCTTATTTGGATTCGATGCTAAAACAATAGATCTGATTCTTAATAATCAGGATGATTATAATAATTTTTTTCATAAATTTCTTTCTTATCGAAAAATTTGGTTACAATATGGTGTAATGCCAATGTTATATGAATTGATGATATCAAATCAAATTTATGAAAAATTATTAAGAAATCATGACGAAAGACGTTTAATAGATCTTTTATATTTGAGTGAACTGTTACAAAAAGCTTCTTTTCAACTTGAGAATGAATATGCATTAATAAGATGGTTAGAATTACAGATTACTCAATCCAATAATCATACTATTCCTCAGAGACTCAATTTAGAATCTAATAATAATACAATACATATTGTTTCTATTCATAAATCTAAAGGATTACAATATCCAGTAGTTTGGTTACCTTTTATTTCATTATTTAGGCAAACCACCGATGTTTTATATCATGATCGAATAACGTTACGTAAAATACTTGATTTACATCATAATAAGATAACTAAACCACTTGCAGACGAAGAACGTCTTGCTGAAGATTTACGTATACTTTATGTAGCTTTAACTAGATCCATTTGGCATTGTAGTATAGGAATTGCACCTATAATTAAAGGAAATAAAAAACCAGAAAGACAAAATGATCTACATCTTAGCGCTATCGGTTATTTAATACAAAAAGCTACATCACATAATAATACAAAAAAATTCATTAATGATTTAAAAGAAATACAAAGCCAAGATATTGAAATAGTATATACAACACATCATAATATTATACCACCAGAAGAAGATGTGATAATTAGATCGGCGCATTCATCACCACGTATGAAAAAGATGTCAGTTATTAATTTAAATCGAGCTTCTGTAAATAATATTATTTATAATCAAAATAGTGTGAAGTTTAACACTTCTACTATAACTAGTAATCTAAAAGAATTATTTCCCGAATTTGAGGTTGAGGAGGAAGAAGTGATGCTGGATAATTTTCAGACTACTTTATCTATGTCTCCACATACTTTTCCTCGTGGAATTACTTCATGTATATTTTTACATGAGTTATTTAATATAATGGATTTTGCTCACCCCCAAAAAGGTACTTTATTAGAAACACATCTGAATAAATATGGATTAAATATTTCTTGGAAACCGATATTAAATGAGTGGTTGAATAATATTTTGAATGTTGATCTAAATCATAATATAAACTTACGTCAGATAAAAAAACATCAGCAAAAAAAACAATGGATGTTTAATTTTAAAGTCCCTACTGATTTTAAAATTAATAAATTACATGAAATTATTAAATCTTATTATAATACTATTAGTCATCCTTCTTTTATATTGAATAAATTTCAAGATAATTTATTTAAAGGTTGCATTGATTTAATATTTCAATTAAACAAAAAATATTATTTAGTAAATTATAAAACTATTTGGTTAGGTAACAATCATTTTGCATATGATAATCAATCTTTAGAAAAATTTATCCAATTTTATAATTATGATTGGCAATATATTTTATATACTTTAGGATTTCATCGTTATTTAAAAAAATATTTTTCCTCGGATTATAATTATAATCTTCATTTTGGAGGAGTATATTGTCTATTTTTGCGTGGTATTAATCGAGAACAATCTAGAGGGATTTGGAAAATACGTCCAAATGAAAAACTCATTAAAACATTAGACCAATTTTTTTTCAATGAGGAATTTAAAAATGATGAATAAATTAATACTAGAACGTTGTGAAGAAGATTTAATGGGTAGTATTAAGGTTCCTAATAACCAATTATGGGGAGCTCAAACACAACGTTCCTTAAAATATTTTAAGATTTCTACTGAAAAAATTCCATTAGAATTAATTACAGCTTTAGCATTAATTAAAAAAGTTGCTGCAAAAATTAATAATAAATTAGGATTACTTTCTAAAGATTTAGCTAAGGCAATTATGTGTGCGGCTGATGAAGTAATTGAAAAAAAACATATGAATGAATTTCCTTTAGTAATTTGGCAAACTGGATCTGGTACTCAAACCAATATGAATCTTAATGAAGTCTTAGCTAATCGTGCAAGTGAAATCTTAGGTGGAAAACGTGGAATAACTCGTTTAGTACATGCTAATGATGATGTTAATAAAAGCCAAAGTTCTAATGATGTTTTTCCTACCGCTATGCATATTGCTGCTGTTCTAGCTATACGTAATATGTTACTGCCACAATTAACTGCTTTATCTAACACTTTACAAAAAAAATCGTATGATTATAAAAATGTAGTTAAAGTAGGTCGTACTCATTTACAAGATGCTACTCCATTAACATTAGGTCAAGAAATTTCTGGATGGGTTAGTATGCTAATTCATAATTCTCAACATATTAATCAAAGTTTATCAAGTCTTTATGAACTAGCTTTAGGTGGAACAGCAGTAGGTACAGGTTTAAATACTCATCCCGATTATGCGGAACTAGTAGCTAAAGAAATAGCTCAAATAACCCATCAACCTTTTATTACTGCCAAAAATAAATTTGAATCATTAGCAACTTGTGATGGAATAGTATATGTACATGGTACTTTAAAAGGATTAGCTGTTTCATTAATGAAAATTGCTAATGATATACGTTGGCTAGCATCTGGACCTAGATGTGGTATTGGTGAAATTTTTATCCCCGAAAATGAACCAGGAAGCTCTATAATGCCAGGAAAAATTAATCCTACTCAGTGTGAAGCTCTAACTATGTTATGTTGTCAAATAATGGGTAATGATGTAGCTATAAATATAGGAGGTGCATCAGGTAATTTTGAATTAAATGTATATAGACCTATGATAATTTATAATTTTTTACAATCTGTAAGGTTATTAACAGATGGTATTGCTAGTTTTAATCAATATTGTGTAATGGGTCTTAAACCAAATTATAAAAGAATAAATAATATGTTAAATAAATGTTTGATGTTAGTAACAGCATTAACTCCTTATCTTGGTTATGATAAATGTGCCAAAATAGCTAAAAAAGCTTATAAAGAAGAGTTAAGTTTAAAAGATGCTACTATTCAATTAGGATATTTAAAGGCTGAAGAATTTGATAGATTAATACAACCACAAAATATGATTTTAAATAAAAAGTAATGATTAAAAATTAATTGGATAAGCAATAATACGATGACTATCTGGATTTATATCAAAAATATAAACAGTTATGAGATCTCCAACCTTAAAAAGTTCTTTATGTTGTATTTGAACTATACCTATTTCTTGATTTAAAATTAATTCTTTATATTTTGAATGAATAAATATTTTTGGAATAAAGGCTTGTGCTCCATTATCGATAATTGTTATACATAATCCATTTTGTATAACAAATTTAATTTCAGCACGAAATTTTCTCGGAGGATTTATATATTTTTTTAAAAAAAGTGAATAAAGCCAATTTTTTACATCACGTTGAGCTAAGCGATTTAAGCGACGACGTTCTTTCATAATAAGAATTGTTTCAGGACTTGGACAACATATATTTTTTCCTATTAAAATGGATTTTATTAAACGATGATTAATGATATCACCATACTTACGAATAGGTGACGTCCAAGTAGCATAGCATTCTAAACCTAATCCAAAATGAGGTTTGGGTTGTGTAGTAATTTCAGTGACGGTTTGAAATTTTTTCATGATATTATTTAAATAAGGTATAGATAACGTATCAATTAAATATTGTAAATGACAATACCCGTTTAAAGTAGTAATAACACTGCTATCAAAAATTAGTCCATATTTAGCTAGAATATTAACTATTAATTGAACATCAGTTTTATTAAATCCTATATGTACATTATATATTCCAAATCCTAATTTTTCACGTAGAAAATTACTTGCACAAATATTAGCTGTTATCATGATTTCTTCTATAAGAAAATGTGCAATACGTCTATATTCAATTTTTATATCAGATATACAACCTGCTGCATTAAATACAAAATGATATTGAGGTTGATCTTGATTTTTTAAAACTAAAGCATTTTGTTTTCTCCACCTATAACGTCGTATATAAATACGATATAATAATTTGATTTGATCTGCTATAATTTTATTTTCTGGATTCCATTTGCCGCTATTTTCTAACCAATTAGAAACATTTCTATATATAAGTTTTGCTTTAGAGATAATCCATGCTAAACTAAATTTCATTTGAGAAAAGATAATACTACCATCATTTTTAATTACTATTTGACAAATTAAAACTGGTCTTTGGACTCCAGGACGTAATGAACAAAACTTTTCAGAAAATTGCCTAGGCAACATTGGAATATTTAAATTAGGTAAATAAGTACTAAAAGAACGATTAGCTGCTAATAGATCTAATTCACTATTTTGTATAATTAATGAACTTGGATCTGCAATAGCAATTGTAAGACGAAATAGATTAGTTGAAATTTCTTCAGCATACAATGCATCATCCATATCTTCTGTACTATCATTATCAATAGTAATAAAAGGTAATTTAGTTAGATCTTCACGATATAATTTTTCATTTTCAACTTTAATAAAAATAGTATTATGATGCATTACAGGAGAATGACGTTCAAGATTATGTTTTACTAAAGTAACCCACCAAGGAACTAAATGATCTGTACCTGAAGATATTATTTGTATTAAATCTGCATAAAAATTTTGATCATTTAGATTTGTTAAAGGATGTTTACATATTTCTGCTACAACCCAATCTCCACTTTTAAAGTGATATTTAATATTGTTAGTTGGCATACTACATAAAATAAGATTTTTTATCGGTAAAAAATATGGAATTATAGATAATAATTTATTATGATTCTGAATACGTCCAATAAAACGTTTAATAGCCGGTTCTAATAATTTTTCGGGTTTTGCTATAGATGGTTGATTATCATTGTTTTCTAAAATGGCAATAATACGATCTCCATGCATAACTCTTTTCATATCAAATTTAGAAATCAAATATTTTTTTGATGTATTAGTATGTAACCAACCAAATCCTGTTTTAGTTTGTTTTACTATTCCTTCAATACGTGAAAGAGTTTGTAATTGTTTTTTTAGTTGTTTAAGTAATAAATTATTTTTTAACATACATAATAAATATATAAAAATTAATTTTAATACAATTAATATTCAAGTGGTAATACAATATTAAAACCTCCATCAACATAAATTACTTGTCCAGTTATTCCTGAAGCTAAATCTGAACAAAGAAAAGATGCAACATTACCAATTTCTTCTAAAGAAATTGTACGCCTCAAAGGCGAATGAGATTTGATATATGAAAACATTTTTTTAAAATTTTTAATACCATACGCTGCTAGAGTCTTAATTGGACCAGTAGAGATTGCATTCACACGTATTCCTTTAGTAGGACCCATCGAATTTGCCATATAACGAACATTTGCTTCTAATGAAGCTTTAGCAATTCCCATTATATTATAATTAGAAATAGTTCTTTGTGATCCTAAAAATGATAAAGTTATCAATGTAGCATTATCATTAAGCATATGGCGACATGCTTTTGCTAAAGCTACAAAACTATAAGAAGTAATATCATGTGATATTTTGAATCCTGAACGACTAATATTATCCACATAATCATCACTAAGTTCAGTTTTAGGAGCATATCCTATAGAATGTACTAAACCATCAAAATTTGGCCAATATTTTTTTAGATCTTCAAACATTTTTTGTATCTTATGATCATTACTAACATCACAAGGTAAAACTATTTCTGAATGTAATTGATTTGCCAAAAATTGAACTTTATTCTTTAAACGCTTATTTTTATAAGTAAATGCTAATTTAGCTCCATGATAATGCATAGCTTTTGCTATACCATAAGCAATTGAAGAACTATTAGCAACACCCATTATTAAGATATACTTTCCAGTGAGAAATCCCATCTAATTATCAATTATTTTCTTTTAAAGTAATTAAACTCGTATTTCCCCCTACAGCTGTAGTATTAATACTTAAAGTTCTTTCTAAGATAAATCTCTCTAAAAATAATTTTGTCTCACCTTTTAAAAATCCATAGACAGGTATTATTGAGCCATCTTTATTAGCCATTTTTATACATATTTCACGCAATTGAGATGTATCACCATGATATAATACTGTATCAAATAGCTGATTTGGTTGAAAAATATTTTCAGGATTTATAAAATGAATGATTTTTGTAATCTCGGTAGGAAGAAGATTATATATCGTATAATAAAATTCTTTTTTCAGCCAGACTGCTTTACTCTCAACTGCAGCTATAGCTGCTAATTGAATTAATAAATCTGATTGATTCTCTGCTAAACATAATATACCTTTCCGAGGTAATAAAGAATAAGTGTTCTTTTCTCCTGTAGGTCCAGGAAGGAGATAATGAGTATTACTAATAGATAATTCTCGAAAAGATTTACAAAGGTTAGCCAAAAAATTATTTTGATTTTGTTTTGCCCATAAAATTAAAGAATCAAATGGTTGTAATAATTTATGACACTTTGTATAGTTTTCTGAATGAAATTGTTCATATTTTAATAGTGTTTTATGTATAGCTTCTTCAGGATAGTAAGAGAGCAATTTATACAGATAAAGTGGACCTCCTGCTTTTGGACCAGTTCCAGATAATCCTTGTCCACCAAATGGTTGGACTCCAACTACCGCACCAACAATATTTCTATTAACGTATAAATTACCCACTTGAGATTTTTTAATTATTTGAGTCATAGTGTCATCAATACGTGTATGAATCCCCATAGTTAAACCATATCCAGAAGCATTAATATTATCTATTATTGTAGAAAGATTTTTTCTAGAAAAACGAACTATATGTAATATAGGACCAAACACTTCTGTTTGTAAGTCACTAATTTTACTAATTTCAATTAAAGTAGGTGGTACAAATATACCATGTTTAAGATTTTTATTGGAATCTTTTAATGGGGGTTGATAAATTTTAAATCCTTTCGCTTTCATAGTTTGAATATGTAATTCAATATTTTGTTTTGATTGCATATTTATAACTGGTCCAATATCTGTGTTGAGTTGATCTGGATTACCAATATTATATTCTGTAATGGCTCCTTGTAACATATTTAATGTTTTTTCCGCTACATCTTCTTGCACACATAAAAGACGTAATGCAGAACACCGTTGACCTGCACTATCAAAAGCAGAAGTAATAATATCTAAAACGACTTGCTCTGTTAATGCAGAAGAATCAACAATCATAGTATTTAGGCCTCCAGTTTCAGCAATAAAAGGAATACTCTTTTTTTCAATGCGTTCAGCTAGAATTTTTTGAATGGATGTAGCTACTGTTGTAGATCCGGTAAAAATTACCCCTTTTACTAGATTATTTTTAATCAAAGCTGATCCTATTGTATTACCTTTACCAATAATAAGTTGCAAAACCTCATGAGGTACTCCTGCATCGTATAGAATGTTAACTGCTTGAGCAGCTATTAATGGGGTTTGTTCCGCAGGTTTGGCTAAAACACTATTACCAGCTGCTAATGCTGCTGCAATTTGTCCTACAAATATTGCTAATGGAAAATTCCAAGGACTGATACAAACTACTGGACCTAATGGTATAAAGTCTTGATTATTAAAATTATGTATTTTACTTGAGTAATAACGTAGAAAATCTATCGCTTCACGTACTTCAGAAATGGCATTACTAAGTGTTTTTCCTGCTTCACGAACTAAAAGACTTATTAATAGGTTTATACGATTTTGCATTAATATAGCAGCATTATTTAAAATCGATATTCTTTGTTTAATTTCTAAAGCTGACCATACCTTTGAGGATTTTTCAGCAATGGTAATTAATGAACTAACTTCTTTTGCCGTTACATCACGAGCATAACCTACAATATCATTGTGTTCTGCAGGATTAATAATTTTACGATTACATTCTTCTTCATCTACTGTTCCTTTTATTATTGATGTTGCATACCATTTTTTTGTGCTATTTTTTAATAATTCAGTAGATAATAATGATAAATCTTTTTCATTATTTAAATTTATTCCAATAGAATTAAGCCGTTCCGCTCCATATAAATTTATAGGTAATGGAATTTTAGGATTTGGTAATCCTATAGTTCCTTCTGTAGATGAGAGTTTATCAACTATTTCGATTGGATTAGAAATAAGTTCTTCAATTGAGACCGACTTATTTGCTAAACGGTTAACAAAAGAAGTATTAGATCCATTTTCTAAGAGACGTCTAACTAAATACGAAAGTAATTTTTCATAACTACCAATAGGAGCATAAATACGACATGGTCTAGTCATGTTTCCTTTTAATATTGAACCACCTACTATTTGATTGTATAAATTTTCTCCCATTCCATGTAAGCACTGAAATTCATATTGTCCTGAATAATAATTCTGACCCGCTAAATAGTATATAGCAGCTAAAGTATGAGCATTATGAGTAGCAAATTGCGGATAAATTAACTGTGGTACATCCAGTAATTTTCGTGCACATGCTAGATAAGAAATATCAGTATATACTTTACGAGTATATACTGGATAATCTTTTAATCCATCTATTTGAGCTCGTTTAATTTCAGTATCCCAATAAGCACCTTTTACTAATCTAATCATTAAGCGATGCTTACTACGTTGAGCTAAATCTATAATTGAATCTATTACAAAAGGACAACGTTTTTGATATGATTGAATAACAAAACCAATTCCATTCCATCCAGCTAACTCAGGTTCAAAACAAAGTTTTTCTAACATATCTAATGATAGTTCTAATCTATCGGCTTCTTCTGCATCAATATTAATTGCTATATCATATTGTCGTGCTAATAATGTTAATTGTTTTAAGGTTGTATATAATTCATTCATAATTCGATCATATTGGCTTCGATTATAGCGAGGATGTAAAGCTGATAGTTTAATAGAAATTCCTGGTCCTTCATAAATTCCTCTACCATCTGAAGCTTTTCCTATAGCATGAATTGCTTCTTGATAAGAATTCAAATACTCTTGAGCATTTTGATATGTTAGTGCTGCTTCTCCAAGCATATCATAAGAATAACGAAATCCTTGAAGTTCTAATTTTTTTGAACGAGATAATGCTTCTGAAATATTTTCACCAATTATAAAATTTTTACCCATTATTCGAATTGCTATATCCATACTTTTACGAATAATAGGTTCTCCACTATTTAGTATAATTTTATTTAATAAAGATGATAAGTTGCTCGGATTATAATTAATCAAGTGTCCTGTAATTAATAATCCCCAAGTTGTAGCATTTACGAATAATGAATCACTAGCACCTAAATGGGCTTGCCAATTTCCTTTACCAATTTTATCCCTAATTAGTGCATCACGTGTTGGTTTATCAGGAATTCGTAACAGAGCTTCTGCTAAACACATTAAAGAAATACCTTCAGGAGAAGATAAAGAAAATTCATGTAATATTTTTTGCATAGTATCTATACGACTAGAACTAGTTTTTGGATTACGTAGATTAGTAACTAAGAGAACAGCTAATGTTTTGATTTTATCTTCTAAGTTAGTGGTAGATTGACGGACTTGTTCTAGTAATAATGGAACTATTTTCTGTTCTGATACTGTCCATGCTAAAGTAATTAAATCTCTTTTTTTTGATTGTTTTCTAATTTGTTTTGATAACTCATGAAATGGTTGATAGAGAGGTGTTTCTACTGAAGATTTTAAATTGTTTACTTTAAGATCTGATGATGATTCTAAGGTTAAATTAGATAATTTAGTCTCATTTTCTAAAGTGTCTAAATAGTTTAATATAGCTTGTTTTATCAAATCTTCTGAAGTACAATTAACATTCTGCGCAGCTGTATTAATTCTATTATGCAGAATTTTATTGAGCTTCACGCATAATGTAATCATATTTCTTCTCCTTCTTTCATTATATGAAAAACTTCTTTAATTATTGTTAATAATTTTAACATAGAATGTAATTTAATTGTTATTTTATATATAAAAATCATTATTTTTAAAATTATATATATTCAAAGGGTTTTTATAATGGATTAATAATTGATGAATTCTTATATTAGGACGGTGAGGGAGGGATTCGAACCCACGATACATTATTAAACATATACATGCTTTCCAAGCATGCTCCTTCAACCTCTCGGACACCTCACCTATCTATATTAGATTATGATAATGTTACATTCGATCTATAGTTTTAATTCCTAAAGTATTTAATCCTAATGCTATAGTTTTAATAAACAATTTTACTAATTTTAAACGACTTTTTTTTATTATCGAATGCGAAATTCTTATAATTGGTTCTTTTTCATAAAAATTAGAAAATAAAGTAGCTAAATTATATAAATAAGCACACATTATATGTGGTGTTCCATTGAGAGCTACTTTAGTTATAATTTCTTCGAACTGTAGGAGACGTACAGCGAATAATCGTTCCAATTCATTGGAAAGTTCTATTTTTTCATTAATTAATAATAATTTATTATCAGATTCGTTTATTAATGCTTTTCTCACAATCGAAGTTGCACGTGTATAAGCATATTGTATATATGGTGCTGTATTTCCATCAAAAGATAACATTTGATCCCAATCAAATACGTAATTTGTCAGACGATTCTTAGATAAATCAGCATATTTTATGGCACCAATACCAATAACATCTGCTATTTTTGTAATCTCGTCTGAAGATAAATTAGGATTTTTAGATAAAAGAACCCTTTTAGCTCGAAATACAGCTTCATTTAATAAATCTAATAATTTAATTGTTTCACCTGTACGAGTTTTAAATGGTTTTTCATCTTTACCTAAGATCATACCAAACATATGATGTTCAAGAGAAACATATTCAGGAATATAACCAGCTTTACGTGCAATAGTCCAGACCTGTGTTAAATGTTGGTGTTGACGGGAATCAATGTAATAAATAATGCGATCTGCATGAAATTTTTCATAACGATATTTTATACATGCTATATCAGTTGTAGTATATAAATATGCTCCATCTTTTTTTTGAATAATGACGCCCATGGGATTACCTTTTTTATTTTTCAATTCCTCTAGAAAAACAACTATAGCT
This sequence comes from Candidatus Dasytiphilus stammeri, assembly GCA_041941765.1. GTDB lineage: Bacteria > Pseudomonadota > Gammaproteobacteria > Enterobacterales > Enterobacteriaceae > Dasytiphilus > Dasytiphilus stammeri_F. Next base: position 114,248 of record CP145869.1, on the reverse strand, counting down.
CCTTCACTTTCTTTTGCTAATCCCTTAGATTTTAAATCTCTAATTATATTTGGTAACATTTCATTATAAATACTTTCTCCCATTACATCATTACTAGTTAGAGTCACATTGAGCCGATTATATATAGTTTGATTTTTTTTCATACTAATATCTACAAGAAATTTCCATAACTTAAGACATTTAAAATCTCCCTGTTGTAATTTCACAACATAATCACTTGCCTGTTTAGCAAACATTATATCTGTTTCAGAATAACTTTTAGCTTCACGATATAAATGTTCTAGATCTATAAGTGTTATATCTTTATTAAAAGTCTTATGTTTTTTTTCCATCAGAGCAATTAACATGCCAAAAGGCATTCCCCAATCTCCTATATGATTAGCACGAATTACATTATGACCTAAAAATTCTAATGTTCTAGCAATGGCATCTCCAATAATAGTTGATCTAAGATGACCAATATGCATTTCTTTCGCTACATTAGGACCTGAATAATCAATTACAATTTGTTGAGGATTAACTTTGGTTATACCTAAATTAGGAAGGATTAATGCTTTGTCTATTTCTTTAGCTAACCAATTACTCTTTAAAAAAATATTAATATAACATGAATTAGCAATCCAAATTCGATTAGCAATATCATTAATATGTATATTTTGGATAATTTGTTTTGCTAAATGTTGAGGGGAAATATGTAATCGTTTAGCTAAAGCTATAATGCCATTAATTTGATAATCACCAAAATTAGCTTTTATTGATTGATATACATTTATCTCTTTAGAGTTATGTATTCCTATTTTCATTAGTGCTTGTCTAAGTTTTTCATTAATAATAGCTTGAATATTCATGTCTACAATCCTTATAAATATTCCTTATGATTTTCTAGCAATAATGATTGCTCGTAATGGTGCAGGGTATCCTTCGATAGTTTGATTGGCATTTTTTGGATCTAAACAATCAGATAATGAATTAACATTTGCCCAAGAAGTACAACGTTGTTCTAATGAAGTAGTTTTTGTATAATCAACTATACGAATATTTTGAAAACCACATCTATCTAACCAAATTGTTAGTGCAGTAGCTGAAGGAATAAACCAAATATTACGCATATTAGCATACCGTTTACTAGGCATAAAGATTTTTGATTCTTCTCCTGTTAAAATAAGAGTTTCAAGTATTAATTCTCCTCCCGAAATTAATTGATTTTTTAGGTCCCTTAAATGATCTAAGGGTGATCTTTTATGATAAATTACTCCCATAGAAAAAACTGTATCAAATGTTTCGGATGAGGGAAGTTGTTCTAAAGACAAAGGTAATAAATATGCCGATAAATTATTACCTAATAATTTTTTAATTGCTTGAAATTGAAAACAAGATAAAAGATTAGGATCCACACCAATAGTTAATTTAGCATCAGCACCAAGCATACGTAAAAGATAATAACCATTTCCACATCCCACATCTAATACCCGACGACCAGCTAATGAAGATATATGTTTAAAAACTCTTTCCCATTTTAAATTTGAACACCATTCAGCATCAATGTTTATTCCGTAAAGAAAAAAAGGTCCTTTACGCCAAGGTACTAATCTCTGCAGTAATTTTTCAATCATAATAATTGTATTATTACAAATATTATTATTTATAGCAGTAATATTATTTTTTAAATCTAATAATTCGGGTATAATTATAGGTATCTTAAGAACAATTTTATACCAATCTTTCAATAAACCTTTGAAGGATGTAGATTTAAATTTATTTAATTGAGTAGGTAAGATTTCTAACCATTTAAGAAAATGTTCTTGAATAAGAATTTTATAAAAACTATTAAAGTTCATATTAATTAATTTTTAATTGCTATTAACGATCCAAAATTTAAATATTGGAACCATAAATCAACATGTACAAATCCAATTTTTTGAAGAGTTTTGATCTGATTTTCAATTGTCTCAATTATCATAACTTTTTTCAATAAATTCTGTTTTTGAATAATTTCAAAATCACTATATCCATGATTTTTTTTAAAATCATAATATAGATTTGTAATTATTTGATCAATGCGATAATTATTAAACTTAAATTTTTCAGAAATAATTAGCACTCCTTCTGAATTAAGACCTGCAAAAATAGATTTGAGAAGATGTTCTCTTTTTTCTAAGGGGATAAATTGTAAGGTAAAATTTAATACTACCATCGAAGCATTTCTAATAATACTCTTATTTATGTCATTTTCAATAATTTTAATGATAGTACTATAGATGGTTTTTTGTTGTTTGATCTTCTGTTTCAACTGAGTAATCATAGAGGGAGAATTATCAATAGCAATGATTTGACAACCCTTACTCTTATTAGCTTGTAGATTTTTTTGAATAGAGATTGCTATATCACCCAAAGAACATCCCAGATCATAAATCTGAGTATGGTTTTTTACAAATTTTTGTGATAATTTTCCAATCATATTAATAATAATTGAATAGCCTGGAATAGAACGTTTAATCATATTAGAAAAAACTTGGGTTACATCTTCATCAAAACTCCATTGACTTTTTGTCAAAGGTAAAGAAAAAATTTGATCGTACTTCTGCATTTTTATTTAAAAATCTTAATTAGTTAGTTAAAACAGTCAAGTGTTGTATATAACAATATTGAAAAACATATATAGTTTTTACATCGATAATATTACTCTCTCTAACTATTTATAATTATAATATTTTTAAAACTTAAAGGAAGTAATTATGCGTACTAAATATTGTGGTCAACTTACCTCTCAAGATATTGGTCAGGATGTAATTTTATGTGGTTGGGTACATCATTCTCGTAATATACGTAAAATACTCTTTATTGAGTTACGTGATTGTAAAGGAACAGTTCAAATTGTTTTTGAATCTAAATTTCCAGAACTTTTTAATAAAGCTATTGAATTGAGAAATGAATATTGTATCCAAGTAAAAGGAATAGTTGGTTTACGACAAAATAAAAATATCAACTACTATAAAGAAACTGGAACTATAGAAGTTCATGCTAGCGAACTTATTATTATAAATCCTTCTAAGCCTTTACCAATAGATCTTAATAAAATTAATAATGAAGACATACGTTTAAAATATCGTTATTTAGATTTACGTCGTGTTGATATAGCGAAAAGATTAAAAATACGAGCACAAAGTGTTATTTTTATACGAAATTTTTTAGAATCTAATGAATTTATAGAAATTGAAACTCCTATTTTAACTCGTGCAACTCCTGAAGGAGCTAGAGATTATTTAATTCCCAGTCGTATACATAAGGGTAAATATTATGCTTTACCTCAATCACCACAACTATTTAAGCAATTATTAATGATTTCAGGTTTTGATCGTTATTATCAGATTGTTAAATGTTTTCGTGATGAAGATCTAAGAACTGATCGTCAACCAGAATTTACTCAAATCGATCTAGAAGTATCTTTTTTATCATCTACTAGTATCCGTAAGATGTTAGAACAAATGATACGTGGTTTATGGAAAAAGATAAATAATATTGAATTAGATAATACTTTTCCAGTTATTACTTTTAATGAAGCTATGCGAAGATATGGATCTGATAAACCAGATTTACGAAATCCTTTATCATTAGTAGATATTATTGATTTAGCAAGACTTTTTGGTTTACAAGATCATTTAATTAAAGAACGATTTGCTGTACTTCATATTCCTAATGGTACAAAAATATTAACTTTCATAGAAGAATATAGAAAAAAATTTAGTGCTAAATTAGATGTACAATTTATAGACTGGATTGCAGTTAATAACAAACAAGAAGATATAGCCCAACATGACAACATTAAATTACCAATAAATTTAATCCAGGCCGTTATACATCGTACAAATGCTATTAATAACGATATTATTTTTTTTTGTTCAGGTAGTTTCCAAATGGTTTCATATATATTAGGAATTTTACGTATTAAAATAGGACAAGAATTACAATTAATTAATAAAAATTCGTGGTGTCCTTTATGGATAATTAATTTTCCTCTCTTTTCAGAAGATGAACATGGAAACCTAAAATCTGTACACCATCCTTTTACAGCTCCATCTCAAATGACAACAAAAGAAGATATTTTGAATCAACCTAAAAAAATTTTATCTGATACATATGATCTTATAATTAATGGTTATGAAATTGGTAGTGGTTCAGTTCGTATCAATACAATTGAGATGCAAAGAGTTATTTTTTCTCTATTAGGAATGAGTGACAAACAGCAAAATGATCAGTTTGGATTTTTTCTAAAGGCACTACAATATGGTACTCCACCACATGCAGGAATTGCTTTAGGATTAGATCGATTGGTCATGTTATTAACTAATACTACTAATATTAAAGATGTTATAGCTTTTCCAAAAACTACGACTGCTACTTGCTTAATGACAAATGCTCCTAGTTTTATGAATTAAAAATTTAATTTTTTTGGAAAAAAAATGTCAGGACATAGTAAATGGTCAAATACTAAACATAGAAAAGCAGCACAAGATGCAAAACGTGGAAATACTTTTACAAAAATTATTCGAGATATTATTACTGCTGTAAAACATGGAGGAACAGATCCTAGTATTAATGCTCGTTTACGTACAGCTTTAAATAAAGCATGGGCTCAGAATATGAGTCGTGACACTATTAATCGTGCTATTATGCGTGGTACTACTATTACTAATAATACTTTTCAATATGAATCAAATGTCGAAGAGATTACATATGAAGCTTATGGACCAGGTGGTACTGCTATAATGTTAAAATGCTTAAGTGATAATCGCAAACGTACAGTTTCTAAATTAAGATCTATATTTACTAAATATGGTGGTAATTTAGCTGTGAATGGATCTGTTTCATACTTATTCAAAAAAACGGGTTTAATTTCACTTTTTTATACTGGTGGAATACAAGATGAAGAAAAATTAATCAATATTGCTTTAGATACAGGTGCTGAAGATGTTTCATTAGAAAATAGTAGCTTTAATATTTTTATTAAACCTGAATTATTAATTGTCCTTAAAAACATTCTAATTACTTTGGGTTTTCAACCTGAAAAATCTCAAGTATTGATAACGCCAATTATTAAAATTGAATTAAATGAACAAAATACTATGCAATTATTGAAATTAATTGAACAATTTCAATTTTTTGATGATATAAAAGAAATTTTTCATAACGCTAATATATAATAAAAATTATTGAACATTGTTAATAATGAGCTAATAATGGTTACGATTATAGGTATAGATCCTGGATCAGTAATTACTGGATATGGAGTAGTTTGCAAAACTGGTAATATTATTAATTATTTAGGTAGTGGTTGTATTCATACTAATAAAAAAAATAATTTTTTTTTACGGTTAAAAGATATTTATTGGGGAATAAGTAAAATTATTAATCAATATAATCCTCAAATTTTAGCTATTGAGCAAATTTTTATGGCTAAGAATGCTAAATCTGCATTGAAATTAGGACAAGCACAAGGAGTGGCAATAGTATCAGCAGTTAATCATAATTTACAAGTATTTGAATATGCTGCTAAACAAGTAAAAAACGCTGTAGTTGGAAATGGAGGAGCAAAAAAATATCAAGTTCAACATATGGTACGCATATTACTGAATTTATCCGTTAACCCACCTGAAGATGCTGCTGATGCTTTAGCTGTAGCAATTACACATTGTCATATGTATAAGATACCATCATTATTATTGGATAATAATTTATTCTATAATAAATAGTATTTAAAATAAAAAACTATTTATAAATAACATACTTTTGTAAAATCTCTTTAAGGAACGTTAAGTGATAGGACGTTTAAAAGGTATTCTTATTGAAAAATCTCCTCCACAAATTTTATTAGATATTCATGGTATAGCTTATGAAATAAATATGCCTATGACCTGTTTTTATCTTCTCCCCAAAGTAAATTGCGAAATAATTATTTTCACACATTTTATTGTGCGGGAAGATGCTCAACTATTATTTGGTTTTAATAATAAACAAGAAAGAACCTTATTTCGTGAATTAATTAAAGTTAATGGTATTGGACCGAAATTAGCATTAGCTATTTTATCAGGAATGTCTGCCAGTGAGTTAATTTTAGCAATTAAAGATAATGAAATAGATATTTTAGTAAAATTACCAGGAGTTGGTAAAAAAACTGCTGAACGATTAGTGATTGAAATGAGAGATCATATACATAAATCTAATTTATTTTTTCCATCATTAAAATCTGAAAATGTAGATTCAAAAATTACGAACGAAGATTTTTTACCTCAAAATACCAAAGTAGAAAATGAAGCTATATCAGCCTTAATAGTCTTAGGTTATAAACCTCAAGAAGCTAAAAGAATGATTAATAAAGTCAAACATACAATAAATACTGCTGTAGCCGAAAATTGTGAAACACTAATACGTGAAGCTCTTCGTACAGCAGCACTATAATGAGAGTATACCAATGGATTCTCGACTACTAATGTCACGTAATTTTACGAAACATGATTTAAAATCCAAAAATTTTTCTGAACGTGCTTTACGTCCCAAAAAACTAATAGAATATATAGGACAAAAAAATATAAAAAATCAAATGCAGATATTTATTCAAGCTGCTAAAATTAGGAAAACGGTCTTAGACCATGTACTAATTTTTGGACCTCCTGGCTTAGGTAAAACAACCCTTGCGAATATTATTGCTAATGAAATGGGTGTGAATTTACGCAGTACTTCTGGTCCAGTATTAGAAAAAGCAGGAGATTTAGCAGCTATTCTAACTAATTTAGAATATCAAGAAATATTATTTATTGATGAAATTCATCGATTATCTCCTATAGTAGAAGAAATATTATATCCAGCAATGGAAGATTATCAATTAGATATTTTAATCGGAAATGGTCCTAGTGCACGTTCAATTAAAATTGATTTACCTCCTTTTACTTTAATTGGAGCTACTACTAAAGCAGCTGCTTTAACATCTCCTCTAAGAGATCGATTTGGAATTATCCAACGTCTAGAATTTTATTCTATCTCAGATCTGACAAAGATTGTGGATCGTAGTGCAATATATTTAGATTTACAAATTAGTGAAGATGGAATTTTAGAAATTGCACAAAGAGCACGAGGTACACCCCGTATTGCTAATCGTTTATTACGTAGAGTACGTGATTTTGCTGATGTATATACCAAAAGTAATTTAAATAAAGAAATAGCCTCCAAAGCATTAAATCTACTTAATGTAGATTATAAAGGACTGGATTATATGGATCGTAAATTCTTATTTACAATAATTAATCAATTTAATGGAGGACCAGTGGGATTAGATAATCTTGCTACAGCCATTAGTGAAGAAAAAGATACTGTAGAAGATATAATCGAACCATTTTTAATTCAACAAGGATTTATTAAACGTACACCACGAGGTCGTATAGTGACTTCTAAAGCATATCAACATTTTGAATATTATAAAAATAATCCACTTTACCAATAAGTCTAATGACATTAGAAAAAAATATCTTCTACTATTTTTTAGTAGTGTTTTTTTGAAAATAGACTAATTTATCTAATTCTCAAAGTATTTTAACATAAACTTGTTAATACTAATTATTAAAAAATATTGATTAGTTTATAAAAACTGTGTACGGCTATGATACAAAATCATTGTTATCTTAAAAGAAGATATATAAATCTTATTATAAATGTTACATTTTCAAATAAATTAATTGTCTTGAAGTAAAGAAAAATCTGCTATTTTAAAAAATATTTTTTGGATTTTTATGAGTAATTTTAATCGATTAATTTTTAATCGATGATCAGAAATATTAATTGGTACACAGTTAAAAAAATTATTAATAGGATTATATAATGTAATTAATTCCCTTAAAATACACTCATACTTATAATTATTAAAATAAGTTGGTAATTTTTTACTCAAATTCATAAGAGAATAATTCAGTATTTTTTCTTCCTTTTCTAGGATTAATGATAAATCAATTTCTTCATTTAAATTTGAAATTTCTTTTTGATTTTTTATTAAAAAATTAGAAATTCGTTTATTAATTATAGAAAATTTAAAAGATTCTTTAACAGAAGAAAGAGCTTTTATACGTGCATTCAAATCACATAATAAAGAAGGATTAATTGCTAATACAGCTTTAATCACATCAATTCTATATCCTTGTTCTTTATACAAGGAAATTAAACGTTTTAATAAAAACTGTATAACGTCATTTGCTACATTATGATTGGTTAATTTAGTTTTATAAACTTTTATTGATTCATGTATAAGAGATTGTAAATCTAATGAAAGATTTTTTTCTAATATTATACGTAATATACCTAATGCATTACGCCTTAATCCAAAAGGATCTTTCTCTCCAGTTGAATGAATTCCAATACCAATAATACCAGTTAAAGTATCAATTTTATCCGATATAGCTATTGAGCAAGCTATAAGATTAGAAGGTAATCTATCTTTTTTATAAGATGGTTTATAATGTTCCTTTATAGATATAGCAATTTCTTCTTTTTCCCCATCTAGAAGTGCATAATGCATACCAATAATACCTTGAGTCTTTGGAAATTCAAATACCATATTTGTCGCTAAATCACATTTAGCTAAGAATGCAGCACGTTCTACATCATTTAGATTATTTATATGGAGGTTTTGAGCTATATAAATGGCTAAACTTTTAATACGTTGTACTTTATCACATAAAGTACCTAATTGGTATTGAAATATAATAGATTCTAATAAGGAAAAATATTGATATAAAGGTTTTTTACGATCTTCATGTATAAAAAAATTTACATCAGATAATCGAGAATGTAAAATTTTTTCATTACCTTCGATAATTTGTTTATAATCTTGAGATTCAATATTAGCTATAAAAATAAATTTAGGAATTAATTGATGATTAAAGTTGTAAACTACGAATGATTTATGATCCGATTGAATAATATGTGTAAGGATAGGAATAGAAAGAAATTTTTCATCAAATGACCCAATTAAAACTACAGGCCATTCAACTAATGAAGTTAATTCTTCTAAAAGAAGGTTATCAATTTTTACTCTTCCCCCAATTTGATAAGCTACTTTTTCAACATGAAATGCAATTTTATGTTTACGTTCTTCATAACAAGCAATGACTTTTCCACATGAAAGTAAAATTTTTGGATACTCATCGGCACACTTAATATTAATATTTAATTCTCCCATAAATCTATGACCAAAAATCTTTCTAGAAGATGATATTCCAAGTAATTTAATGGAAATTAATTCCTCTCCCAATAATAATAATACACTATGAACTGGTCGTATGAATGTTATAGTTCCATCTCCCCAACGCATAGATGGAAATTTTTTTACAAGTTGTAATAAAGCATTATTGATTATTTGTGGTAAAAGATCTTTTGTAAAATAAATCTTTGATCGCAATTTTTGGGGGTGAAGAAAATAATAATTTAATTTATCAATCTTAATGGCAAGACGACGTGGAGATGCAAACCAATGAACTTTATCATACTGTAATTTAACACGATTACATTCTTGTATAAAATAATTAGTAAACGCTACTGCAATATTACGTAGTAGCTTTGAGGGTAATTCTTCAGTACCTATTTCCAATAAAAAGGTTTGGTTTTTTATAAGTCTCATATTTTTTTAATTTTTATTGTAGATATTACATCTAGGAAAACCCAAAGATTTACGATAATTATAATATGTTGTCATAACAGTTTTAGTAAGTGTTCTAAGACGTAAAATATATCGTTGACGTTCAGTTACAGAAATTGCTTTTCTTGCTTCAAGTAAATTAAAAATATGCATAGCTTTTAAGATTAATTCATATGCTGGAATTGATAATGGTTTGGTTAATTTAATTAATTTATTTGCTTCTTTTTCATATTGATCAAAACAAATAAATAAAAAATTTATATTAGCATATTTAAAATTATAATAAGAATGTTCAATTTCATTTTGCATAAACAGATCACCATAAGTTATTATAGTTTGTTTATTATTATCTATATACCAAATAAGCTTACTAATATTATTTATTTCTTGCAAATGCATAGCTAGTCTTTCTAACCCATATGTTATTTCTACCATAATAGGAAAACATTCTAATCCTCCCATTTGTTGAAAATAAGTAAATTGAGTGATTTCCATACCATTTAACCATATTTCCCAACCATAACCCCAAGCTCCCAATGAAGGATTTTCCCAATCATCTTGAATAAAACGAATATCATTAATAGATAAATTAATTCCTAATGCTTGTAATGAATTAAAATATAAATCTTGGATATTGTGAGGAGAAGGTTTCATAATTACTTGAAATTGATAAAAATGTTGAAGTTTATTAGGATTATTTGCATAACGTCCATCTGTGGGACGACGAGAGGGTTGAACATAAGCAGCATTAATAGGTTCAGGACCTATAGCCCCAAAAAATGTTATAGGATGTGAAGTTCCCGCACCTACTTCTAAATCAAATGGTTGAACTAAAATACAACCTTTTGATTGCCAATAATGTTGAAGATTACAAATTATACTCTCAAAAGTCTTTCGGTTCATTTAAAAGATATCGATTATTAAAATCCTATGCATAATTAGAATTAATTCAATGAAATTACTAATAGTAATAAAAACCCTTGCATCATTAGCAAGGGTTTTTAAAGAATACTTATTTATTATAATTTTGGGATAGTTTGAGTTTGATTTTTTACATCATACCACCCATTCCTCCCATACCACCAGAACCTGCAGGATTAATATCAGCAGTTTTATCATCTTTCGGATGTTCAGTTATCATACATTCAGTAGTTATCATTAATCCCGCAACTGAAGCTGCATATTGCAATGCTGAACGAGTTACTTTAGTCGGATCTAAAATACCCATTTTTAACATATCTCCATACATTTCAGAACTAGCATTATAACCATAATTTCCCTTACCGGCTTTTACTTTATTAGCAATTACTGATGGTTCTTCACCAGAATTGGCAACTATTTGACGAAGTGGAGATTCCATAGCTTTTTGTGCCACACGAATTCCCATATTTTGATCTTCATTTTCACCTTTTAATGAAGAAATATTTTCTGCTGCACGTATTAAAGCTACTCCTCCACCGGCTACAACTCCTTCTTCTACAGCTGCACGTGTGGCATGTAATGCGTCTTCAACGCGAGCTTTTTTCTCTTTCATTTCAACTTCAGTAGCTGCACCAACTTTTATTACTGCAACACCACCTGCAAGTTTAGCAACACGTTCTTGTAATTTTTCTTTATCATAATCAGATGTTGCTTCTTCGATTTGTTGACGAATTTGTGCTATACGTCCTTTAATAGCGGCTTGTTGACCAATGCCATCAATTATTGTTGTAGTATCTTTATTAATGACTACACGTTTTGCTTGTCCCAAATCTTCAAGGGTAGTTTTTTCTAAATCTAATCCAATTTCTTCAGAAATAACTGTACCTTTAGTTAAAATAGCAATATCTTGCATCATGGCTTTTCTACGATCTCCAAAACCTGGAGCTTTCACTGCAGCTACTTTTACAATACCACGCATATTATTCACTACTAAAGTCGCTAAAGCTTCCCCCTCTACATCTTCAGCAATTAAAAGTAATGGTTTATTAGATTTAGCTACGGCTTCTAAAATAGAAAGCATTTCACGAATATTAGATATTTTTTTATCAACTAACAAAATAAACGGATGTTCTAATTCTATTGTACCTGTCTCTGGTTTATTAATAAAATAAGGAGAAAGATAGCCACGATCAAATTGCATTCCTTCTACTACATCTAATTCATCTTGTAAACCAGTACCTTCTTCAACAGTAATTACTCCTTCTTTTCCTACTTTTTCCATAGCTTGTGCTATTAAGTTACCTACACTTTCATCAGAGTTAGCAGAAATAGTACCTACTTGAGCTATTGCTTTAGAATCTGAACAAGGAACAGAAATTTTTTTTAATTGTTCAACAGCTGCTGTAACAGCTTTATCAATTCCTCGTTTCAAATCCATAGGATTCATACCTGCAGCAACTGCTTTTAAGCCTTCATTAACAATTGATTGAGCTAACACAGTTGCAGTAGTAGTTCCATCACCAGCTGCATCATTTGATTTTGAGGCTACTTCTTTGACCATCTGTGCACCCATATTTTCAAACTTATCTTCTAATTCTATTTCACGTGCGACAGTAACGCCATCTTTAGTAATAGCAGGTGAGCCAAATGATTTATCTAAGACCACATTACGTCCTTTAGGACCTAAAGTAACTTTTACTGCATCTGCCAAAATATTTACGCCACGCATCATTTTAATACGTGCGTCATTACCAAATTTTACGTCTTTAGCTGCCATGTTTTTTTCCTTTAATTTGTTTCATATATATCTATCTAGAAGTTTTATTCTTCAAGAATTGCTAAAATATCGCTTTCGGACAGAATTAAAACTTCTTCATTATCTATTTTTTCAGTTTTTACACCATAACCATCATTAAAAATAACTAGATCGCCAACTTTTACATCTAGTGGTTTAGTTTCACCATTATCTAGAATACGACCATTACCTATCGCCAAAACTTGACCTCTTGTTGATTTACCTGCGGCAGATCCTGTTAATACAATACCTCCCGCTGATTTAGATTCAACTTCTTTACGTTTGACGATAACTCTATCATGTAAGGGACGAATTTTCATTAATAGATCTCCTTTAAGAAGTCCCATCATTATTAGTAAGTATAAATAATAAAATCCCGGATAAATAATTTTATTCCAGTGTTATATATTTATAATATATGGGGATATAACTGATTTCTTCAAGGGAAAGAAAAAGATTTTTTTTTAAAAAATTAATATTATTAATTAAATAATAGTTTAGTATATTTTAAATAAAAGAATTTTATCAATGACAAAATAATTAATTTTTAGAAGGTTCTTATGACAAAAAATATGCGCAAAGAAGAAGATTTGTTAGGATGTAGAGAAATTCCATCTAATGCTTATTATGGTATTCATACTATTCGTGCATTAGAAAATTTTAGAATTAGTGCTAATAAAATTAGTGATATACCGGAATTTATTAACGCTATGGTTATAGTCAAAAAAGCTGCAACTTTGACTAATAAAGAACTCAAAGTTTTATCTTCTACTATTGCTGATGCAATTATTACAGCGTGTGATTTAATTATAAATGAAGATAAATATAGAGATCAATTTCCAATTGATATATATCAAGGAGGAGCAGGTACTTCGATAAATATGAATATTAATGAAGTATTAGCAAATATTGCTCTTGAAATTTTAGGATATCAAAAAGGTGACTATCAATATATTCATCCTAATGACCATGTTAATAAATGTCAATCTACGAATGATATTTATCCAACTGGAATTAGAATAACAATTTATATGTTAATACAAAAACTTATAAAAACTTTAATAGAACTAAGAGAAGGATTTAAAAATAAATCAATCGAATTTAAAAATATACTTAAAATGGGTAGAACACAATTACAAGATGCTGTTCCAATGACATTAGGACAAGAATTTAATGCCTTTCAAGTATTACTTAATGAAGAAGTTAAAAATCTTGAAAATAATAGTAAATTATTATTAGAAGTAAATTTAGGGGCTACAGCTATAGGTACAGGTATTAATACTCCAAATGGTTATCAGGATTTAGTAGTAAAAAAATTAGCTGAAATTACTCAATTACCCTTTGTACCTTCGGAAGATTTAATTGAAGCTACTTCTGATTGTGGTGTATATGTAATGATTCATGGAGTATTAAAACTTTTAGCAGTGAAACTATCTAAAATTTGTAATGATTTAAGATTATTATCGTCTGGTCCACGAGCTGGATTTAATGAAATTAATCTTCCGGAATTACAAGCTGGATCTTCTATTATGCCTGCTAAAGTAAATCCAGTCATGCCAGAATTAGTAAATCAAATATGTTTTAAAGTTATAGGAAATGATATTTGTGTGACTCTAGCGGCTGAAGCAGGACAATTACAATTAAATGTTATGGAACCAATTATTAGTCAATCTATATTTGAATCTCTAAGTATTTTAAGACATGCATGTTTTTCTCTATTAAAAAAATGTATAAATGGTATAACAGCTAATAAATCAGTTTGTGAATCATATGTATTTAATTCGATTGGAATTCTCACTTACTTAAATCCTTATTTAGGTCATCATAAAAGTGATATTATTGGTAAAATTTGTATGAAAAGCGGTAAAACTATAAAAGAAGTAATATTAGAAAAAGGTTTTTTATCAGAAAAACAATTAGAGGAGTTATTATCTTTAAATAATTTGTTACCTCATAATAAGATGAAATAAATAAAGAATAGATTATTTAAATCTATGAAGATATTAATAATCTATCTAACTAAAATAGTTAGGTAATGTTACCTTTTAAAATGCTTAATAAGTTATAACGAATGTTAAATTAAATGTTAAGATTAGGTTTATAAAAAAATTATTAATATAATTTATATTTTAAGGGGGTAAAATTACTATATTAGAGTAAAATCAATTATAAGTAAAAAGAAATTATTAATTTAATAATAAGAATATCTTTATATTTAATACTAAAGATTGCAGTCTAAACATTAGACTTTATTTGTTTTATTAAATGCTATGATGTAGATTGAGTTTCATATTTAGTTAGCGATTATATTTTAACCATACATTTACTTATATTTTGAGTAGTTTTCAAATGAATGAGTTAAATTAAATAATCTTTTTGAGAACTAATGATTTTTAGATGATATTAATCTTTATGTATAAAACTTTTTGTAAAAAAGTAACCTTTAAAAAGATCTATAATTAGATTTGTACCTAATAAACTAAAAAAGAATCTATTTAATTTCACTAACAAAATCATGTTATTAAAAATAATTATTAATATTATTTATGATCTAAGTGATACTGTTTAATAATATTAATATTCTCACCAAATTATTGCCAATCTACTAGATTATAATTCTTAGTATAATTTTTTATAGCCTAATTCTAATAAAAGAAATATAATTGAATAAGTTATTTTATATTATTATGGAGTAAATGAAGCTCCACAACTACATGTGATTTTTGCATTAGGATTTTGGATCATAAATTGAGATCCTTCAAGTTTTTCTACATAATCAATACAACTTCCAATTAAATATTGAAAACTCATTGCATCTACAACTAATTTAATATCTAATTTTTCAATTATTAAATCATCTGGATAAGTATGTTCATCTAATCTAAATCCATATTGGAAACCACTACAACCTCCTCCTGTAATATAAATTCGTAGTTTTAAATTAAAATTATTTTTTTGAGAAATTAAACTTTTTATTTTTTTCAGTGCCGACTCGGTAAGATCTATTTGTTTTTTCATAAAATTAATAATTGTTAGTTAGTACAAAATTTATAGTTATTATTATTCCATATAGGAATTACACGTAATTTATTACTCTTCTTACAAATTCAATCACCCTGTGAATTAATATTCATTATTAATATATCTTTAGGTTTAGATAATATAAATGGTGTAGGAATAATATAATATATTTTAAATAAATTTCATATAACTTTAAAGCTCCATTATAACCATAAAGTTTAGTGGAATCATTATTATCTTTTCCTAATAAAATAACAACTACTTCTTTTCCATCAATACCAGTAAATCAATTATCATGTAATTTATTAGTAGTACCAGTTTTTGCCGCTAATTGATAATTAGGATATTTGAGTCCTAAAGTATGAGCTGTTCCATGAAGTACAACCTGTTGCATACTATATAAAGTTAAATATGTTGATTATCAATCATATAACGAATAGTTGAAAGTGGTACTCGATATCCTCCACTAGCTATAGTATGATAAATTTGTATTACTTTAAATGGAGTAAGATTCAATGCTCCTAAGAAAAATGAAGGTAACAGAGATAACCTATTTTAAAAAATTTCTAATTTCAAGAAGTTTTTATTAATGTTTGTTATTCCTAATGATACTCTTAAATTAACAGTAGGAATATTAATTGAATATGTTAAAGCATCTAATAATATTAAAGTACCTCCAAATCTATAATCATTATTATGAGGTTTCCAAAAATGAAATTTTGAAAGTTGTAGTTCAATAGGAATCTCATCTAATTTAGTATTTAAAGTATATAAATGAGGTTGACTTAAAGCTGATAAAAAAATAGCTAGTTTAACTAACGAACCAATTGAACGTCTAGCTTGTAACGCTCGATTATAACCTGGAAATTGAGGATTAGATCCACCTATCATACTTCTTATTTATCCAGTTATACGATCAACTATAACTATGGATCCCTGTAAATCTTGTAAACGATGTTTTTTTTCTAGAATAGGAATTACTGTTTCTATTGATTTGTCAGCTGCATATTGTATTATCGGATCTAAAGTACAAAAATTTTTCAGACTAGCTAAATTATTTAAATTGATAATGTAATGAACTATTTTAAAATATTGTATATTGATGTAAATTAATAAGATGATTTTGATATAACATAGACAAAACTATATTACGTCTTTGTAAACTTTGTACCGGATGAACATAAGGATTATATATTGATGCTCCTTTTATCATTCCTACTAATAATACTTCTTCTTTTAATCCTAATTCGGTTATTGGTTTTCCAAAAAAATAAATACTCGCTAATGGAAAACCACAGATTTGCTGATTTTGTCCTAAAAATTTTTCATAGAAATAAATTTCAAGAATACGTTCTTTACTATAACGTAAATTCATAATAACGGCCATATAAATTTCTTGGATTTTACGCCAAAAGCTACGCTCATTATTAACAAATAAATTTCTAACTAATTGCTGTGTAATAAATAGTACTACCTCCCTAAATGTTTTTTCCAGCTATAATATTAACCCAACAGGCTCTACATATTGCAGAAAGACTAATACCATTATGATTATAAAATTGTCTATCTTCTGTAGTAATAAGTATTGAAATTAACATATCTGGAAATTCATTCCGAGGAGTAAATAAACGTTGTTCACGATTATTTTATGATAATATACTTAGCAAAATAGGATCAAGACGAATAACTGATAATTTTTGTCCATTATATAAATTAATAATTTGTGTTAAAATGCCTTTTTTAAACCATAAAGAGATATGAACTGGAAAGATTTTTTTTTAAGTTAAACTATTTGTAAAATTTAATGGACGACGAAGAATTTCAATTGTATTATTCTTTACAATAAATTCACCCGTTCGACTAATTTTAGAAACCGGATGATATTTTCTTGAAATAAGAATTTTAATTATTTTAGCTTTATTATAAAAATAATTTTAATATCTAAGAGACGATCATATACTAAAGTGGTAAATACCAAATTTTTCCATCAAGACGAGTATGTATTTGATGATTTAGTATCAAACCTAAGATAATCATTAGTATTACTATAATGATTATTATTCCTTTTAAGAACCCAATAATATAATTGATTTTTATCTTTTTAGCATGATACCTCATTTTTATAAAAATTATTCGAGTTTTTATATATATAATTTAGTAGAATTTTTATAATTTCTCAATTTTGAGGAGAATATTGATTAATTAAAAAAAATTTAGTATTGATTTGAATATCCATTAAAAGAGAGAAATTAATTACATGCAAAATAAAAAAAATTCTTTAAGTCTTTTATCGATGGCTGGAGTTGAACCATATCAAGAACAAGCTGGTGAACAATATATGAATAAAAATCAATTGAACCATTTTAAAAAAATTTTACAGACCTGGTGTAATCAACTGCATGAAGAAACCAATAGTAATATGAAAAATAATGAATCTATTAATTTTCCGGATCCAATTGATAGAGCTGTTCAAGAAGAAGAATTTAATTTAAAATTACTTACTAAAGATCGAGAAAGAAAGTTAATAAAACAAATTGAAAAAACATTAAGAAAAATAGAGGAAGATACTTTTGGTTATTGTGATACTTGTGGAATAGAAATAGGTATTCGTCGTCTTGAAGCTCAACCAATAGCTAATCTTTGTATTGATTGTAAAACTTTAGCCGAATTTCGTGAAAAACAACTTCTTTCACATTAAAATTTAAGGAGATTAGATCAAGTTTTTAATCCATAACCTTTGTCAATTAATTTCCATATTATTAGATAAAATAAGATTATCATACTTATAAGTACTACGATTGTAAACACAAGAGATACATCTTGAATTCCAAGAAATCCTAAACGAAATCCACTAATCATATATACAATAGGATTAAATTTAGACATTTTTTGCCAAAAAGGTGGTAATAAATTTATAGAATAGAAAACTCCACCTAAATAACTTAATGGAGTAATTATAAGAGTAGGTATTAAATTAATATCATCAAAATTGGTTGCAAATAAACCATTTAGTAATCCAGCTAGAGAAAATAAAATAACCGTTAAAAGTAAAATGGAAATAATTATTATCCAAGAATATACTTGTAAAGTAACAAATAACATAGAGATTAAAGTTACTAATAAACCAACACAAATTCCACGTGCTATTCCTCCTCCTATATACCCTAAAATAATAATATGTGTAGGTATTGGTGCTATTAATAATTCTTCAATACTACGTTGAAATTTAGCACTAAAAAATGATGAAGCTACATTACTATAAGAGTTAGATATTACAGACATCATAATAAGTCCAGGAACAATAAATTGAATATAATTGAAACCATGTATTTTATGAATTTGTGAACCTAAAAAATGACCAAAAATTAAAAAATATAAGGTCATGGTAATAACTGGAGGCATTAAGGTCTGTATCCAAATTCTAGTAAATCGATGAATTTCTTTATTCCATATACTTTTTAAAGCTATCCAATATGGTAACATCATTTAGTAACCTCTTGACTTTCTTTTATTAATTTTACAAATAAAGTTTCTAATCTATTTGATTTATTACGTATACTTAATACTTTTACACCTTGATGATTAAATTGATTAAATACGTCATTTATACATTGATGTTGGTAGATTTCAATTTCCAATGTAGATTTATCTATTAATTTCGATTCATAACCTTTTAATTTTGGTAAAGGACTATTTTTATCTAAATCTAGAATAAAAGTTTCGGTTTTTAATTTAGCCAATAAATTTTTCATAGAGCTATTTTCTATTAACATTCCTTTTTGAATAATACCTATATTACGACATAAAGTTTCAGCCTCTTCTAAATAATGAGTTGTTAAAATAATAGTAGTACCATTTTGGTTTAACTTTTTTAAAAAATTCCACATTAAAAGACGTAATTGAATATCTACACCAGCACTAGGCTCATCTAAAATAAGTAATTTCGGTGAATGTATTAATGCTCGAACAATCATAAGACGACGTTTCATCCCTCCTGAAAGCATTCTAGCTGGTTGATAGCGATTCTTCCATAAATCTAATTCTATGAGATATTTTTCTGCCTGTTTCATTGCTTCACGTTTATTTATTCCATAATAACCAGCTTGACTAATTATAATTTGTAATACAGTTTCAAATTGATTAAAATTAAATTCTTGTGGTACTAAACCAATAAAACTTTTAGCTTTAATTACATTAGATTGTAAATCGTATCCAAATATCTTAATATTTCCAGCAGTTTTATTAATTAAAGAAGTGATAATACCAATGAGAGTAGTTTTACCTGCTCCATTAGGGCCTAATAAAGCATAAAAATCTCCAATAGAAATTTTTAAGTTAATTTCTTTTAAAGCATACATTTCACCATAACTTTTTACAAGTTGGTTAATTTCCAGTGCATAGTTCATCTTAAAATTATTTTTTTATTCAATTAATTTTCCAATATAAGGGAGATGACGATAAGATTGTGCATAATCCATTCCATAACCTACGACAAAATTATTACCAATCAAAAAACCTGTCCAGCTAGGCTTAATATTTATTATTCGACCAGCTGGTTTATCTAATAAAGTACAAATTAATAAAGATTTAGGATTTTTTAACATTAGAAAATCATATATTTTTTTTAAAGAATAACCAGAATCAATAATATCATCTACTAATAAAATATGTTTATCTACGATATTTAATTCTAGATCTTTAATAATATTTATTTGATGATTTGAATAAATCGAATTTGCATAACTAGAAACATACATAAAATCTATTTGATGTGAAACAGTAATTTCTCTACATAAATCAGCTATAAAAATAAATGACCCTCGTAATAATCCAATAATAATTAACTCTAAATTGTTACTAGATTGATAATATTTAGAAATGGATTTTCCCAGATGTTTTATACGAAGTTGAATGGTTTCTTGATTTAATACTACTTGAATAATATTCATGTTTTCATAAAATACTATTTAAAATAAGTAAATAACATATATTTAATTAATAAATGTTTACAATATAATAAATAATGTACTTATTAATTTAGTTAAAATCTAGTGTAAAATAATATAATTTTTTTATTTAAGATCATTAAAAAAAATTATTTATTATAAATAAATAACATGATAAATTCTCTTATTACTACTATTAATTTTTATTTTTCTTATTTAATAAATCAGTGATTGTACCGAGCATAATTTGAGCTGTAAGACCGATAGATTCATATAAGGTTGGATGTGCATGAATAGTAAGAGCAATATCTTCAAGATTACATTGCATTTCAATTGCTAATGCTATTTCACCAATGATTTCACTGCAATTATGACCTATAATTCCTCCTCCAATAATAATATTATTGGATTTATTAGTAATTAGTTTTGTTATTCCATTAGAGCAATTAGATGCCAGAGCTCGTCCAGATGCAGACCAAGGATAAATTCCCACGTTATATTTTATATTTTTTATATTAGCTTCTGTTTCATTTATTCCTATCCAAGCTATTTCGGGTTCAGTATAAGCTATATATGGTATTACTTGAGGATTAAAATAATGTTGTTTTCCAGCAATTACTTCAGCAGCTATATGTCCTTCATGCATACCTTTATGTGCTAAGAGAGGTGGTCCAACAATATCTCCAATAGCATAAATATGCTTAATATTAGAACGCATTTGTTGATCAACAAGAATAAATCCTTGATCATTTACTTTTACTCCAATTGATTTAAGATTAATCAAATCACTATTTGGTTTTCTACCAATAGCAATTAAAACTGCATCATAAACTTTAGATTCAGAAGGAGTATTCTGACTTTGCATGAGAACATGAATACCATTTTTTGTTGATGTTATTTGTAGAACTTTAGTATGGAATTTTAAATTAAATTGGTTCTTTATAATTTGAGTAAAAAATTGACTTAAATCTTTATCTAGTCCTGGTACTAGCTGATCATATAATTCAATGATATCAATTTGTGATCCCAGTGAATGATAAATAGTAGCCATTTCCAATCCTATAATACCTCCTCCTATAATTAAAAATTTAGACGGAATAAAGGGAAGTGATAAAGCTGTTGTAGAATTCCATATTCTCTTATCTTCTTCATGAGAAATTAATGGAATATTAATAGGACGTGAACCAGTAGCAATAATAAGATTATCAAATTTTATTTCAAATAAAATTAAATTATCTTTTTTAATAATTACAGTATGTGCATCAACAAAATCTGCTTTTCCTTGAATCATTCTAACATTACGATGTTTAGCCATATTGGTTAATCCACCTGTTAATTTATTAATGACTTGTTGTTTCCAAGTACGTAGCTCCTTGAGATTAATATTAGGAATTGATGAAAAAATACCTTTTTGATTCATTGTTTTGACTTGATGTAGTAAGTTACTAATATTTAGTAATGTTTTAGAAGGAATACATCCTTCATTTAGACACACACCACCTAAAGAATCTTTAGATTCTACTAAACATGTTTGTAATCCCAAATCAGCACATCTAAAAGCAGACGAATATCCGGAGGGACCCCCCCCAATAATTAGAACTTCAGTTTTTATATGTTCTATGACCATATATAATATATTCCTTTGAGATTGATTTTCATTTAAAAATCATTAAAATAAATATTTTACTCTAAATATGATAAAAAATATCATTTCAATTTTTTTTTTAGTAAAAAAATTTGTATATAATAAAGATTTTTTATTGACATCTTAAAGATCTTCAAGAAGATTTATTCATTTATCTTAAAAAAAAGAATATTTTAAGGAATAATGTAATGCAGTTTGTTTTATATGTTACAGGTCCTGCGTATGGAACACAAAATGCGCGTAATGCTTATTTATTTGCTCAATCAATTCTTAGTAATTCTAATAATAAGAATAATCACCGGTTAGATTTAATTTTTTTTTATGGAGACGGAATATATAATGCTAATCGTTGTGTTTATCCTGCTAGCGATGAATTTGATTTAGTACATGCTTGGTCTATAATACATCACAAATATGATATTCCATTATATATATGTTCATCTGCTGCTATGAGGAGAGGAGTAGGAGTTTTTACTAATAGTAAAACATTAGAACGAATCAATAATATAAAAAGCGGATTTAAAATTCGGGGATTAGGATCTTTAGTTCAGTCAATACTTCATTGTGAACGATTGGTACAATTTTGAAACCTATTGCTTTTGTTTTTTTACATTCTCCTTACGGAACTAGTTCTGGTCGTGAAGGTTTAGATATAGTATTAGCAACAGCTGCATTTACTAATGAAATAGGATTATTTTTTATTGGTGATGGAGTATTACAACTTTATCCTTTTCAAAATAGTAATAAAATTTTAACACGTCATTATGTTAAGAGCTTTCAAATTTTAGATATTTATGATATAAAGTATATATATGTATGTGGTATGTCATTAATACAAAGAGGAATTAATTTAAAAACGAATTTTGTAATTTCTGTAGAAATCTTATATCCTTCTGATTTAAAAACGAAACTACATTCTTTTGAAAAAATTTTAACATTTTAATTAGATTGAATCTATATGTTACATATTTTATCACATCCATTATATCAAATTAATCAAGATAATTTTTTAAGTTGTTTAATAGATAATGATGAAGTTTTAATGTTACAAGACGGAATAATTATGGGATTTAAAACCAATATTATTTTAAAGGAATTATCAATTCTTGCTATTAATACATATGCTCTTATAAATGATGTACAAGCACGTGGAGTGTTCAATTTAATATCATCACATATTAAATTAATTAATTATGATGAATTTGTAAAACTTTCTACTATTCATATACAACAAATACATTGGTAATGATAAATAAAAATCCAGGTTCATAACAACTATTTTCTTCATTAACAACAAGGATAATATGGCAACTATAAATCAATTGGTAAGAAAATCGAGAAAAAAGCAAACTAGTAAAAGTAATGTTCCAGCATTACAAGGATGTCCGCAAAAAAGAGGAGTTTGTACTAGAGTATATACTACTACTCCTAAAAAACCTAATTCAGCTTTACGTAAAGTATGTAGAGTTCGTTTAACTAATGGTTTTGAAGTAACTTCTTATATTGGCGGAGAAGGTCATAATTTACAAGAACATTCAGTAGTTTTAATTCGTGGAGGACGTGTTAAAGATTTACCTGGAGTACGTTATCACACTATTCGTGGAGCCTATGATTGTTCAGGAGTTAAAGATCGTAAACGTGCTCGATCAAAATATGGTACTAAGAAAAAAATCTAAAGATTATTTATCGTTTTAAAAAAAATAGATGGAGTATTATATTATGTCACGTCGTCGAGTTTTTGGAGAGCGAAAAATTATGGCTGATCCAAAATTTAAGTCAGAATTATTAGCTAAGTTTATTAATATATTAATGGTAAAAGGAAAAAAATCAGTAGCCGAAAAAATCGTCTATTCAGCATTAAAAATAGTTACAAATCGTTCTAAATTAGATGAATTAAAATCATTTGAGTTAGCATTAGAAAATGTTCGTCCTTTATTAGAAGTAAAATCACGAAGAGTAGGTGGTTCTACATATCAAATACCTGTTGAAGTACGCCATGTACGACGTAATACTTTAGCTATGCGATGGATAGTTGAAGCTGCTAGAAAAAGAAAAGATCAATCTATGGCTAAAAAATTAGCAAATGAGTTATATGAAGCTTTTGAAAATAAAGGCTTGGCTGTAAAAAAACGTGAAGAAGTACATAGAATGGCTGAATCTAACAAAGCATTTGTTCATTATAGATGGTAAATCTAATATAGATTAATAATAAATAATATTTGATTAATTAGAGGAGTTAAATGGCTCGTACAACACCTATTACACATTACCGTAATATTGGCATTAGTGCTCATATTGATGCTGGTAAAACTACTACTACTGAACGTATTTTATTTTATACTGGAGTAAATCATAAAATAGGAGAAGTTCATGATGGTGAAGCCACTATGGATTGGATGGAACAAGAACAAGAAAGGGGTATTACAATTACTTCAGCAGCTACTACAGCCTTTTGGTCTGGTATGCTTAAGCAATTTGAACCTCATCGTATTAATATTATAGATACTCCTGGACATGTAGATTTTACCGTTGAAGTAGAACGTTCAATGCGTATATTAGATGGTGTAGTTATGATATATTGCGCGGTTGGAGGTGTTCAACCTCAATCGGAAACTGTATGGAGACAAGCAAATAAATATAAGGTTCCTCGTATAGCATTTATTAATAAAATGGATCGTACAGGAGCCAATTTTTTTAAAGTAATAGAACAATTAAAAAATCGATTATTAGCTAATCCAGTACCAATCCAATTACCAATAGGTGTAGAAGATAAGTTTACTGGTGTGATTGATTTAGTAAATATGAAAGCAATTTATTGGAATGATAAAGATAATGGAGTTACTTGCATATCTCGTGATATTCCAATAGAATTGAGAACAATAGCAAGCAAGTGGCATCAAAATTTAGTTGAATCTGCAGTAGAATCATCAGAAGATTTAATGTCTAAATATTTGCATGGTGAATCTTTAACTAAGAAAGAAATTAAATCCGGGTTACGTAGCAGAGTGTTAAATAATGAAATTTTATTAGTTACTTGTGGATCTGCTTTTAAAAATAAAGGGGTTCAAACTATGTTAGATGCTATTGTAGAATATTTACCAGCTCCTATTGATATTCCTCCTATTAATGGCGTTTATCTCGATAAAAAACCTCTTCTACGTTACTCAAATGATAATGAATCATTTTCAGCTTTAGCATTTAAAGTAGCATCAGATCCATTTGTAGGAAATTTAACCTTTTTTAGAGTATATTCAGGCGTAGTTAATAGTGGTGATATGGTGTTAAATTCTGTTAAATCTCAACGAGAAAGATTTGGACGTATAGTACAAATGCATGCTAATAAGAAAGAAGAAATTAAAGAAGTTAGAGCGGGAGATATTGCAGCTGCAGTTGGATTGAAAGATGTTAATACCGGGGATACACTTTGTGATCCAAATAATCCTATTATTTTAGAAAAAATGGATTTTCCAGAACCAGTTATTTCGGTAGCAATAGAACCTAAAACTAAAATAGATCAAGAAAGAATGAGTATAGTTTTAGGAAAAATGACTAAAGAAGATCCATCTTTTCATGTATGGACTGATGTTGAGTCGGGTCAAACTATCATTGCTGGCATGGGAGAACTACATTTAGAAATTATTAAAGATAGAATGTTTCGTGAATTTAATATTCAAGCAAATATTGGAAAACCTCAAGTAGCATATCGTGAAACTATTCGTAAAATTATTGAACAAGAAGGAAAATATATTCGTCAATCTGGTGGAAGAGGACAATACGGTCATGTTTGGTTAAGAATAGAACCACTATTATCGGGAGGTGTAGGATATCAATTTATTAATGCAATAGTAGGAGGAGTAATTCCTAAAGAATATATTCCTGGAATCGATAAAGGAATTCAAGAACAAATTAAAACAGGAGTCATAGCAGGTTATCCAATTATTGATGTTAAAGTGACACTTTTTGATGGTTCTTATCATGAAGTTGATTCATCAGAAATGGCTTTTAAAATTGCAGCTTCAATAGCATTTAAAGAAGGATTTAAAAAAGCCCATCCAGTTATTTTAGAACCAATAATGAAAGTAGAAATACAAATACCAAAGGATTATATGGGTGATGTAATTGGAGATTTAACGCGTCGTCGAGGAATAATTGAAAGTATGGAAGATAATAATAATCTTCTTCAGATTATTCGTGCTCATATTCCTTTATCAGAGATGTTTGGGTATGCTACCGCTCTGAGATCTCAAACTCAAGGTAGAGGTTCTTATTCAATGGAGTTTTTCAAATACAATGAAGCTCCTATGAATATTAGTAATGCTATTATAGAATCCCATTCTAAATGAATTTTAAACATACTTCTAATTAATTTTATACAAACATAAATTTTATTAAGGAATGAGCTGTGTCTAAAGAAAAATTTACCCGTAACAAGCCACATATTAATGTAGGTACAATAGGTCATGTCGATCATGGAAAAACTACTTTAACTGCAGCAATTACTACTGTATTAGCAAAAAAATACGGAGGGTCGGCTTATGGTTTTGATCAAATTGATAATGCTCCTGAAGAAAAAGCGAGAGGTATTACAATTAATACTTCTCATGTAGAATATGATACTTTAAATCGTCATTATGCACATGTAGATTGTCCGGGACATGCAGATTATGTAAAAAATATGATTACTGGAGCTGCACAAATGGATGGTGCAATATTAGTGGTAGCTGCTACAGATGGTCCTATGCCCCAAACTAGAGAACATATTCTTTTAGCTCGTCAAGTAGGTGTTCCTTATATTATCGTATTTATAAATAAATGTGATATGGTTGACGATGAAGAGTTATTAGAATTAGTTGAAATAGAAGTTCGTGATTTACTATCACAATATGATTTTCCTGGAGATACAACACCAATAGTGCATGGATCAGCATTAAAAGCATTAGAAGGAGATAATACTTGGGAAGACAAAATTATGGAGTTAACCAATTATTTAGATAATTATATACCAGAACCCAAACGTAATATCGATAAACCATTTTTATTACCAATTGAAGATGTTTTTTCTATTTCAGGTAGAGGAACAGTAGTAACTGGACGTGTAGAACAAGGAATAATCAAAATAGGTGAAGAAGTGGAAATAGTAGGTATCAGAAATACAGTAAAATCTATATGTACAGGAGTAGAAATGTTTCGTAAATTATTAGATGAAGGACGTGCTGGTGAAAATATTGGAGTCTTATTAAGAGGTATTAAAAGAGAAGATATTGAAAGGGGACAAGTCTTAGCTAAACCCAACTCTATTAAACCACATGCTAATTTTGAAGCAGAAGTATATATTTTAAATAAAGATGAAGGAGGCCGTCATACTCCATTTTTTAATGGTTATAGACCTCAATTTTATTTTCGTACAACAGATGTAACTGGTACCATTGAATTACCAAAAGAAGTAGAAATGGTTATGCCTGGTGATAACATAAAAATGTTAGTAAATCTTATTCATCCTATTGCTATGAACGAGGGATTAAGATTTGCTATTAGAGAAGGTGGTCGTACTGTAGGTGCAGGTTTAGTTACTAAAGTAATTAATTAAAATAATAAAGAATGAATTTTAAAATAGATAAATTTTTTATATACTTCCTATCTTACATAAGATTATGTATACTGAAGAAATATTTATTAAATTATGTATAACAAAATATACTAATATTACTAGATTTTAAGGAAAATTTATTACGATTTACCTAATTTAAAAAAAAATAGGAATAATCATGCAAAATCAAAGAATACGTATTCGTCTTAAAGCGTATGATCATCGTTTAATAGATAAATCAACCTTAGAAATTGTTGAAACTGCGAAACGTACAGGAGCACAAGTACGAGGTCCTATACCATTACCTACTCATAAAGAGCGTTTTACCATTTTGATTTCTCCTCATGTAAATAAAGATGCTAGAGATCAATATGAAATTCGTACTCATAAACGTTTAATTGATATTATTGAACCAACTGAAAAAACAGTTGATGCGTTAATGCGTTTAGATTTAGCATCAGGAGTAGATGTGCAAATTAGCTTGCGATAGATAAGATAGTAAGTTTTTTCTGAAAATGAGAATAAGGATTATTAAAGAATGATTGGTTTAGTGGGTACTAAACTTGGAATGACTCGTATTTTTACAAAAGATGGAGAAGCTATTCCAGTTACTGTAATAAAAATTGAAGATCATTATATTACTCAAATAAAAAAAATTATAACTGATGGTTATAATGCTATACAAGTAACAACAGGTCAAATAAAATCTAGTCGTATTAATAAACCTCAATTTGGACATTTTAAAAAAGCAGGAGTAAGTGGAGGACGCATTTTAAAAGAATTTAAATTGTCTGAATTAGAAACAAATAATAGACAATTTATTATAGGTCAATGTATTAATGTTAGTAATTTTACTAATTTACATAAAATAGATGTGACAGGAACTTCTAAAGGGAAAGGATTTTCTGGAACTGTAAAAAGATGGAATTTCCATACTCAAGATGCTAGTCATGGCAACTCTTTATCTCATCGAGTTCCAGGCTCTATTGGACAAAATCAAACTCCAGGAAGAGTATTTAAAGGAAAAAAAATGGCTGGAAGATTAGGAAATGAACGTGTAACTATTCAAAATCTCAAAGTAATTCGTATAGATACAGAAAAGAATTATCTATTAGTTAAAGGATCTATTCCAGGATTTACTGGTAGTAAAATTATTGTAAATTCTGCGATAAAATGCTCTTCTTCTCGGAGATGAAGATGGAATTACTAATAAAAGATACTGGTGAACTGATTACAGTATCGGAAAAAATTTTTGGACAAGCTTTAAACCAATCCTTAATTCATCAAGTTGTAGTGAGTTGTGCAACAAGAGCTCGTCAAGGTACTAAAGCACAAAAAAATCGCTCAGAAGTAAAAGGTTCCAAAAAAAAACCATGGCGTCAAAAAGGATTAGGAAAAGCAAGAGCCGGTTCAGTGAAAAGTCCAATTTGGCGTTCCGGGGGTGTAACTTTTGCTGCTAAACCTAAACAGTATTTATATAAGATTAATAAAAAAATGTATCGAGGTGCATTAAAAAGTATTTTATCTGAATTAATCCGACAAAATCGGATGATAATTTATCAAGATTTTTCTTTAACATCTTTTAAAACAAAATGTTTAGTCAAAAAATTAAGTCAAATTATTATTGATAATGTATTAATTATTATTGATCAATGGGATCAAAATTTATTTTTAGCCGCACGTAATTTATATGGAGTTGATATTCGAAAGTGTCAATCTATAGATCCAATTAGTTTAATTGGATTTAAGAATATTATTATTACTGTAAAAGCTATTAAGCATTTAGAGGCAGTATTAATATGATTACTCATAAAACAATAATTGATCAGAAGATTTTATATTTTCCTCATATTTCTGAAAAGTCTTCTAATATTGAAAAAAGATATAATACAGTTATTTTTAAAGTAGCAAAAAATGCTACTAAAAAAGCTATTAAAAAAGCTATAAAAAATATTTTTAATGTAGAAGTTATTATGGTAAATACTTTACAAGTTAAAGGTAAAGTAAAACATCATATAATTTCTCGTAAATCTACTGCAATTCAATCACATCAGCGTAATTGGAAAAAAGCTTATATTTCTTTAAAATCGGGACAAAAAATAAATTTAATAAATAATAGTAGTACTATTGAGTAATGGAATAAATAAATAATGACATTAATTAAATGTAAACCAACTTCACCAGGTCGTAGACATGTTGTTCGATTAGTTAATTCTAATTTATATAAAGGTCGTCCTATTTCTTACTTAACAAAAAAGAAGTTAAAAACTGGTGGTAGAAATAATCAAGGTATTATTACTACACGCCATATTGGAGGAGGACATAAACAACAATATCGATTAATTGATTTTCAACGTAATAAAGATGATATATTAGCTAATATTGAACGTATTGAATATGATCCTAATCGATCAGCAAATATTGCATTGGTATTATATGAAGATGGTGAGCGTCGTTATATTTTAGCACCTAAGGGATTAAAAGTAGGAGATAGAATTCAATCTGGAATTGATGCTCCTATCAAAATAGCTAATACTTTACCTCTTGAGAATATACCAATAGGTACTACTATACATAATATAGAAATTAAGCCAAGGAAAGGAGGACAAATAGCACGAGCAGCAGGATCATCAGCACAAATAATAATACGTGAAGATTCGCATGTAATTATTCGATTACGTTCAGGAGAATTAAGACGTATTTTGGGTTCTTGCCGTGCTACAATAGGAGAAGTAGGTAATTCTGAACATATGTTACGAATATTAGGTAAAGCAGGTGCTAAAAGATGGTTAGGTGATCGTCCAACAGTACGAGGAACCGCAATGAATCCTATTGATCATCCTCATGGAGGGGGTGAAGGACGTAATTTTGGAAAACATCCAGTAACTCCATGGGGTATATCTACAAAAGGAAAAAAAACTCGTAAAAATAAACGTACTGATAAATTTATTATACAGTCTCGTAATCATAAAAAATGATCTTAATAAAGGATATATATTATGCCACGTTCTATTAAAAAAGGTCCTTTTATTGACCTACATTTATTTAAAAAAATTGAAAAATCATTAGAAAAAAAAGATAAAAAGATCTTAAGGACTTGGTCACGTCGTTCAACTATTTTTCCTAATATGATTGGATTAACTATTTCTGTTCATAATGGTCGTCAACATATTCCAATTTTTATTACTGAGGAAATGGTCGGTCATAAATTAGGAGAATTTGCACCTACACGAACTTATCGTGGTCATACAGCTGATAAGAAAATTCAAAAACGTTCTTAGTAATAAAAAGTATTAATATAGGGAATAAATAAGATTCAATGCAAGAACAAACTATAGCGAGATATAAAAATGCTGTTTCTTCAGCACAAAAACTTCGTCTAATTGCCGATCAAATTAGGGGAGTAAAAGTCTCAACAGCATTAAATTTTTTAATGTACAATAAAAAAAAAGCTGCAGTTCTTATTAAAAAAGTTTTAGAATCGGCTATTGCTAATTCTGAACATAATGATGGTGCTAATATTGACGAATTAAAAATTATCCAAATTTATATTGATAAAGGTTCAACTATACAACGTTCTTTTTTACGTGCTAAAGGACGTACGGATCGTATTGTTAAGCATAGAAGTCATATAACAATAATTGTTTCTTCTTCTACTACTACTAAAAAATAATATTTGGTTTGGAGACATCTGGAGATTTATTATGGGACATAAAGTACATCCAAATGGTATGAGATTAGGAATTACAAAATTTTGGAATGCTAGTTGGTTTGCTAATACTAAAGATTATGCGAAAACTTTAGAAAATGATGATAAAATTCGTAATTTGTTAAATACAACCCTTGTAAAAGCGTTTGTATCTCATATTTTTATTGAACGTCCAGCTAAAAGTCTTCGTATAACTATTTATACTGCACGACCTGGTATTATTATAGGTAAAAAAGGAGAAGATATAGAAAAATTACGTAATCAAATTGCTAACCTTGCAGAGGTACCTTGTCAAATTAATATTACCGAAGTACGTAAACCAGAATTAAATGCTAAATTAGTTGCAGATAATATTGCGTCTCAATTAGAACGTCGTATTATATTTCGTCGTGCTATGAAAAGAGCAGTACAAAATGCTATGAGATTAGGTGCTAAAGGAATAAAAGTGGAGATAAGTGGAAGACTGGGAGGATCTGAGATAGCTCGTCGAGAATGGTATCGTGAAGGTCGTGTGCCATTACATACTTTACGAGCTGATATTGATTTTAGTCTTTCGGAAGCTTATACAAATTACGGTGTAATTGGTGTTAAAGTATGGATTTTTAAAGGTGAAATTCTTGGTCATTTAGTCCCTACTGCTGGTATTCCTTTAGTGTCATCAGATCAAATTATTACACTTAATAATAAAAAGCAACATCGTAATAAAATCAAAAATCGTCAATAAATAATAGGAGAAAATGGGATGTTGCAACCTAAACGCACTAAATTTAGAAAAATGCAAAAAGGTCGAAATAAAGGATTATCTAATAATACAACAATTAATTTTGGTCGTTTTGGATTAAAAGCAATAGAACGTGGTATGATAACAGCTTCCCAAATTGAAGCTGCTCGAAGAGTTCTAAGTCGTACAATTAAACGTCAAGGAAAGATCTGGATTTGTATTTTTCCAGATAAACCTATGACTAAAAAACCTTTAGAAGTCCGAATGGGTAAAGGAAAAGGTAATGTTGAATTTTGGGCAGTACCTATTCAACCAGGTAAAATTTTATATGAAATGGATGGAGTAACAGAAGAGTTAGCTCGCTCAGCTTTTAATTTAGCATCTTCCAAATTACCACTTAAAACCATTTTTATCAGTAAGATAATAGTTTAATAATGAAAAAAACTTTATTATTTAATCAAAAAGATATTTCTTTATTAGAAATAGAATTAGTAAATTTCCAAAAAGAATTATTTAATTTACGTATACAAAAAATTATGAATCCAGAATTACAAAATAATAATCTATTAAAAGAAGCACGTAGAAATATTGCTAGGATTAATACTTTTATTACTTTAAAAAAAAAGAGTGAGTTGAAATAATGATTAATCAAAAACGTATCATACAAGGAATAGTAGTAAGTAATCGAATGCAAAAATCTGCGGTAGTAATGATTAAGAGATTTTATAAACATCCTATTTATGGTAAATTTATAAAACGTACTAAAAAAATACATATCCATGATGAATTTAATGAATGTAATATAGGTGATTTAGTAGAAATAAAAGAATGTCGTCCGTTATCTAAAACTAAAGCTTGGACATTAGTTAAGTTAGTTAAAAAATCACCTTTTCTTGAAAGTAGTTAATTATTAAGGTAAGGCAGGGTTATAATGATTCAAGAACAAAGTATTCTTAATGTAGCTGATAATTCAGGTGCACGACAAGTAATGTGTATTAAAGTACTGGGAGGATCACGACGTCGTTATGCAAATATTGGTGATATTATTAAAATTGCTATAAAAGATGCTACTCCTAAAGCTAAAGTTAAAAAAGGTGAGGTCTTAAAAGCTGTAATTGTAAGAACTAAAAAAGGAATACGTCGTCTTGATGGATCTGTAATTCGTTTTGATACGAATTGTTGTGTTCTTTTAAATAATAATACTGAACTACCAATTGGAACGAGAATTTTTGGTCCAGTAACTCGAGAATTACGTAATGAAAAATTTATGAAAATACTTTCTTTAGCTCCCGAAGTTTTATAAAAGGAGACAAATAATGGCAGCTAAAATTCGTAATGGAGATGAAGTAATAATTATCACTGGTAAAAATAAGGGTAAACGTGGAAAAGTCAAAAGAGTTTTACCTTCGAATAAGGTTATTATTGATGGTATTAATCTAGTTAAACATCATGAAAAAGCAAATCCTAATTTAAATAAACCAGGAGGAATTATTTTAAAAGAATCAGCTATTTCAATTAGTAATATAGCTATATATAATAAGAACACTGAAAAAGCTGATCGAATTGGATTTAAATTACAACAAGGAAAAAAAATACGATTTTTCAAATCTACTAATCAAATTATGAAGGAATAAGGGTTATATGGCACAATTGCATGAGTTCTATAAAGCTGAATTAGTAAATAAATTAATGATCCATTTTAAATATAAAACAGTCATGCAAGTTCCTAATTTAAAAAAAATTACTCTCAATATGGGAGTGGGAAAAGCTGTATCTGATAAAAAACATTTAGAAAATGCAGTTGAGGATTTAACTGCAATTTCTGGTCAAAAACCTTTATTAACTCGAGCACGTAAATCAATCTCAGGATTTAAACTTCGCAAAGGAAACGCTATTGGATGTAAAGTTACTCTTCGAGGAGAACGTATGTGGGACTTTTTTCAACGTTTAATTTCTATTGTAATACCAAGAATTCGGGATTTTAGAGGTTTTTCAATTAAATCCTTTGATGGATATGGAAACTATAGCATTGGAATAAAAGAACAAATTATTTTTCCAGAAATTATTTATGATAAAATTGATCAAATTAGAGGTTTAGATATTACTATTACTACTACAGCGAAATCAGATAAAGAAGCATATTATTTATTAACTGCATTTAATTTTCCATTTCGAACTGAATGATATAAGGATAATATTTCAATGTCTAAAAAATCAATAATATCTCGTGAAATTAAACGTATTAAGATGGCTAATAAATTTTTTCAAAAACGTTTTCAACTAAAAAAGATTATTAGTAATATAAAAGTATCAGATAAAGAAAAAATAGATGCTATTTTTAAATTACAAAGTTTACCTCGTGATTCTAGTCCATCTCGTCAACGTAACCGTTGTCGTAAAACGGGAAGACCACATGCTTTTATTCGTAGATTTGGATTAAGTCGTATCAAAGTACGTGAAGCAGCTATGCGGGGAGAAATTCCAGGTTTAAAAAAAGCTAGCTGGTAGTAATTGAGTAAATAGTTATAATTAAGGTAAAATAAATGAATATACAAGATCCAATTTCTGATATGATAACACGTATTCGTAATGGACAATCTGCAAAATTTAGTTATGTAATGATGCAATTTTCAAATATAAAAAAAGGTATTGCTGATATTTTAATGAAAGAAGGTTATATTGAAGGATATCAAATTATTAATAATTATTTTTTGAAAATTCAGCTTAAATATTTTAATAATAACCCAGTTATAGAAATGATACATAGAGTTAGTAAACCAGGATTACGTATTTATAAAAGTAAAGAACAATTACCCAAAATTATGAATGGTTTAGGAATTGCTATTATTTCTACTTCTCAAGGAATAATGACAGACAAGTCAGCTCGTAAAAAAAATATAGGAGGAGAAATTTTATGTTATGTTGCTTAAAGGGTTTAAAATGGAGTAAAAAAAAATAATGTCTCGTATTGCCAAAAATCCTATTAAAATTCCAAATGAAGTTGAAGTAAAAATACAAGATCAATTAATTTGTATTAAAGGCCATTATGGTAAACTTAGTCGTATTATTAATAATGCTGTAGAAATTATAAAAATTAATGATTATTTAAGATTTCAACCGAGATTAGGATGTGTAAATGGATGGACGCAAGCTGGTACTGCACGTGCTATTATTAATAGTATGATTATTGGCGTAACTAAAGGTTTTAGTAAAACATTACAATTAGTTGGTATAGGCTTTCGTGCATTTATTAATGATAATCAAATCTTAACTTTAGCTTTAGGATTTTCACATTTAATACATTATAAATTACCTCCTGGAATTACAGCTGAATGTCCTTCTGCGACAGAAATTATTCTAAAAGGTTCGGATAAACAATTAGTTGGTCAAGTAGCCGCAGATATTTATGCTTATCGTCGTCCAGAACCTTATAAAGGAAGGGGTATTCGTTATAGTAACCAAGTTGTTCGTCTTAAAGAAGCTAAAAAGAAATAATATGTATAAAAAATCTATTCGACTTCGTCGAGCTGCACGCACTAGAAATCATTTGAAAAAATTAAATACTATACGATTGGTAATCAACCGTACTCCACGACATATTTATGCACAAATTATTATATCAGCTTTAAGTGGTAGTTGCGAAGTTTTAATAGCAGCTTCTACTTTAGAAAAACATATTAAATCTCAATTAATTAATACTGGTAATAAAACTGCAGCAGAAATAGTTGGTAAACTAATCGCTGAACGTGCTTTAAAAAAAGGAATACGAGTAGTGTCTTTTGATAGATCGGGTTTTTTATATCATGGTCGTATTCAAGCGTTAGCTGATGCTGCTAGGAGTAATGGACTAAAATTCTAATAATATTCTTCTGAAGGAAGAAAAATTCATGATTAAAAGTCTTATTAATAAGAAGCAACACGTTGGTGAACTACACGAAAAAATGATAGTAGTGAATCGTGTTTCTAAAACAGTCAAAGGGGGAAGAATTTTTAGTTTTGCAGCTTTGACTGTTGTAGGAGATGGTAATGGAAAAGTAGGTTTTGGTTATGGCAAAGCTCGTGAAGTACCTATAGCTATTCAAAAAGCTATGGACAAAGCTCGTCGTAATATGATTAATATCATGTTAAATAATGGAACATTACAATATCAGATAAAAGGAGTACATACAGGATCTCGAGTAATTATGCAACCAGCATATGAAGGAACTGGAATAATTGCTGGAGGAGCCATGCGTGCTGTATTAGAAGTTGCTGGAGTTCGAAATGTTTTAGCTAAAACTTATGGTTCTACTAATCCTATTAATGTAGTTCGAGCAACTTTTAATGGATTAGTTAAAATGAAATCTCCTCAAATGATAGCAGCTAAAAGAGGTAAAAGTATTTATTAATTAAATAAATATTTTTATTTATAATAAAAAATACTTATAAAATTTTATGGATAATTTTATTCAAATAACTCAAATACGTAGTGCAATTGGATGTTTACCAAAACATAAAGCTACATTACGTTGTTTAGGTTTACGTCATATTGGACATACTGTACAACGTAAAAATACACCAGCAATAAGAGGGATGTTAATTCATATTTATTATATGGTAACAACAATTGTACAACCAAAAAACATAGAAGAATAAATGTATGTATTTAAATACTTTATATCCATCTGTAGGTTCTAAATCTACCTCAAAAAGAGTAGGTCGTGGAATTGGTTCAGGCAAAGGTAAAACTTGTGGATATGGTCACAAAGGACAAAAATCTCGTTCAGGTGGTTTAATTAAAAGAGGATTTGAAGGTGGACAAACTCCTTTACGTCGTCGTTTACCAAAATTTGGATTTCATTCACAAAAGTCAAGATTTACTCAAGAAATTACGCTTTCTGATTTAAATCAAATAAATCAGAAAATTATTGATTTAAATTCACTCAAATTAGCTAATATTATTAGTTATAATATAAAATTTGTTAAAATTATTTTATCAGGGAAAATATTAAATTCTGTTACTATAAAAAACCATTCTAATATTAGAGTGACAAAAGGAGCTCGTAAGGTACTAGAAAGTATGGGTAATATAGTAGAGAAATAAATAATGAATATAAACCAAAATTATTTTTTGAATTTTAAAAAAAATTTAAGTAGTTGGAGTGAAATTAAACGTAGATTGATTTTTGTTTTTACTACAGTTTTAATTTTTAGAATTGGGTGTTTTATACCTATTCCAGGAATTAATACTATGTTTTTGTCTCAATTAGTAGAACAACAACATGGTACGTTATTAGATATGTTTAATATGTTTTCGGGAGGTGCAGTTAGTCGTGCATCTATATTTGCATTAGGAATTATACCTTATATATCTGCGTCAATTATTATTCAATTACTGACTGTAATGCATTCAGGTTTAGCTGAACTAAAAAAAGAAGGAGAAATTGGACGTAGTAAAATCAATCAATATACACGTTATGCTACTTTTCTATTAGCTGTATTACAATCAATTGGAATAGTTACGAGTTTACCACATATACCTTATATACAAATTTTAATATTAAATAATGGTTTTTCTTTTTATTTAACTGCAATAGTTAGTTTAGTAACTGGAACTATGTTTCTTATGTGGTTAACTGAACAGATGACTGAATATGGTATTAGTAATGGAACTTCATTAATAATTTATACTGGAATAGTCGCAGGATTACCAAATACTATTATTAATACAATAGAACAATCTCGGCAAGGAGATATAAATTTATTAGCATTAATATTAGTAATATTATTAATTTTAGGAATGACTTTTATTATAGTTTTTATAGAAAAGGGACAAAGACGTATAATTGTGAATTATGCAATTAGACCTAATTCACGACGTTTAAATTATAGTGGAATAGCTCAATCTAGTACACATTTACCTTTAAAAATAAATATGGCTGGTGTAATTCCAGCAATATTTGCGTCTAATTTAATATTATTTCCAATAACTCTTCTCTCATGGTTTGGAAGAGGAATGAGTCAATGGAATGTACTAAAAATGTTTTTAGTATATTTACAACCTGGACAAACATTACATATAATTTTATATACAATAGCTATAATTTTTTTCTGTTTTTTTTATACTAATTTAGTTTTTAATTCTCGTGAAACTGCAGATAATCTTAAAAAATCAGGAGCCTTTATTTCTGGTATTCGTCCGGGAGAACAAACGGCAAAATATATTTATAATATTTTAAATCGTTTAACTCTAATAGGAGCATTATATGTATCTTTAATTTGTTTAATTCCTGAAATTATACGAACTACTTTTCAAGTACCATTTCATTTCGGTGGAACTTCACTACTTATTATAGTAGTCGTTATCATGGATTTCATGATTCAAATACAAACCATCATAATGTCTAAACAGTATGAATCATTATTTAAAAAAATAAAAAATAAATGATAACAATTTCATTATTAATTAAACAAATTTTGTGGAGAGAATAAATCAATGAAGGTTCGGACTTCGGTAAAAAAAATATGTAGAAATTGTAAAATTATTAAACGTGGACGTGTAGTAAGAGTTATATGTATTGATCCAAAACATAAACAACGGCAAGGATAATAATTACTAACCTTATTAATTAAATCAAAAGAAGTATAGGAGTAAATAAGAGTGACACGTATAGCAGGAATCAATATACCAGATAACAAACATATAGTTATTGCTTTAAGGTCAATTTATGGTATAGGAAGAAGTATTTCTAAGATTATTTGTCGTTCTACAGGTATTAATCCTGAATTAAAAATTAAAGATTTATCAGAAGAAGAATTAGAAAAATTACGAACTCAAGTTTCTCATTATTCTATTGAAGGAGATTTACGTAGAGAAGTAACATTAAATATCAAAAGATTGATAGATTTAGGTTGTTATCGTGGATTACGTCATCGTAAAAGTCTTCCTGTACGAGGTCAACGTACTAAAACTAATGCACGTACTAGGAAAGGTCCGCGTAAAATTTTTAAATCATAAAAAACTCAACTAGGAAATATTATAATATGATTAAATCATCACTTCGAATACGTAAACGTCTTAAAAAATCTGTTACTGACGGTATTGCTCATATTCATGCTTCTTTTAATAATACTATAGTTACTATTACTGATCAATTAGGTAATGTATTAGCTTGGGCTACAGCGGGAGGTTCAGGATTTCGTGGATCACGTAAATCGACTCCATTTGCAGCACAAGTAGCTGCTGAACGATGTGCAGAATTAGTGAAAAATTATGGAATGAAAAACTTAGAAATTATGGTCAATGGTCCAGGACCGGGCAGAGAATCTAGTATTAGAGCCCTTAATACAGCAGGTTTTCGTATAATAAATATTATTGATGTAACTCCTATTCCTCATAATGGTTGTAGACCTCCAAAAAAAAGACGAGTATAACACAATAATTTTGAAAAGGAAAAAACATGGCAAGATATTTAGGTCCAAAACTCAAACTTAATCGTCGAGAAGGTACAGATTTATTTTTAAAGTCTGGAATTCGCGAAATTGATTCTAAATGTCACGTAGATAAAGCTCCAGGACAGCATGGAATTCGTAAAACACGATTATCAGATTATGGAAGACAATTAAGAGCAAAACAAAAAGTACGTAGAATATACGGTATATTAGAACGTCAATTTCGTAATTATTATAATAAAGCTACGCGTATAAAAGGTAATACTGGAGACAATCTTTTATTTATACTTGAAAGTCGTTTAGATAATGTAGTTTATCGTATGGGTTTTGGATCAACACGTGCAGAAGCAAGACAACTTATTTCTCATAAATCAGTAATTGTAAATAATAGAATTATTAATATTCCTTCTTATAGGGTACATCCTAATGATATAATTAGAATTCATGAAAAAGCTAAAGGACAATCAAGAATTCAAGCTGCATTAGATATTGCTAAACAAAGAGAACAATCAAGTTGGTTAGAAGTTAATTTATCAAAACTAGAAGGGGTGTTCAAACGTATACCAGAGCGAGCAGATTTACCTATGGATATTAATGAACATCTTATTGTTGAACTTTATTCGAAATAATTTTAGAGGATAGAATGCAAAGTTCTGTTACAACTTTTTTAAAACCACGAATCGTGAATATTGAGCATAAAAGCTCAACACATGCAAAGATAGTTTTAGAACCATTAGAACGAGGTTTTGGTCATACTTTAGGTAATGCATTAAGAAGAATTTTATTATCATCACTTCCTGGTTGTGCAGTAACAGAAGTTGAAATTGAAGGAATATTACATGAATATAGTAGTAAACCAGGTATAAAGGAAGATATAATAGATATTCTTCTTAATTTAAAAAAATTAGCTCTTATAATCCACGATAAAGATAATGCTGTGATTATAATTAATAAATCTGGAAAAGGCATAGTAAGTGCTGCAGATATTGTTCATGATAATAGTGTAAACATTATTAATCCAGAACATACTATTTGTACTTTAACTAACGAAACAGCAAGTA
This sequence comes from Candidatus Dasytiphilus stammeri, assembly GCA_041941765.1. GTDB lineage: Bacteria > Pseudomonadota > Gammaproteobacteria > Enterobacterales > Enterobacteriaceae > Dasytiphilus > Dasytiphilus stammeri_F. Next base: position 73,732 of record CP145869.1, on the reverse strand, counting down.
TAAATATGCGTATAAAAGTTGAACGTGGTCGGGGTTATATGCCAGCTGCTACAGCAAGAATTAACTCTGAACTTAATAATAATAAAGAACGTCCTATAGGACATTTATTAATTGATGCATATTATAGTCCGATAAAACGGATTATTTATAATGTTGAAGCTGCACGAGTTGAACAACGTACAGATTTAGATAAATTAGTAATAGAAATGGAAACTAATGGAACTATCGATCCAGAAGAAGCAATTAAACGTGCGGCTACTATTTTAGCTGACCAACTTGAAGCATTCATTGATTTACGAGATAAAATTTCTACTGAAATAAAGGAAGAAAAACCAGATTTTGATCCAATTTTATTACATCCTGTTGATGATTTAGAATTAACTGTTAGATCAGCAAATTGTTTGAAAACGGAGTCAATTCATTATATTGGTGATTTGGTACAAAAAACTGAAGTTGAATTATTGAAAACACCTAATTTAGGAAAAAAATCTCTTAATGAAATTAAAGATGTATTAGCTTCTAAAGGATTAAAATTAGGCATGCGTTTAGAGAATTGGCCTCCCTCCATTAATAAATAACAACACTATAAGAATAGGTTAATAATAACATGCGTCATCATAAAATTGGACGTAAACTTAACTGTAAAAGTAGTTATCGTCATGCATTATTTCGTAATTTAATCATTAATTTAGTAAGAGATGAAATAATCAAAATTACATTACCAAAAGCTAAAGAATTACGACGTTTTATTGAACCATTAATTACGAGAGCTAAAATAGATAATTTATCTAATCGTCGATTAATTTTTTCCAAAATTAGAAATAATGATACTCTTAATAAACTTTTTAATGAATTAGCACCCCGATTAATAAATCGTCCTGGAGGTTATACACGAGTCTTAAAATGTGGTTATAGAAGTGGTGATAAAGCATCCATGGCATATTTAGAAATCTTAAATGATAAGAAGCATCAGTTAAAAAAATAAATAAAATTATTTATTTATTATATTAACCGTAATATTTACCATTATGTTAGGATGTAATTTAATAATAACTTCATGTTGACCCGTGTTACGTAATAATCCATTGGGTAATATAATTTCCTTTTTATTAACTTTAATACCTACAGTATTAAAATGTTGAAGAATATCATTAATACCAATGGAACCAAATAACTTTCCTAATTGATTAGATTTAGTATAAATAGTGAATTCTGATAATTTAGAAATTTGTTCTTGACGTTTTCGAGCGATTTCTAATTCATTTAATTTTTGAGCTTCAATTTTGGCACGATAATCATTAAAAAATTTTAGATTTTCTTTGGAAGCCAATAATGCTTTTTTTTTTGGAAGTAAAAAATTACGTGCATAACCTGGTTTAACTTTAACTGTTTCACCAATCTCACCAAGATTGGGGATTTTTACAAGTAAAATAATTAACATGTTTTCTATCTTCTTCTTATAAGACATTTATTGTTGTCGATCTGTATATGGTAATAAAGAAAGATAACGAGCTATTTTAATAGCTTTAGCTAATTTTCTTTGATATTTTGAAGATGTTCCAGTAATACGACTGGGAACAATTTTACCAGTTTCAGTAATATAATTTTTTATAGTTACAAGATCTTTGTAATCTATTTGTTGAATATTTTCAGCAGTAAATTTGCAAAATTTTTTTCGACGTAAAGAATATGTCATTCTAGTTATTATCCTTTTGATTAGTGATTTTAATCTAAATTTAAAGTATTATTCAATATTTTTTATTATTAAATAATATTATGATTGATTAGTATTTAATTGCTCTTCATTTTTTTCATCTTTGTTTTGGATGGATTTCATCATAGGCGATAGTTCAGTAATGGCCTTTTTTACTCGAATAATAATATTTCTAATAATATCATTATTATAATGCAAATAATGATCTATCTCATCAATGGACTTATTTGAAACTTCTATATTTATTAAAACATAATGAGCTTTATGTAACTTATTTATAGAATATGATAATTGACGTCGTCCCCAGTCTTCTATACGATGAATTATTCCATCATGTTTTTTGATAAGATTAGTAAAGAATTGTATGATTTCTGATACTTTGTTACTAGAGTCTGGATTAACTAAAACAATAATCTCATAATGATGCATTATTAAAATACTCCTTCTTAAAATTGTAATTAGGTTTTTAAAAATCTTTGTTAGGTATAACATATCTTTAATAGATTAAAAATCTTAATTATAGATTTTTATTAAAATGACGTTGTCTTATTGTTTCAAAAAGACAAATTGCTGTGGCTACAGAAACATTTAGTGATGAGAATTGACGAAACATAGGAATATTAATTAAATAATCGCAATATTGTCGTGTTAAATTCCGTAATCCTTTATCTTCTGATCCCATAACTATAGCTATAGCACCTGTCATTGAAGTATTAAAAAGGTTATTTTTAGCAGTGTGACTAGTACCTATTACCTTTATATTATATTTATGAAGTATTTGAATAGTACGAGAAATATTTGTAACTCTAAATATAGCAATATTTTCTATAGCTCCACAAGCTACTTTTTTTACAACCGCATTATTAATTTTGGCCGATCGATTTTTTGGTAAAATTATTGCATCTACACCTGCTGCATAAGCACTACGTATGCAAGCTCCTAAATTATGTGGATCTGTTATGCAATCTAAAATTAATAAAATGGGATCATTTTTGTTTTTTAGAAAAGGTACTAAATGCTTTTCTGCAGGTAATGAAGAACTACATGATATTTTAGCTATAATACCTTGATGTACTCCTCCTTGAGATTTTAAATCTAACCATTGCTTTGATACGGTTTTTATTAAAATTCCTCGATTTTTTATAATTTTTAAAATGTTATTTAAACGTTTATTCTGGTAATGAGGAGTTATATATATGTTTTTACATTTTTCTGGATGAAATTGTAAAAGAGAAGAAATTGTATGAATTCCAAAAATAAATTCATCCATATATTATATCTTATTAACACCATCAGCAATTGTATTTTTAGTAACAAGCATTAAGTCTATTTTTTGTTCTTTCATATTAACTGCTAATATTTTTACCATCACTGTATCATAAAGACAGTAAGTATTTTTTTTGATATTTCCAATTAATTTTTGATGAATGGAATCAAATTGATATTTATCATCTTTTAAAGTAGAAATATGTACTAAACCTTCTATAAAATATTCTTTTAATTTTACAAACAAACCCAACTTAGTAATAAGAGTAATATTTCCTGTATAAATCTTACCTATCTTATTTTTCATAAAATCACACTTTAACCAATTTTCTACTTCTCTTGTAGCTTCTTCGGCTCTTCTTTCAGCTAAAGAACAATGTTTGCCCAATAATCTCATTTGCTTAATAGTATAATGATAATAACTATTATTCTTTATTCCTTTTTTATATAAAATATATTTTATTATTCTATGTAATAATAAATCTGGATAACGTCGAATAGGTGAAGTAAAATGGGTATATTTAGTTAAACCTAATCCAAAATGTCCTCGATTCTCTGCAGCATAAACAGCTTGCTGCATAGATCGAAGCATAGTTTTTTGTAAAATTTGACAATCTGGACGATTATTCATAACATATATTAATAAATCTGAAAAATCTTTTGATTTTGGTTGATTACCGCCTCTAAGAAATAAACCTCTTTCATGAAGAAAAGAAGTAAATTTACTAATACTAGTATTATTAGGTCGATCGTGATCACGAAATAACATGGGTTGTTGATATTTTTCTACAAAATGAACCGAAGCAATATTAGCTAATATCATACACTCTTCTATTATTTTGTATGCATCATTACGAATGATTGGTTCAATTCTATCAATGCATTCCTTAGAATTGAGGATTAATTTAGCTTCTTCAATTTCAAATGAAAGACAACCACGTTTTTTACTAGCATCTGTTAAAATATGATAGATTTCATATAAATCGTTTAAAAGTTTTAATAAAGACTTATACTGTAAATGTAACTCTTTATTACCTTTTAAAATTTCCCAGACTATATTATATGTTAATTGTGCTTTAGAACATATTATGCCTTCATAATGGTTATAAAATAATAATTTCCCATTAGGAGAAATAATCATTTCACATATTAAACATAATCTATCTTTATTAGGAATAAGAGAGCATAAATTATTAGATAATATTTCAGGTAACATTGGAATGACATGTAATGGAAAATAGATGGAAGTGGCACGATGACAAGCTTCTTTATCTATAGCACTATAAGGTTTCACATAATAACTTACATCAGCTATTGCCACTAATAATCTCCATTTACCTCCTTCTATCTTTTCACAATAAACCGCATCATCAAAATCTTTTGCATCGTCATTATCAATAGTAACAAATGGCAACGCTCGTAAATCTACTCGATTATGTAATTTTAAAAAGGTGGTCGAATAATAATCATCAGTAGATGAGGATAAAAAATTTTTTATTTCTCGTTTAACACTTGATGGCCATATATATGGGATATTATGACTACGTAATGCTATATTAATAGCTATTTGAATAGTCATGTTATTTCCAAGTTTTTTGATAATTTTTCCACCAATGGATTTATTGTTTTTAGTACGTATTAATTTCACTATCACAATACAACCCATTGGTAATATTTCTTTATAATCTGAAGAAATAATAATCTTAAAATTTAATCGATCATCATAAGGTTGTACAAAATTCCGACCTAAATGACTTTTACAATAATATCCTACAATAATATTATTTCGTGGTTTTGTCACTTTTACAAAGCGAGCTTCTTTTCGTTCTTTCCTTTTATTGATAATAATTTCAGCTAAAATGATATCTTCATGAAGACAAAATTTCATTTGTTCATATGACAGATAAAAATCTTTTTGATATCCATCTACTTTTAAAAAACCATATCCCTCCCGATGAGCAATAACTTGACCTTCTAATAACATTGGTCTCTTATAAGATTTACTGCGATTTAAAATAATATCTCCTAAAAAATCAAATAACTTTTTTATAATTCTAATGGATTATTTATAAAAATAGTTTGATTACGATCTGGACCAGTTGAAATTATATTAATAGGTATACCAACTAGTGTTTCTATTCGTTTAATATATTGACGTGCAGCTAAAGTTAAAGCTTCGATTTTTTGAAGTCCAAAAGTACTTTCACTCCATCCAGGCAATATTTCATAAATTGGAGTAATATTTTTCCATTCATCTTCTGTTTCTATGGGTGTAAAAGTAATTATCTGACCATTAGACATACGATATGCAACACAAATTTTGATTTCTTCTAAACCATCAAGGACATCTAATTTAGTTAAACAAAGACTTGATACAGAATTAATTTGTATTGCTCTACGTATAGCAACAGCATCAAACCAACCAGTACGACGTTTTCGACCAGTTGTCGTCCCAAATTCTTTGCCTTTAATACAAAGATATTCTCCGATATTATCGGATAATTCTGTAGGAAATGGACCACATCCCACCCGAGTACAATATGCTTTAACAATACCAATAACAGTATCAATCCGTAAACTACCAAAACCAGTTCCTGTACTAACTCCACCAATAGTAGTATTAGAAGAAGTAACATAAGGATATGTTCCATGATCTATATCTAATAACATTCCTTGTGCACCTTCAAAAATAATGGTCTCTCCATTTTGAGAAGCATTATCTAACAACATAGCTACATCAGTAGCTATACGATTAATTATTCCAGAAACCTCTAATAATTTATTTAATACTAATTGATAATCAATCGCTTCTTCCTTATATAAATGTACTAATTGAAAATTATGATAATCCATTATTTTTTTTAATTTAAACGATAAATTATTACTATTAAATAAATCACAAACTCGCAACCCTCTACGTGCTATTTTATCTTCATATGCTGGACCAATACCTTTTCCTGTAGTACCAATAGCATCATTACCCTGATATTTATCACGTGCTATATCTAAAGCAATATGAGAAAGTAAAACTAAAGGACACGATTTAGAAATTAACAAACGTTCTAAAACTGGAATCCCTTGATGTTCTAATTTAGTAATTTCATGAATTAAATCCTCTGGAGAAATTACTACTCCATTTCCAATTATACTCATAATACCATTATGTAAAATTCCAGAAGGAATTAAGTGTAAAATAGTTTTTTTTCCATTAATTACTATGGTATGACCAGCATTATTACCTCCTTGATATCGAACAACATATTTAGCATTTGATGTAAGAAGATCAACAATTTTACCCTTTCCTTCATCACCCCATTGGGTGCCTAAGATTACAATATTTTTACCCATATTATTAATAATTATCTTTAATAAAAATTATCATTTTATCACTGTAATTAATTATTTTCAGCTATTTAATTATTAATTTATTAATAATTATTAGTTTATCGGCACGAGAGGATTTGAACCTCTGACCACTGACACCCCATGACAGTGCGCTACCAAGCTGCGCTACGTGCCGTAATGATTTTTTTTCAGAATATTCTTATTTATTCTATTCGTATGAAATCAACATGAAGTATTAGAGGTTTAAAAGGATGATGCTGGATTTCTTGTATTTTTACGTGATTTTTCTGACCATCAATAATTATATTTAAAGGTTCATTATAAAATTCTTTTTGATTTTGTAATTTAGTAATTTTATTAAGATCTAAAATAATGGAAATAGATTCTTTATTACCACCATAAATAATAGCAGGTAATAAATTAGCTGCCCGTAAACGTCTATTTCCACTCTTACCATGATGCTTATTAGGCTTTTTGATCGCATGAATTGTTATCATAAAAAATCCTATGTCTGATTAAAAAGAAATAATAAAATAGTATCCAAATGAATGTGCATTAATTGAAACAAATAACTAAAAATTAAGGTTTAAATTGTTGATCTTTTAACCATTCTATTTCCTTTTGCCAAAGAAGAGGATTAATTGTTTCAATAATAAGAGGAATATTATTAAAACGTTCATCATTCATGATCCATTTAAAAACAGTTTTTCCGATGTTTCCTAATCCTATCGAATGATGACGATCAATACGACTATTAAAAATGCTTTTTGCATCATTTAGATGCATTGCACGTAAATATTTCAATCCAATAATTTTTTCAAATTCTATAAAGGTTCGGTTATAAAATTCTTGAGTACAAAAATTATAACCAGCTGCAAATGCATGACAAGTATCAAAACAAACTCCAATACGTGATTTGTCTTCTACTGAATTAATAATGTCAGCTAGATGTTCAAATAAGAAACCTACATTAGTTCCTTGACCTGCTGTATTTTCAATGACTATAATGACATCATGTGTTTCTTCTAATGCAAAATTAATTGATTCTATAATATTTGTTAAACATGTATCTTCATCTATCAGATTTAGATGACTCCCAGGATGAACATTTAATAAGTTAATACCTAATTGATGACAACGTCGGATTTCATCTATAAATGATAAAAGAGATTTTTTTCGTAATTCCTTAATAGGATGACCAAGATTAACCAAATAACTAGTATGGGATATAATTTGTTTAGATGAAAAATGATATTTTTTACAGAAACTACGAAAAATATTAATTTCATCTTTACTTAAAGGGATAGCATTCCACTGTCGTTGATTTTTTACAAACATGGAAAACGCAGTAGCATTTAATTTATTAGCACGTAATACTGCTTGTTCAAATCCTCCCGAAGTGCTAACATGGGCTCCAATATATTTCATTATATAATTTTAAAAATTATGTTAATTTATTTTAATATACATTAATTTTCATTTGATATTATTTATGTCAATCAAAAAAAATAGTACTCTTATTAGAGTATTGTATCAAGGAACAATTTTTAATGGAAATACTCAACAAATTTTAATTGAACAGCTTGAAGAACAACAATTTATTATTCCTTATTTTTGTCGATCTGGAATATGTGGTGCATGTAAATTACGGTTAATAAAAGGAAAAATAAAAACATCACCAATAATTATTGATGGATTTATTTTGTCTTGTTGTTCAATACCTATGACTAATATTGAATTAGCTTGATTATTTATCAAATATTCATTAATATTTCTTTTAATAAAGATGGTCCTTTATATATTAATCCCGAATAAATTTGTAATAAAGTTGCTCCAGCAGCGAGTTTTTCACGAGCTGAAATTATATTATTAATGCCTCCTACGCCTATAATAGGTATACGTCCTCGTAATTCCTTGGTTAAAAGTTTTATTATATTAGTACTACGATATTGCAGTGGAAGTCCACTTAAACCTCCTATTTCTTCACAATATTTCAAACCTTTTATTAAGGTATGATCTAGTGTAGTATTAGTAGCAATAATACCATCAATATTATATCGTATTAAAGTATCTGCAATTTTAATTACTTCAATCTCTGAAAGATCTGGAGAAATTTTTATAATCAAAGGAATATATTTATTATATTTTTGAGTGAGGAATTGTTGTTCAGTTTTAAGAGTTTTTAATAGATCTTCTAAAATTTCACCATATTGTAAAATACGTAAATTGGGAGTATTAGGAGAAGAAAGATTAATTGCAATATAACTAGCATATGGATAAATTTTTTTCATACAAATTAAAAAATCTTCTTTACTTAATTCTATAGGAGTCTCTTGATTTTTACTAATATTAATCCCTAAAATTCCTTTAAATTGTGATTGTTTAAGATTTTCAATTAATTTATCAACTCCTTGATTATTAAAACCCATACGATTAATAAAAGCTTCAGCTTTTTGGATACGAAAAAGTCGGGGTTTTGGATTACCAAATTGTGCTTTCGGGGTTACTGTACCAATTTCTAGATACCCAAAACCTATTAATGCCAGACTATTAATAAACTCACCATTTTTATCTAATCCAGCCGCTAGTCCTAATGGATTTTTAAAATTGATTCCCATACAATTGACAGGTTTTGATATAATATTAGAAGTAAAAGACTGAAATTTGGTCATGAATTTCATATAATTACATATTTTTTCATGTACTAATTCAGGATCGAATTTAAATAAAATGTTGCGAATTATATTATATAACATTTATAATTAATACCTTATGTCAATAAAAAACATTAATTTAAATAAATATAATATACTGTGTTCTTTTCTTAATTTAAACGTTTGAGAAATATTTATGTATGAAGTTTCTGTAATAGAGATTTTACAACATCGTATTCAACTTAATAGTATTGTAACTGTAAAAGGTTGGGTACGTACTAAAAGATCTTCAAAATCTGGTTTATCATTTATTTCAATATATGATGGTTCATGCTTGAAGACTATTCAATGTGTTGCAGAAGAACATTCTTTACTTAACTATCGAGAAGTATTAAAGTTATCAACTGGATGTTCTGTAATAGTTACAGGAAAACTTATAAGTTCATCTGGAAAAGAACAAGATTTTGAAATAGCTATTACCTTAATAAAGGTAGTTGGTTGGATCGATAATCCAAATACCTATCCTATTACTGCAAAACATCATTCCAGAGAATATTTACGGGAAGTTTGTCATTTACGTCCACGTACTAAATTCATTGGTGCTATGTCACGTATTCGTCATACGTTAGCACAAGCTATACATCATTTCTTTCATGAAAACGGTTATTTATGGATTGCAACTCCTATTATTACTACTTATGATCCAGAAGGAATGGGAGAAATGTTTCGTGTATCTAATTTAAATTTAGAATCCTTACCTTTGAATCCTCAAGGTCAGGTGGATTTTTCTAAAGATTTTTTTGCTAAAGCCACATTTTTAACTGGAACAGGACAATTGAATTGTGAATCTTATGCTTGTGCATTATCGAAAGTATATACTTTTGGACCAACCTTTCGTGCAGAAAATTCTAATACTAGCCGCCATCTAGCAGAATTTTGGATGGTGGAACCTGAAGTAGCATTTGCTAAATTAAATGATATTATTTCTTTAGCCGAAAAAATGTTAAAAAATATTATTCAAAAAGTATTAATTGAGAGAGTTGAAGATCTGAATTTTTTTTCTCAGTTCGACAAAGATATTATTACTCGTTTAGAACAAATTACTGTAAAAAATTTAGTTATTATAGATTATAATGATGCTATAGAAATACTATTATCAAGTGATAAAAAGTTTCAAAATCCAATTAGTTGGGGAACAGATTTATCATCTGAACATGAACGTTATTTAGCTGAACAATATTTTAATAGTGCGCTAGGAGTAATAAATTATCCAAAAGATATAAAACCTTTTTATATGCGTCTTAATGATGACAATAAAACTGTAGCCTCTTTAGATATTTTAGTTCCTGGAATTGGAGAAATTATTGGTGGTTCACAACGTGAAGAACGTTTAGCTATTCTTGACCAAAGAATGTATGAAAAAGGAATAAAACAAGAAGAATATTGGTGGTATCGTGATTTACGTCGATATGGAACTGTACCCCATTCAGGATTTGGGTTAGGTTTTGAACGATTAATAGCTTATATAACTGGAATTCAAAATATTAAAGATACTGTACCATTTCCACGTACACCACGTAATGCTAAATTTTAATAGTTAATATTGTAATGAAGAATTGACATAATAAAAAATATTTTTTAAAATATTAAATTTCCTCTGTAGTTCAGTTGGTAGAACGACGGACTGTTAATCCGTATGTCACTGGTTCGAATCCAGTCAGGGGAGCCATTACTTTGACTATTTTTTTTATACGTTGAAAAATTTCGAAAGAATAACTATAATTATTTTTATAATCTGCTGAATGAAATTGTTTGAATATAGAAATCCATTCTTTTCGACAAATATTTGGAAAATAAGTGTCTCCTTCAACTTCTAGATTAATATATGTAAGATAAAGATTATCAGCAAAATTTAGCATTTGACGATATATATTTTCTCCTCCTATTACCATAATTTCTTGATAATTCAAAGCTAATGCTAAATTAATAGCTAATTTTATTGATGAGACAAAACTAATTTTAGTTTCATTATTAGTAATACTATTCTTAGTAAGAGATTTACTAATAATAATATTATGCCTGCCTAATAATGGTTTTGTTAAGGATTGCCATGTCAAACGTCCCATAATAACTGGTTTATTCAAAGTATGTTTTTTAAACCAAGTTAAGTCTGCTGGTAAATACCATGGAATGGCATTATTATTTCCAATAACATTATGATTAGCAATTGCTGCAATTATACTGATTTTCATTATTTATTTGAAAACTCTCATTCATTTGTCTAAATTCAAATTGAGTATCTAGTCAAAATAACATCTAATAAAAATATATGTAGTAGTAATTAAGAAAAAAATCATAGGTATTTATTTAAGATTCTTATTTTGTACCGAATTATATAGATAATATTAATTACATTTACTAATATAAAAATGTGATAAACTTTTAAAAATTATATTTTAACGAAAGAATCTTATTTGTTATCTAGATTTCTAGATAGTAATGTTTTTTGAGGACGTATGTTGACAGTAGCATTATCTAATACAGCATTAATAAATTTATAACTATCTTCGGGTCCAAAAATTTTTGCTAATTCTATTCCTTCATTAATTATTACTTTATACGGTATATCATGAAAATTAATTAATTCAAATAAAGATAATCGTAAAATAGATTTTTCAATGGGTCCTATTTGATCTAATCGTCTACCTAAAATGTATTTTTCAATTATTAGATCTAAATTATTTTTAGAAGCTATAACACCCTTTAATAATTGAGTAAAATAAAGTATATCTATGTTTGGGATATCATCTTGAAATGATAACTGAGACTCAAATTCAGCAATAATGTTATTATTACTAGATAATTGCCAAGAATAAAGTGCCTGAAGAACATATTCACGTGCACGACGTCTTTTCAATTTCACAATATATATTTATACTCCATTTTATTAACTAACAAACGATATTATTTCTTCTCTTAATTTTTTAAAGCAAATTAAAATATATTATAGTAAAAAAATCATACGTATTATTTTTAGTATGGTGCCTGGAGGTGGAATTGAACCACCGACACAGGGATTTTCAGTCCCTTGCTCTACCAACTGAGCTATCCAGGCTATTTAAAAAGTAGATTTGTTATTAGTATATAAATATTAAATCTAAGAAATTAGATTAATGATCTATCTAGCCATAAAAGATATTGTTCATTACCTTGTATTATAGGTAAAACTAATATTTCTGGTATTTCATATGGATGCATATTTTTAATTATTTGTAGTAATTCCTTTTCATGCAAACTATTACTTTTTATTAACATTTGGACTTCAGTAGTTTTTTGAAGTTGGTCGTTCCAATAATATAAAGATTTAGTATTTAGCCAATATGTTATACAAGCAGCTCTCTTTATAGCTAATAATTTATTTGCTAATTTTATAGCGCATTCTTCAGTAGGAACAGTACATAATATAATAATAGCTTTATTATCATTCATAATTAACTGGTTTGTTGGTTTCTTAAATAAGAAAAATTCTTTATTTTATGATTTTTTGGGTTCAACTATTCGTTGTAATCCTACTACATGTTCATGTAGTGAAGTACGTATTAAAACTACACCTTGAGTATTACGTCCAACAAGACTTACTTCGACAACTCTAGTACGAACTAAAGTACCTGCATCTGTTATTATCATTATTTCATCACAACTATCAACTTGAATTGCACTAACTACATTACCATTACGTTTAGTAATTTTGATAGAAATAACACCCTGTGTAGCTCTTGATTTTAACGGATATTCATCAATAGTTGTTCGTTTTCCATATCCGTGTTGAGTAACTGTTAGAATGTCACCTTTATTATCTGGAATAATTAATGAAACTACTCGATCCAATGTAGATAACTTGATGCCACGCACTCCAGCGGATGTGCGACCCATTGATCGTACTGATTGTTCTGTAAAACGTACTACTTTACCTGTAGCTGAAAATAACATTACATCATTAGTTCCATTGGTGAAATTAACTCCTATAAGTTCATCATTTTCATTTAACTTAATAGCAATAATACCTGCATGTCTTGGCTTATTTAATTCCGTTAAAGGCGTTTTTTTTACTAATCCTTTTGCAGTTGCCATAAAAACATGTTTTCCAAATATATTATCATGATGAACTGGAAGAAGAGCTGTAATTCTTTCATTAGATATTAAAGGTAAAATATTAACAATTGGACGTCCTTTAGAACCACGATTTGCTTCTGGTAATTGATATACTTTGAGCCAATATAATCTACCAAGACTAGAGAAGCATAGAATAGAATCATGACTATTTGCAACTAACAATCGTTCTATATAATCTTGTCCTTTTTTTATACGAGTAGCTGATTTTCCTTTTCCACCTCGATGCTGCGCTTCATACTCTGATAATGGTTGATATTTTACATATCCTAAATGTGATAACGTTACTACTACAGGTATCTTACTAATTAGATCTTGATGAGTGATATCAATATTTTTTGTAATAATTTCAGTACGACGTTTATCATAAAACTGATCACGAATTTCGATTAATTCCTTACAAATAACTTTCATTAACTGTTCAGAATTTTTTAGAATATAAGATAATTGTTTGATTTTTTTTAAAATCTCATTATATTCATCTAATAAATTTTTATATTCTAAGCTAGTAAGTTTATTTAATCGTAAATCTAATATGGCTTGAGTTTGTTGTTTTGAAAGATGGTATTTATTATCATTAATTCCACCCAATTTTGTTTCATTACTACTAATCTCATTTAGAGATGTAATTTTTAAAGAATTTTGTATAATAGGTAAATTATCTAAATTCCAAGATTGGGATAAAAGTATAGATTTCGCTTCTATGATATTTTTGCTATTACGAATAACCTCTATCATTCGATCAATATTCATTAAGGCAATTGTTAATCCTTCTAAAATATGAGCACTTTGACGTGTTTTATTTAAATCGTAAAGAGTACGACGTATAACTACTTCGCGTCTATGATGAATAAATGCTGCTATCATATCTTTTAAATTAAGAAGTTGTGGTTTACCATCATGTAATGCTACCATATTAATATTAAAAGAAATTTGTAATTGAGTTAAATTATAAAGATGATTTAATACAACTTCTCCAATGAAGTCACGTTTAATTTCCATAACAATACGCGTACCATCTTTATCTGATTCGTCGCGCAATGTATTAATACCTTCAATACGTTTTTCTTTAATTAACTCTGCAATTTTTTCCATTAGACGCGCTTTATTTACTTGATAAGGAATTTCATAACAAATAATAGTTTCACGTCCGGTTTTAATATCTTGTTGTATTTTACAGCGTGCTCTTAGATAAATTTTACCACGTCCTGTATTATATGCTTCTTCAATACCATTAATACCATTAATAATGGCAGCAGTAGGAAAATCAGGACCCGGAATATATTTCATCAATTCTTTAATACTAATCTGATTGTTATCAATATACGCTAAACACCCATTAATAATTTCACTTAAATTATGAGGAGGAATATTAGTAGCCATTCCTACTGCAATACCAGAACAACCATTTATTAATAAATTTGGTATTTTAGTAGGAAATACTTCTGGAATATGTTCGTTGCCATCATAGTTAGGTACAAATTTAACAGTTTCTTTTTCTAAATCTGCTAAAAGTTCATGGGCAATTTTTGTCATACGTACTTCAGTATAACGCATGGCAGCTGCAGGATCTCCATCAATAGATCCAAAATTACCTTGTCCATCAACTAATATATAACGTAAAGAAAAGGATTGAGCCATCCTAACTAGAGCATCATATACGGCCATATCACCATGAGGATGATATTTTCCAATAACATCACCTACTATCCGAGCGGATTTTTTATATGGTTTATTCCAATCATTATTAAGTATATGCATAGCATAAAGGACACGACGATGTACAGGTTTGAGTCCGTCTCTAATATCTGGCAATGCTCGTCCAACAATAACAGACATAGCATAATCTAAATAAGATTTTTCAAGTTCTTCTTCAAGATCAATTGGTATTATTTCACTACTATTGCTGGCAAGATTGCTCATAGAGCTATTATTCCTCTGTATTTATTTAACTAACGTAAAAAAAAGCCAATTGTTAAAAATCTTTATAATTATATCATTTTATAATTCCAAATGGCAATGTTATTGATCTATACAAGATCAGAGATACAAATATCAAATATGATTTAGTATATATTAAAAATATTATTGAATTAATAGAGATTATTTTTTATGAAAGATAATGAATCTTGGATGAGATATGCGCTAAAATTAGCCAATTATGCATGGCAACAAGGTGAAGTACCAGTAGGAGCTGTTTTAGTTCATTCAAATCAAATTATTAGTGAAGGGTGGAATTCTTCAATTAAGAGTCATGATCCTACTGGTCATGCTGAAATTTTAGCTTTACGTAAAGCTGGAATAGCATTAAAAAATTATAGATTGCTTAATACAACACTTTATGTTACACTAGAACCGTGCTTAATGTGTATAGGTGCTATTGTACATAGTCGTATTAAACATTTAGTTTTTGGAGCTCGTGATGAGATATTTGGAAGTTCTAGTTTTTTATTAAACAACCAATCGTTTTTCAATCATCAAGTACAAATTACTGGAGATATTCTTAATATTGATTGTGCTAATGTACTGAAAACCTTTTTTAAAACGCGACGTAAGTAATAATAAATCTAGTTTGTCCTTTAATTTAATAAATAATGATAAAAGATAAAATAAAACTTGCTGATTATGATCCCGAAATATGGTTAATCTTGCAACAAGAAAAATTAAGACAAGAAAATAGTATTAACTTAATTGCTTCTGAAAACTATGCTAGTTTTAGTGTTATGCAAGCGCAAGGGTCCGAATTAACTAATAAATATGCTGAAGGTTATCCAGGTAAAAGATATTATGGTGGTTGTGAATATGTAGATCAAATAGAGGAATTAGCCATTAATAGAGCTAAACATTTATTTAATGCAGATTATGCGAATGTACAACCACATTCTGGTTCTCAAGCTAATTTTGCAATTTATCATGCGTTACTACAACCTAGAGATCTGATTCTAAGTATGAATCTAACTCATGGCGGTCATTTAACTCATGGTTATTTATATAATTTTTCTGGTAAAAATTATCAAGTCATACATTACCGCACCAATTCTGCTGGAGATATTGATTATCTTCAATTAGAAAAATTAGCAAAATCTTATCAACCTAAAATGATTATTGGAGGTTTTTCAGCTTGGTCAGGAAGAGCTGATTGGATTAAGATGCGTCAAATTACTGATAGTGTTAATGCATTTTTTTTAGTAGATATGTCTCACGTAGCGGGTTTAGTTGCTGCCGGAGTTTATCCTAGTCCCTTACCACATGCACATATTGTAACTACTACTACACATAAAACTCTTGGTGGACCTAGGGGTGGATTAATCTTAGCACAAGGAGGTAGTGAGGATTTATACCAAAAAATTAATTCAGCTGTATTCCCTGGTCAACAAGGTGGTCCATTGATGCATATTATTGCCGGTAAAGCAATTGCATTTAAGGAAGCAATGGAACCACAGTTTCGAAAATATCAATATCAAGTAGTAAAAAATGCACAAGCAATGGTTGAAGTATTTTTAAATAGACATTATAAGGTTGTAGGAGGTCGTACATTCAATCATATGTTTTTACTTGATTTACGTAATAAAAATATTACTGGTAAAGAAGCGAATACTATATTGAATAAAGCTAATATTATAGTCAATAAAAATAATATTCCTGATGATCCAAAAAGTGCATTCATTACATCAGGTATTCGTATAGGATCTGCAGCAATTACTCGTCGTGGTTTAAAAGAAATACAAGTTCGAAAAATTGCAGGATGGATTTGTGATATTATTAATAATATTAATAATTTAGATCTAATCCAAAAAGTTAAACAAGAAGTATTATCTCTTTGTAAAGAATATCCGATATATAATAAAAATGAATAAATAATTAAACAAGTTCAGTGCTACTAATTCCTAATTTTAACTGTTACTATTTTGAAGTTCTAAAAACCTATCTTCAAAAAATTTAGAAATGAGGGAGAATAGCAAATTAATAAATAGTTTTTATTTACTTAATGATTTTTATTAAAATCCATTGCAACAACCAATAGGTTATCCATATAAAAATATGGTTAACTTGATTCATTAATAAAAAAAATAACTATTTAGTTCATTGTGCTCAAACTGAAGTCAATCATTCATTACGTATAATCTAATCATACTAGCTACTATACTAATAACAGATGATATTTTTTTTATAAACATTAATTCTCTATTTAATTAATAGTTGACAATTTTAGTCAACTATGACAAAATTATTTATTCAAGAGATCATTAACTGATTTAGTTTAATCATATAAAATATATAATAAGTATAATCTATTTTTTTTAGGTAGTTAAAAATAAATGAGACTAACATCTAAAGGTCGTTATGCAGTAACAGCTCTTCTGGATGTTGCCATTCATTCACATGGAAATCCAGTATCTTTAGCAAAAATTTCTGAGCGTCAAGGAATATCAATTTATTATTTAGAACAATTATTTGCTCTTTTGTGTAAAAAAAACATAGTATTTAGTATTCGTGGTCCTGGTGGAGGTTATCTGTTAGGTCAAGAAGTAAATAAAATTACTCTGAGTTCAATAATGAATGCTGTTAACGAATCAATAGATGCAACTAAATGTCGAGGCACAAAAAGTTGTTCTAATGGATATCTTTGTTTAACTCATTATTTATGGACTGATATTACTAATCGTATTAATGATTTTATAAAAAATATCACTTTAGCGGAATTAGTTAATAATGTTCATAAAAAAATTCATAATAATAGTCCTCAATCACAATTAACATCAGTTAATGAATGAAATTAATAAAAAATCCTTATTTTTTTATTGATAACGGAGTTTTTTAATGAAATTACCAATTTATTTGGATTATTCAGCAACCACACCAATAGATCCGTATGTGATGAAAAAAATGATACTTTATATGACTCCAGAAGGGATTTTTGGAAATCCTGCTTCTCGTTCACATCGATTTGGATGGCAAGCTGAAGAAGCCATAGATATAGCCCGTAATCAAATTGCAGATTTAATTGGATCAGATCCTCGTGAAATAATTTTTACTTCAGGAGCAACTGAATCAAATAATCTTGCTATTAAAGGTATAGCTCATTTTTATAAAAAAAAAGGTAAACATATTATTACAAGTAAAATAGAACATAAAGCCGTATTAGATACCTGCCGTCAATTAGAACGTGAAGGTTTTATTGTTACTTATTTATCACCATTAAAGAATGGAATCATTGATTTAAAAACATTACAAGAAGAAATACGACCAGATACCATTTTAGTATCAATTATGCATGTTAATAATGAAATAGGTATTATTCAAGATATTAGTAAAATTGGTGAAATTTGTCGTCAAAATAATATTTTTTATCATGTTGATGCAACTCAAAGTGTGGGTAAATTACCTATTAATTTAGCGACTCTAAAAATAGATTTATTATCTTTTTCTGCACATAAAATTTATGGTCCTAAAGGAATTGGAGCTTTATATGTACGTCGTAAACCTCGTGTTCGCTTAGAAGCTCAAATACATGGTGGTGGTCATGAACGTGGATTAAGATCTGGAACTTTACCAGTACATCAAATTGTGGGTATGGGTGAAGCATGTCGTATTGCAAAAAAAACTATGAGTAGTGAAATGGAACGTTTAAATCAATTACGTAATATGCTATGGAATGGCATTAAAGATCTTGAAGAAGTTTATTTAAATAGTACTATTGAACATAGTATACCTAATATATTAAATGTAAGCTTTAATTATGTAGAAGGGGAATCATTAATTATGGCCTTAAAAGATTTAGCTGTTTCTTCAGGTTCTGCTTGTACTTCAGCTAGTTTAGAACCTTCTTATGTACTTAGAGCTTTAGGAATACATGATGAGTTAGCACATAGTTCTATTCGTTTTTCTCTAGGACGTTTTACTACAAAAGAGGAAATCGATTATACTATTGCTTTAGTATGTAAATCGATTGATCGTTTACGTGAACTATCTCCTTTATGGGAAATGTATAAAAATGGAATAGATATTAATAGTATTAATTGGATATGTAATTAATTTAAAATTCTATTATATATAATAAATAAATTGATATAAAAAAGGTGGATATATGACTTATAGTAAAAAAGTTATTGATCATTATGAAAATCCTCGTAATGTTGGATCATTTGATAATACAGATGCTTCGGTTGGAAGTGGTATGGTTGGTGCACCAGCTTGTGGTGATGTAATGAAATTACAAATTAAAGTAGATAATAATGGTATTATTAAAGATGCACGATTTAAAACTTATGGATGTGGTTCTGCTATAGCTTCTAGTTCATTGGTTACTGAATGGATCAAAGGAAAATCCTTAGATGAAGCGGAATCTATAAAAAATATTCATATTGCGCAAGAGTTAGAGTTACCTCCCGTTAAAATTCATTGCTCTATTTTAGCTGAAGATGCAATTAAAGCAGCAATTGCAGATTATAAGAGCAAAAAAAGTGAACTTAATAAAGAATCTACTAAATAAAATATTGAGGTTAAATAATGTCCATTACTTTAACTACAAGTGCTGTTAGACAAATTCGTTACTTATTAACTAAAAGAGGAAAAGGATTTGGTATACGTTTAGGAGTTCGTACTTCTGGTTGCACTGGTTTGGCTTATGTTATGGAGTTTGTGGATGATGAATTAAAAGCCAATGATATTCTAGTAGTAGACGAACCAGATATTAAGATTATTATAAATAAAAAAGATTTTTTATATTTAAATGGTACAGAATTAGATTTTACAAGAGAAGGTTTAAACGAAGGTTTTAAATTCAATAATCCAAATGCAAAAGATAAATGTGGTTGTGGTAAAAGTTTTAGAATTTAATTGATTGTTGGACTCGAAGATTTATGTTGACAAATAATCTAACTAAAATTAATAGTAATTATTTTGATCTTTTTAGATTGCCATTGCAATTTAATATTGATCAAAAATTACTTGCTATACGTTTTTATGAGTTACAACAACAATTTCATCCTGATCAATGTATTAATAAATCTGTAAAAGACAAAAAATGGTTTGTAGAGCAATGTGCATTGATAAATCAAGCTTGGCAAATATTACGTGAACCTTTATCACGAGCAGTGTATATACTTTCTCTTTATGGTTTTGATATTGATAATGAAGCTTATTCACTTAATAAAGATGTTAGCTTTTTAACAGAACAATTAGAGTTACGTGAAGAATGTGAACAAATTGAACAACAACTAAATGAAATCATTTTAAATAATTTTATTACTAAAATTGATAAGTTAATAAGTAAATTTATTGTACAAATAGAACACCAAATGAATTTTAAAAAATGGGAACAAGCGATTAAAACTGTACAAAAACTTCAATTTTTAACTAAACTTCGTCATCATCTGGATAATTTAGAAAATCGTTTGTTTGATTTTTAAAAAATGATCATTGGAATATACAATACATGGAATTATTACAAATTACTGATTCTCTAAGAAAAGATCAAAAAAATCTACATAAATTTGCTATTGGAATTGATTTAGGAACTACATATTCTTTAGTAGCAAGCGTATTATATAATGGTAAGGTAGAAATTTTTTTAGATGAAAACAATCATCATTTATTACCTTCTATAGTACATTATAATAAAGTCAAAACAAGTGTAGGTTGGGAAGCACGTAAACATGCATTACATGATCCTATTAATACTATAATTTCAGTTAAACGTATATTAGGTTTTTCATTAGAAGAAATAAAAAGTCAATACCCTAAATTACCTTATGATTTTAAATTAACTAAACAAGGATCAGTAGTAATAAATACATCAGCAGGTATAATTAGTCCAGTTCAAGTTTGTAGTGAGATTTTGAGTACCCTGGTGAAACGTGTTCATAAAAAGTTTAATAATGAATTATTAGGAGTTGTTATTACTATACCTGCATATTTTACTGAGGCTCAACGTCGAGATATTCAAAAAGCAGCATTATTATCGGGATTAAAAATTTTAAGATTACTTCATGAACCTACAGCTGCAGCTATTGCTTATGGTCTCGATTCAGGACAAGAAGGAATAATTGCAGTTTATGATTTAGGTGGGGGTACTTTTGATATTTCTATTCTTCGTTTAAACCAAAGCATATTTGAAGTTTTGGCTACTGGAGGTATATCTAATCTGGGAGGGGATGATTTTGACCAGCTTTTAGGAAATTGGATTCGTTCTAAAATAGGATTAGCAGAAAAAGATCTTAATCCTATTTTGCAACGAAAAATATTAAGTGCTGCGATTAGAGCTAAAATTAATCTTAGTCATAAAACTAGTAGTATTATTCATATAGATGAATATAAAACTAATATTATTATAAAACGTGAAGAATTTGAAGAACTTATACAAAGTCAAATAGAACGTACTATACTAATGTGCCGTCGTACTTTGAAAGATGCCAAGGTTGAATTAGAAAAAATATCACAAGTTATAATGGTAGGAGGATCCACAAGAGTGCCATTAGTACGTCAAACCGTAGAAAAATTTTTTGGTATCAAAAAAGCATTAACAACTATTGATCCTGAAAAAGTAGTAGTGATAGGAGCTGCAATTCATGCAGATAAACTAATAGGTAATAAGCAATATCAAGAGATTTTATTATTAGATGTTATACCATTGTCTCTAGGTATAGAAACTTTAGGAGGATTAGTCGAAAAAATTATTCCACGTAATACAACTCTTCCTACTACTAAAGTACAGGAATTTACAACCTTTAAAGATAATCAAACTACTATTATGATCCATATAGTACAAGGAGAACGAGAACAAGTGATACATTGTAGATCACTAGGTCGTTTTAATTTACGGGGTATAACTCCATTACCTGCAGGTCAAGCACGTATTCAAGTTATTTTTCAAGTAGATGAAAATGGATTATTAAATGTTACTGCTAGAGAAAAAAATGCTAAAACTACTGCATCTATTCAAATTAATCCTAGTTTGGGATTAAGTGAAAATCATCTAATTCATTTTCTTCAAAAAGATCATGATATATAATAGGTTTTTATAATTAATGCCAAAAATTTATTTTTTGCCTCATGAAATTTTACTTCCAAATGGAAAAGTTGTTGAGGCTTCAGTCGGAGAGACAATCTTAAATGTAGCACTACGTAATGGTATTAAAATAGAACATTTTTGTGAAAAATCTTGTGCATGTGCTACATGTCATTGCATAGTTCGTAGCGGTTTTCATTCGTTATCAAAAATAAGTGACAAAGAAGAGGATATGTTAGATCAAGCATGGGGATTAGAACCTTATAGTCGTTTAAGTTGTCAAGCATATGTTGTAAAAAATGAAGATTTAATAGTCGAAATTCCTCGTTATACTACTAATATAAGCAGTGATAAGTAATATAAAAAAATCTCAATGATTTCTATACTAAAGGATGATATTTATATGGAACGAACTTGTGCTATTATAAAACCAAATGCGGTATTAAAAAATCTTATTGGAACTATTTTTTTTAGAATTGAACAGGCTAGATTTAAAATTATTGCTGCTAAAATGCAAAAATTAACTACCAAACAAACTCAAGAATTTTATGCGGAACATGGTAATAAACCATTTTTTGAATCCTTAATTACTTTTATGAGTTCAGGTCCAATAATGATATCAGTCTTAAAAAGAGAAAATGCAGTGCAATATTTTCGTGAGTTAATTGAGATATTACGTGCTGATTATGCAGATAGTATTACAGCTAATGCTATTCATGGTTCAGATTCGCTGAATTCTGCTTCTCGAGAAATTAATTATTTTTTTTCTCCATATGAAATCTTCGATTATTAAAAGTAATTGGAAAAAATCATTTGATTTTAATCATTCTAGCAAAATTAATTTGTTAGATCTTAATCATCAACAGATGAGAGAATTTTTGATTTTTTTAAAAGAAGAACCTTATAGAGCAAGTCAAATAATGAAATGGATTTATCATCATGGTTGTGAAGATTTTTTTATGATGACTAATCTTAATAAAAAATTATGTTATAAACTCAATACTTATTCAACAATTCATGCCCCTAATATTCTCAAAGAATATTATTCAATTGATGGAACAATTAAATGGATTCTTGAGGTATCTCATCAACAAAAAATAGAAATGGTTTATATACCTACTAATAATAGAGCCACTCTTTGTATTTCTTCTCAGGTCGGATGTCCAGTAGGATGTAATTTTTGTTATACTGCACAGCAAGGATTTAATCGTAATTTATCTGTTTCAGAAATTATTGGTCAAGTTTGGAGAGCTAACAAAATTCTCAAAAAAAAAGTAAGTCAAAGTAAAAATTTTAGAATTATTAATAATATTGTCTTAATGGGCATGGGAGAACCTTTACTAAATTTAGTCAATGTAGTTCCAGCTATAGAAATTATGTTGGACAATTTTGGTTTTGCTTTATCTAAACGGCATATAACTATTTCTACATCCGGGGTTGTTCCTGCTCTAAAACAATTAGAAGAAAAAATTGATATAGGTTTAGCAATTTCTCTTCATGCTCCAAATGATAAATTAAGGAATCTTATTATGCCCATTAATAAAAGATATAATATAACTTCACTACTTGCAGCTGCATATAGTTATTTTATTCAATCACATGCAAATTATGGAGGTATAACAATTGAGTATGTAATGATAGATCAATTAAATGATCGTATAGAACATGCTCATGAGTTAGCAATTCTTCTTAAAAAAATACCATGTAAGATTAATTTAATTCCTTGGAATACTTATCCTAATTCCTGTTATAAAAGAAGTTTATCTAAAAATATAGAAGCGTTTTCTAAAATATTAGTTTCATATGGTTTTTTGACTTTTATACGTAATACCAGAGGTGATGATATTAATGCTGCTTGTGGACAGTTATCAGGTCAAGTTATTCATCATAGCACCATTCAAAATTCATAATTCCTATTTATTCCAAAAATACTTAGACTTATCAATAAGAAATATATTAATTATATTATATAATATCACATATATTTATGTGCATGTTGGTTATATCGGAGAAAACTATGTGTAGCAAAGCTACTATTATAAATCGTCGAAAATCCAAACAAATTTATGTTGGAAACGTGCCAATTGGTGGGGATGCTCCTATTTCTGTTCAGTCAATGACAAATACATCTACTACTAATATTGACCAAACCATTGAACAAATCAAATCCTTACAAAAAGTAGGAGCTGATATAGTTCGTGTATCTATACCAACTATGGATGCAGCTGAAGCTTTTAAAATTATTAAGAAACAAGTACAAGTTCCATTAGTTGCTGATATTCATTTTGATTATCGTATTGCCCTGAAAGCTGCAGAATATGGAGCAGATTGCTTACGTATTAATCCTGGTAATATTGGAAATGAAAGGCGTATTCGTCAAGTTATTGATTGTGCTAAACAAAAAAACATTCCTATTAGAATAGGAGTCAATTCTGGTTCTTTAGAAAAAGATTTACAGCAAAAATATGGTGGAAAACCCACCGCACAAGCTTTAATAGAATCTGCATTACGTCATATTGATTATTTTGATCGAATGAATTTTGATCAATTTAAAGTAAGTATTAAAGCTTCCGATGTATTTCTAGCAGTCGAATCTTATCGATTATTATCGACAAAAATTGAACATCCTTTACATTTAGGTATTACAGAAGCTGGAGGAATACGTGGAGGAACAGTAAAATCGGCTATTGGAATAGGTATATTATTATCTGAAGGTATTGGTGATACTTTACGAGTTTCTTTAGCTGCTAACCCAATAGAAGAAGTTAAGGTAGGATTCGATATTCTTAAGTCGTTACGAATTCGTAACCGAGGTATTAATTTTATTGCTTGTCCTAGTTGTTCACGACAAGAATTTGATGTAATTAGTACAGTTCAAACTCTAGAACATCGTTTAGATGATATAGTAACACCCATGAATGTTTCAATTATTGGTTGTAGGGTTAATGGTCCAGGAGAAGCATTAATATCGGATTTAGGTATAACAGGTGGCAAAAATACTAGTAATTTTTATGAAGATGGTATTAGTACTCATGAAAGATTAGATAATAATAAATTGATAGATGAATTGGAAAAAAAAATTCGTGCCAAAGCTGCTCTTTTAGAGAAAAAAAATCATTGACAGGAGTAATACAAACAATACAACACAACAGGATAAATTTTTAATGTTAAAAGATCGAATCCAGGCTATACGTGGGATGAAATATTTTCTTCCGTCACAAAGTGTAATATGGCGACATATTGAAGAAATTATTATACAAGTGCTTAATAGTTATTGTTATCAAGAAATTAAATTACCTCTTATAGAAGATACTTCTTTATTTCACCATGCTATTGGTCAAATTAATGATGTAGTAGAAAAAGAAATGTATACTTTTAAGAGTCGTAATGGTCAAAGTTTAACGTTAAGACCTGAAGGAACAGCCGGTTGTGTTCGTGCAGCAATAGAAGCAGGATTATTATATAAGAATCAGGAACAACGTTTGTGGTATTCTGGACCAATGTTTCGTTATGAACGACCACAAAAAGGACGTTATCGTCAGTTTCATCAAATTGGTGTAGAGGTATTTGGTTTACCTGGTCCCAATATCGATATTGAATTAATTTTATTAACAGCTAGATGGTGGCGTAAATTAGGAATTATGAATTATATTGATCTTAAACTGAATTCTATAGGTTCTTTTAGAGCTCGTAATCGTTATAAAACGGCTTTGATTTCATTTCTAGAATCTAACCAAAATATTTTAGATGAGAATAGTAAGCAACGTATGTATACAAATCCGTTGAGAATTCTTGATACAAAAAATGTTAGAATTAGAAGAATCTTAAATCAAGCACCAACACTTCATGAGTATTTAGATGAAGAATCACAAGATCATTTTACTGAATTATGTAAATTGCTCGATTTGATTGGAATTAATTATACAATTGATCCATTTTTAGTTCGTGGATTAGATTACTATAATCGTACAGTTTTTGAATGGGTTACCAATGATATAGAAGGAACACAATTGACGTTATGTGCTGGTGGTCGGTATGATGGTTTAGTTGAACAACTTGGAGGTTCTCCTACTCCTAGTATAGGATTAGCGGTAGGTATGGAACGTTTAGTTATGTTAGTGAACCTTAAACATACCGAATTAAACATTTTAGATAAACAAAATATAGATGTTTATTTAATTTATTTAGTTCGAGATGTACAAAAAGAAGCAATAATATTCTCAGAACACTTACGTGAATGTATACCAAATATAAAATTAATAATAAATTATGGACAAAGTAATAACTTAAAAAAATTGTTTTCTCAGGCTTCTAAAAAATATGCTCATATAGTGTTAGTCTTAGGAAAACCAGAAGTTGCTACTGATGATGTAATAATAAAAAATTTATATACTAAACAAAACCAAATAATCAAAAAAAAAGATGTTGTTAGATTTATATTGAATGGTTTAAAAAAGGAAACATATGGAACAACGTAGTTTATATTATAATAAAAAATTTTTATATTATTTTTTTATAGGTTTAACAATCTTATTGATTGTAGGAGGTTGGTATTATTATACGCATAAATTCAAGAGTTTAGAAAAAACTTCGATGATTTCTCAAAACTTTTTTAAAAAGAATGATTCTATTGTAACACACACAACGGCAGAAGCATTTAGAAATTATAAGAATATTTCTGGTACTTTGATCTCATTAAAACAAGCTAAAATAGATGTAGAACAAAAACATTTTTCTGAAGCTGAATTAGAACTAAAAAAAGGATTACAAAACCTATCTAATGTAAATTTACAGGTCATATTTAAATTACGTTTAGCGCGTCTTCAATTACAGCAACACAAAATAGATGATGCTTTATATGTACTAAAAAGCATTAAAGGAATTACTTGGAGAGATATAGTAGCTGATCTTCAAGGTGATGCATGGTTCAGAAAAGGTAATTTTTTACAAGCATATAAATTTTGGTGTAACGGTATTGCATTAACAACGTCACCCATTTTGAAACAACTTATGAAATTTAAAATGAAAAAATTACCTGAATCCGTCAAAACCTCTTTTACCTCCTGTAAGATATTTTCATGACCAACTTTATAAAAGTTGCATTAATTGGACGTCCTAATGTAGGTAAATCTACTTTATTTAATAAAATAACAACTACACATCATAATGCTTTAGTGACAGACCATGGTAATATGACCAGAGATCGTAATTATGGTATAAGTATAGTTAAAGAATATCAATTTATTGTTATTGATACTGCAGGTATTAATGATCAGGTCAAAGAAAAACATTTATACTTAGAAAGTAATATAGATCATAAAGTATTATTGCAATGTGAAAAAGCGATTAAAGAAGCTAATATTATTTTATTCATAGTTGATGCATATTCTGGATTATTGCCAGGCGATTATTATATAATGAAAAAAATTCGTTCTCGCAATAAACCTTTATTTTTAGTAGTGAATAAAATTGATAGATTAAATCAAAATCTTTCAACTACTGAATTTTACTCTTTAGGAATAAAGAATATTTATTTTATTGCGGCATCTAGTGGTAGAGGTATAACTAAATTATTAGAACAACTTTATTTATGGTGTAAAAATAATTTTACTGAAAATATTTTACTTAAAAATCCATCGTTTTTTATAAAAAATACATTAATATACTTAGCCATTGTAGGTCGTCCAAACGTAGGGAAATCCACACTTATTAATACATTACTCAATGAAGAAAGAGTAATAGTTTTTAATAAACCTGGAACAACACGTGATAGTATTTATATTCCTTTTGAATATAAAGAATCTAAATATTTTTTAATTGATACTGCAGGATTACGAAAAAACCAAAAAGTTATTGATCAACGTGAAAAGTTATCAATCATAACTACTATACATACGATTTATAAGGCTAATGTAGTTATAATGGTTCTTAATGCACAAGATACTATTTGTGAGCAGGATTTATCAATATTAAATCTTATTTTAACGCATGGCAGGTCTTTAGTTATTGTAGTTAACAAATGGGATACTATATCTCATAATATAAAAGAACAAATTAAAAAAAAGTTGTTATGTCGTTTAAATTTTGTGAATTTTGTACGTATACATTTTATTTCTGCTTTGTCATTATCTCCTACCCATATAGAAAATATTTTTGAATCTGTAAGAAGAGCGTATTCTAGTTCAACTAAAAAATATAGTAGTAGAAAGTTGACAAGTATTATGAACCATGCTATTGAAGAAAATCCACTACCATTACGTAGTCATATAAAATTAAAATATGCTCATTCAGGAGGTTATAATAATTCTCAACTAGTAGTAATTCATGGTCGTAAAGTCAATAAATTACCTAATTTTTATAAAAATTATCTCAAAAATTATTTTAGACGTTCATTAGAGTTAAATGGTACTCCTATTAATATTTATTTAAAGGAAAGTAATAATAAGAAGAAATAATCTGATGATCATCAAAAAGCCTTATTTGGTTCTGTATAAATTACTTTACTGATAATAAAACCATCTATCAATCTAATTTTTATTAAATCTTTATTTTTTAATTGATGTATAGTTTTAACAATCTTATCATTAGATAACATAATAATACCGTAACCACGTTTAATAGTTGCGAATGGACTCATTGCTTCTAATTGTGTAATTAGAGATGTTAAATATTGAGAATAATGATTTAATTTATTAACTATATTTTTTTGAAGTAGATATAGTAGATTTTGAATATTTTGTTGATGTTTATTAATACGTGCTAAAAGTGGCAAAGAAAATAATCGTTGTTTTGTATATGTATACTGATGAGTAGATTTATTAATTTTTTCTTTTATAAAATTTTCTAAAGAATGAAATATATTGGTTAGAAGAGTTAATTGTCTAGTCAAATAGAATTGAGGATGTTGTTGTTGAAGCTGATAATATAAAGATATTAATACCTGATTTTTCTTTTTTAAAATATAATCCATAGCCATTTCAATATTCTGTTGTTGATTTTGTATCAATCGCAATAATTCTACTTTATTACGACTAATTAATTCAGCTGCTCCCGAAGGAGTAGATGCTCGAATATCTGCTACAAAATCTGCAATAGTTACATCAGTTTCATGACCTATTGCACTGACAATAGGAATTTTACTGGAAGATATAGTACGTGCTACATTTTCATTATTAAAACACCACAAATCTTCTAAACTTCCTCCACCTCGTCCTATAATTAGGACATCACATTCTTTACGTTTATTTGCTAACTTAATAGCATTGATAATGCTTTCTGGAGCTTTCTCACCTTGTACTATAGCTGGATAAATTATTATAGATAATAAAGGATCTCGTCGATTTAATATTCGTAATATATCATATAAAGCTGCTCCAGTCGTAGATGTAACAATTCCTACTTGATGTGCCGGTTTAGGTAATGGTTTTTTTAAATTATCGGAAAATAATCCTTCTAAAGCTAATAGTTGTTTTATTCTTTGATATTCTTGGTGTAATAATCCCTCTCCAACCGGTTGTATACTTTCTACTATAAGTTGATAATCTCCTCGGGGTTCATATAAAGTAATTGCAGCAAATACTAAAATTTGTTGACCATTTTTAGGACATAAAAAACTACGGTTGCAATTGCGAAACATTACACATCGTACTTGAGCACTATTATCTTTAAGTGTAAAATACCAATGACCTGATACAGGATGAGAAAAATTAGATACTTCAGCACTTAACCAAATTTTTCCTATTCCTTTATCAATTAACTGACGAATTTTTTTATTTAAACAACTAACACTAAGTATTGTATGAGGTAAAGGTATCATATAAAAATTATCCTAAAAGAAAATGAATTATATATTTGATATTACCTATCTATTTGATAGGATCAATATTTTATAGAAAAATATTATTAATAATATAATTTTTGATTTGAGATATAACCATATGCTACGTATATCTAAAGAAGCTTTAACATTTGATGATGTATTACTTGTTCCGGCTTATTCTACTGTTTTACCTCAGACTGCTCATCTTACTACTTGGTTAACTCAAACTATTCCTTTGAATATTCCAATGATATCTGCAGCTATGGATACAGTAACTGAATATGCTTTAGCGATTGCATTAGCACAAGAAGGTGGAATAGGTTTTATTCATAAAAATATGTCTATTGAACAACAGGTAGAAGAAGTACGAAAAGTAAAAAAACATGAGACAGGTGTAATTATAGATCCACAAACTGTTTTACCAACAACTATGTTATGGGAAGTAAAAAAATTAACCGAACGTAATGGATTTGCTGGTTATCCAGTAATTAATCATAATAAGGAACTAATTGGCATTATTACAGCACGGGACATTCGTTTTTTAACTGATCTTAATCAACCAGTATCCGCGGTTATGACACCAAAAGATCGTTTAGTAACCATAAAAGAGGGAGAATCTAGAGATATTATTTTGCAAAAAATGCATGAGAATAGGGTAGAAAAAGCCCTTGTAGTAAATCAAAATTTTCATTTATTAGGTATGGTAACTGTCAAAGATTTTCAAAAAGCTGAAAGTAAACCTAATGCATGTAAAGATAATAAAGGAAGATTACGGGTTGGGGCTGCTGTAGGTACTGGAACTGATTCTAGAAAACGCATTGAGGCATTGGTTACAGCAGACATAGATGTTTTACTTATTGATTCATCTCATGGTCATTCTCAAAAAGTATTGCAGTGTATACGCGAGACTCGTATAAATTACCCTCATTTACAGATAATTGGCGGTAATATTGCTACCGCATCTGGAGCCTTAGCTTTAGCAGAGGCCGGAGTTAGTGCTGTAAAAGTTGGTATTGGACCTGGTTCTATTTGTACTACTAGAATTGTAACTGGAGTTGGCATTCCACAAATTACAGCTATTGCTGATGCAGTATCAGCATTAGATGGTTCAAATATACCAGTTATTGCGGATGGAGGAATTAGATTTTCCGGTGATATTGCTAAAGCTATTGCTGCTGGTGCTTCTTGTGTTATGATTGGTTCTTTGTTAGCTGGAACTAAAGAATCTCCAGGTAAGATTGAGTTATATCATGGAAGAGCATTTAAATCTTATAGAGGAATGGGTTCATTAGGTGCAATGTCTAAACATAATGGTTCCTCAGATCGTTATTTTCAGTCTGATAATGCTATAGATAAATTAGTTCCAGAAGGGATTGAAGGAAGAGTTCCATATAAAGGAAATGTTAAAGACATTATTAATCAACAAATGGGGGGGTTACGTTCTTGTATGGGGTTGACAGGTTGTAGTACTATTTATGAATTGCGTACCAAAACAGAATTTGTACGAATTAGTCATGCAGGTATTAGTGAAAGTCATGTTCATGATGTAGTTTTAACCAAAGAACCACCCAATTATCATGTAGGTTAAATAATAGGAATCTTATGTATGGTAAAAGATATTCATAAAGATAAAATCTTAATTATGGATTTTGGTTCACAATATACGAAGTTAATTGCACGTCGCTTACGAGAATTAGGAGTTTACTGTGAATTATCGACATGGAATCTTACCGAAAAGCAAATTTATAATTTTAATCCTAATGGAATTATTCTTTCTGGAGGACCAAATAGTACTCTGGACAGCACTAGTCCCCAAGTTCCGACTTATGTTTTTAAGATTGGATGTCCAATACTAGGAATATGTTATGGTATGCAAACTATGGCTTTACAATTAGGAGGAAAAGTAGAACAAACCGATAAAAGAGAATTCGGTTATGCACAGGTTAAGATAATTAATAAGAGTCTCTTAACTGATAAAATCCAGGATAATTTTCATTATAATAAATTACCATTATTAGATGTATGGATGAGTCATGGAGATCAAGTAATACAAGTACCGTCTAATTTTGTTATTATTGGTGTTACGAATCTGTGTCCTATAGCTATTATGGCCGATGAAAAAAGACAATTTTATGGTGTACAATTTCATCCTGAAGTTACTCAAACTAAATCAGGACAACGTCTATTAAAAAACTTTATCTATAAGATTTGTAAATGTGAAGGTAATTGGACTCCAGTAGAAATACTTAAAGATATAGAAAATAAATTATACCATAAGGTAGGTAATTGCAAATCTCATGTAATTTTAGGTTTTTCTGGAGGAGTTGATTCATGTGTAACTGCCATTTTGTTAAATCGTATTATTGGAAATCGTCTAACATGTATTTTTATTGATAATGGTTTACTTCGTTTAAACGAAGCCAATGAAGTAATGGAACTTTTTAAAGATTTTTTTGGTTTAAATATTATTTATATTCAAGCAGAACAAATTTTTTTATCAGCATTAGCTGGTATCACAGATCCTGAAGAGAAACGTAAAATTATTGGTGGTCTTTTTCTCGATATTTTTAACCAGGAAGCAAAAAAACTTTATAAAGTCAAATGGTTAGCACAAGGAACTATTTATCCTGATATCATCGAATCTTCTCTAGTAGGTAGTGAAGCACATATGATTAAATCTCATCATAATGTAGGTGGTTTACCAAAACAAATACCTTTTGATTTAATAGAACCTTTAAAAGAATTATTCAAAGATGAAGTACGTCAAATAGGATTAGAACTTAATATACCCTATAAAATATTATATCGTCATCCTTTTCCAGGACCAGGATTAGGAGTACGTATACTAGGAGAAATAAAAAAAGAATATTGTGATTTATTACGTCAGGCTGATGCCATTTTTCTTGAAGAATTATATAATTCTGGATTATATTATAAAGTAAGTCAAGCCTTTGCTATTTTTATACCTGTTCGTTCGGTCGGAATTATGGGTGATATTCGTAATTATGATTGGGTAATATCATTACGAGCTATAAAAACAGTTGATTTTATGACTGCATCTTGGGTACATTTACCTTATAATTTACTGGGTCATATTGCTAATCGTATTATTAATGAAGTAAAAGGAATTTCTCGTGTAGTGTATGATATTTCTAGTAAACCACCTTCTACTATTGAATGGGAATAACAAATTTTTTAGTAAAAATCCAACTAAATATTTTTTACATAAACCCCCGAAAACAACGGGGGTTAAAAAATTTATAATTAACGTAATTGACTAGTTGTATTGTTTATGACTTTTTTAATTCCTTCTACTTCAATTATCACACGTCGATCTCGTGATAAACATTGAATTAATGCATCACGATTTTGAATTAGATTACAAGTATTACCTGTAATAGAATTATGTTTTCCTCTACCATATACTAAAATTTTATTTGCTAATATTCCTTTAGAGATTAGATAATCAGCAACTACTTGAGCACGTTTTTCTGATAATTTTTGATTGTAATATTCTGAGCCAATATGATCAGTATAACCTATCACGATTGTAGTACTATCCGTTGGATCCATCAATCTTATTTGAGAAAATAATTTATTTAATTCGTATTTACCTTCAGATGTTAAAATGGCATTATTAAAAGAAAATAACACTTCAGAGTTTAAAGTAAAATGTTTGGTTTCTACCATGTTTTTTTTTATAGCTGGTAGCCGTAAAATAGTATTATTATGATTAAAATGATAAGTAATGCCTATTCCAAACATACCATTATCAGTATTTAAACCAACTGAATTATTGTGTCCAATTTGATTAATCCATTGATAATCTAAACGTGTGGTTACTTTTTTAGATAAAGCATATTCAAGACCTACTGCACCTAAAGGTGAAATACCGGTTTGGTGATCACTGATATGCCCCCAAACTAAATTATTTTGATTAGAGTTAGCTCTCCAAACTATACCACCTAAACGGGTATAGATATCCATTTTTTTAGTAATTGGATAATTTATTTTAGTACTCATTTGCATACCATATGCTTGAAAAAAGCCATTAACTGAACTCCCGTTTTTGGGGAGACGACCTAACCATTCATAACCTAATTCTAATCCTAAACATGGATTGATTTGATAACCTAATATGGCACCGGCACCAAACTGATTATTGTTATATTTGATTCCATTATCATTTAGATAACCATTTCCATTATAACTTGTATCATGGTACTTAGACCAACCAAATTTAGTACCAGTATACCAATAATTTTTTTTATGAGTAGCAGCGGCTTGTACAGTCGTAGCTACTAATCCTACAACTAGCGCCATTGCGATTGTAAGAGTTGTAATAGCTGTTTTTGTATTCATGGTTTTTACTTACGCCTCGTTATAATCTACTAAATAGTAGGCTATAGCTTTCTTTATTATAAAAAAAAGCTATTTATTATTCGCTGATGATTTAAATTCATCTAATATTAACGATAATGTATATATAACAAAGTCTATAACGTAGTAGAAAAGTTACAAGTTAGATGTTATTATGTATGATAAAAAAAACTTTTTTTAATTATGAATTCATAATAATTCTATTGGATTAAATAATGACTATAAAAAAAGTAAATGAATTAATTATTCGTCGTCCTGATGATTGGCATACTCATTTACGAGATAATGAGTTATTACGTAGTGTGCTCCCTTTTACCAGTAGTGTTTTTGCTCGTGCCATTATTATGCCTAACCTTTTTCCACCTCTAAAAAATATAGAAAGTATTATTTTTTATCGAAATCGTATTATATCTGCTATACCTGCTTTTCATATTTTTCAACCTTTAATGACTTATTATATTACTGATGATTTTGATCTAAAAGAAATAACTAGGGGTTTTATTCAAAGAATTTTTATAGCAGCTAAACTGTATTTTTCACACACTACAATCAATAGCAGATATGGAATTAAAAATCTTAATAACATAATACCTCTTTTAGAACATCTTCAACAAATAGAAATGCCTTTATTAATACATGGTGAAATTTCGGATGAAAAAATTGATATCTATGATCGAGAATCGGTTTTTATAGATAAAGTATTAGAACCTATACGTAAGAAGTTTCCAACCTTAAAAATAGTCTTTGAACATATTTCGACTAAAGATGCTGTGCAATATATTCTAGAAGGTAATAATTATATAGCCGCTACTATAACACCGCAACACTTGATGTTCAATCGCAATCATATGTTTAGGTATGGACTACATCCACATCTATATTGTCTACCTCTTTTAAAAAGATCTATTCACCAGCAAGCACTACGTGAAGCTATTGCTACTGGTTGCACACGATTTTTTATTGGTACGGATACAGCTCCTCACTTAAGTAAAAATAAAGAAAATCAATGTGGTTGTGCAGGTATATTTAATGCTCCTACTGCTTTAGCTGCATATACCACAGTATTTGAAGAAATGAATTGTTTACAATATTTAGAATCTTTTTGTGCAGAAAATGGTCCACGTTATTATGGTTTACCTTTAAATCAGGAACAAATTAAATTAATACGTAAACCATGGAGAGTCCCTGATAAAATTCAAGTGGGTTCTGATTATTTGGTTCCTTTTTTAGCCGGAAAAACTCTTAAATGGTTAGTCTCTGATGAGAATCATTCTTCATTTAATTTATTAGAATAAATCTATCAAATGCAAAAAATTATTTTAGCTACCTTAAATCAATGGAAATTAATAGAATTTATACAAATAACGAAAACTAATAATTTCTTAATAGAATTTGAACCTATTTCGCGAAAATTGGGTGACATTATTGATGAAAATGGAACAAATTATTTAGATAATGCTTTAATTAAAGCTAATATGGCTTATGAGTATTATAAATCTCCAGTTTTATCGGATGATTCTGGTTTAGAACTAATGAATTTTAATAATATTCCAGGAGTTTATTCAGCCAGGTATGCGGGTATTAATGCTACTGAAAAAGAAAATCGTAATAAATTAAAAAAATTTTTATTCAATAATAATCTTACATCTACACCAGCTAGATATAGATGTGTTTTAGTATATAAATCGAAGTTAGATCAATATAATTTTTTTGAAGCTATATGGGAAGGAACAATTATTATTAATTATAGTGATAACTGTGAAGGCTTTGGTTATGATCCTATGTTTATTCCTATAGGATGTAATCAAACTATTACTAAAATAGATTTAAAATATAAAAATACTTTTTCTCATCGTGCAAAAGCTATGACACAATTCTTTCAATTTCTCTTGTCGGACCAAGAATAAAAAATAAATAAACCTTAAATTGAAGGTTTATTGATTCTCTCTTAATAATGCTTCTATTAAATCTAATTCATATAATAATTTTTGCATAGTTTCGTCACTGATTTTTTGAGTAGCACGTAAATGATACAATTCTCCACGTTCAGCACGTAAACTAGTTAAGAGAAAACGTCTTTCTAAGTTATCGAGAAATAAAATTTCATCTATATTTTGATCGGTATCTAATAAACGTCTTCGTAAATTACCGATGACGCGCGAAGTTACTTCTTTTATTAATTCCGAATCAATATTCTCAGTAGTATCACTAATTAATCTATCTTGCATTTTATATAAACTTTCAATTGCTACTTGAGCCATAACAGAACGCGCTTTTTGTCTTTCATGTTTTAGTATAAAAGTATCAAGGGTTGAAACCCCTCGTAAGAGAAAGGGTAATACTATCATTGCTATAAATAATGAAAATAAAATTACACCTGTAGATAAAAAAATTAGTTCATAACGTGCAGGAAATTCTTGATTAAAATTTATAAAATGCGGGATTGATAAAACCCCAGCCAGAGTAATAGCTCCTCGCACTCCCGCAAAAGATGCTGTAAGTAATTCACGTAAATTATATTTACTAAATTCTAGAGGATGTCTTGTAAAAAAATGAGAACTGATATATTGCATGGTTAATAACCAGCTAAAACGAAGCAGTAATAATGCTATATAAATACAAACAATATCTAAGAATAATATTCCCAAGTTAATGGATGTATCCATATGGACTCTAGATAAGGTATTTTTAATTATTTTAGGTAATTGTAATCCAAATAAAATAAAAACTATACCATTAAAAAGAAATTCGAGCATTGACCAAACACTATTAGCGCGTAAACGCATAGATAATGGAGCATGATGAATAATACCTGATTTAGATACTGTCATTCCGGCAGCTCCTGCTGCTAATATTCCTGATAAATCAATACAATCTGCTGTAAAAGAACATGCAAAAGGTAATAAAAATAAACCAATAATTTCTGTTACTGGATCTTCTTCTTCAGTCCATCTACTCATAGAACGTAAAGCCTTTCCATATAATAAGGTTATAACAATTCCAGCTGTTATTCCCCCAATAAAGATTTTTATAAATTCAATTATGGCTCCAGAAAAAGTAAAGGCCATTTCTCCTAGAGAAACTGCTACTGCAATTTTTAAAGCAACTAAACTAGAAGCATCATTCGTCAATGCTTCACCTTGTAATATAGCCCTAATTTTTTTAGGTATTCTTGCTTCCCCAATGATTCCAGATAAAGCAACTGCATCGGTGGGTGATAATACTGCAGCCAAACAAAATGCAGGTAATAACGGCATTTCTGGTACTATCCAATAGATCAGATAACCAATTATCACTACTGTTAATACTACTAAAATTAACGCTAATGCTACAATCTCTCGACCATGTTTAATAAATTCACTAGGAGGGGTTTTCCATCCATCTACAAATAATAAAGGAGGTATAAATAAAATCATAAAGAGTTCTGAATTAAAATTCATATGGAAACCAAACTTCGGCCATGCTATAATGCTACCCATACTAATTTGTAATAATGGCAAAGGAAGTTGATATGGTATAATACGTTTAATAATTCCTGATAAGGATACTAATACCATCAATATTAGAATATTTAAAAATATGTCCATGTTTATTGGTTTTGATAAAATTCAATATCATTTCGTAGAGATTTTAAAATTAGATGGGCTGTTAAATAAAAAAAGAGAATAATGTAAAATGACATAATTTTAATAAATTATTTATTATAATATTTTTAGTATAAATAAAAAAATATTGATCCTGCTTATTAGCACAAGTCAGGACCTTAAAGAATAATAGAAATGTAATTAATTAAAAAGGAATATCATCATCTTCTTCCTCCTCATCCAAATTCATTGGTGATTTATCATTATTATTTGATGAGATGAGCTGTTTATTATTATTATCATCTAATTTCTTTTTTTGATTGGACTGTGGTTGTGTCCCATTCTTTTTGGAATTTACAATGTTTGTTCCTACTGAAGCATTTTTAGAAGGATGACGATTACCTATTATTTGCATAGTACCATTTACACCTACTATAATTTCAGTCATATATCGTTCTTGTCCGTTATTATCTTGCCATTTACGTGTTTGTAATGATCCTTCTATATATACTTGAGATCCTTTATGTAAGAGTTCCCCAGCAATTTCAGCTACTTTTCCAAATAAAACAATACGATGCCATTCAGTTTTTTCTTTAGTCTGTCCACTTTGTTTATCACGCCATATTTCTGATGTAGCTAAAGTAAAATTAGTAACTGCTCCACCATTTGTCATATAACGAACTTCGGGATTCTGACCTAAATTGCCAATAAGAATTACTTTATTTACTCCTCTATTAGCCATATGAATATCCTCTGAAAAAAAAAATATAAATTCTTAATAAATATCTAAAAGATTATTTGTTATTATATATAGAATATAAAATTCATTCTATTTTTATTATTGTCAATTCTAACAGAATTCCAAAGAAACACACTATTTAAAATCAAAAGAATAATAATTAAAATAATGATGTTTTATTATAAAATCTAATAATCTTTACTCACGAAGTATTTTGAATATTAGGATAAATATCTAATAATTAGATGATAGTAACTTTTTGGTAGAAAAATTATGATAGCAAATAAATTCATCAAATCTAGTTCAAGTGATCGATACATTAAGCGACTACCTCATTCTTTAGAAGCCGAACAATCTGTATTAGGAGGTTTAATGTTAGATAATTATTGTTGGGATAATGTAATTGAAACATTAATAGCTGATGATTTTTTTACTTATGCTCATCGTCTAATTTTTAATGAGATGCAACGTCTTATAGAACGGGGAAAACCCATTGATTTAATTACTCTTTCAGAATCATTAAATCAAGAAGGAAAGCTAGATAAAGTAGGAGGTTTCGCTTATTTAGCTGAACTCTCTAAAAATACTCCGAGTACGGCAAACATTAATGCATATGCAGAAATTGTACGTGAACATGCCGTAATACGTGAAATAATTTTCGTTACCAATGAAATTAACGAGTTTTGTTATAATCTAGTAGGATTCAATAGTAATGATCTATTAGATATGGCAGAATCGCGAATTTTTCAAATCGCCACTAAACGTGCAAAACATAATGGACCTAAAAGTATTGATAAAATTATAGAATATACTCTATCTAAGATAGAATCATTATATAAAACGCCATCTTCAAATAATGTAACTGGAATTTCTACTGGATATTATGATCTGGATAGAAAAACTGCAGGATTACAGAAATCCGATTTAATAATTATTGCAGCACGACCATCCATGGGAAAAACTACTTTGGCTATGAATTTATGTGAACATGCTGCTTTGACTCAAGATAAACCGGTATTAATTTTTAGTCTTGAAATGCCATCAGAACAAATAATGATGCGAATCTTAGCCTCTTTATCACGTGTAGATCATACTAAAATTCGTACTGGACAACTCAATGATAATGACTGGGCACGTATTTCTAGCACAATAAAAAGTTTTATAGAAAAACCTAATATGTATATAGATGATTCATCAACTCTTACTCCTACAGAAATTAGATCACGAACGAGACGTATATTTAGAGAACATAATGGATTAAGCCTTATAATGATAGATTATTTACAGCTTATGCGAGTGCCAGCACTTTCTGGAAATCGTACTCTTGAAATTTCTGAAATTTCTCGTTCTTTAAAAGCCTTGGCCAAAGAATTACAAGTGCCAGTAGTTGCATTATCTCAACTCAATCGTTTATTAGAACAAAGAACTAATAAACGTCCTGTAAATTCTGATTTACGTGAATCTGGATCAATTGAACAAGATGCAGATGTAGTTATGTTTATTTATAGAGATGAAGTATATAATGATAATCTTGATGATACTAAAGGAATAACTGAAATTATTCTTGGGAAACAACGTAATGGTCCT
The DNA here is from genome assembly GCA_041941765.1 of Candidatus Dasytiphilus stammeri. GTDB lineage: Bacteria > Pseudomonadota > Gammaproteobacteria > Enterobacterales > Enterobacteriaceae > Dasytiphilus > Dasytiphilus stammeri_F. The sequence goes on along the minus strand of CP145869.1, from coordinate 33,464 downwards.
ATAGGATCAATAAAATTGATCTTTAATAGTAAATGGTCAAGATTTGATAATTATGCTGAAATATGCAGTGAATAAGAGAAATCACATTAATAGGTTTTATATGTTTTTATTAGAACATGATTGAACAATTAAAGTTTTTTTTTCCCAGCATAACATTGTTAATGATCCTCCCCAACAACAACCCGTATCCAAACCAATAATTCCTTGAGGAGTATGTTGACCATTTAATGCAGCCCAATGACCAAAAATGATAGTATAAGAAGCTTCTTCATCTAAAGAAATAATTTGATTAGGAAGAGAGAACCAGGGTTTCAATAGTGTTGAGACAGAAGATGGTGGATCTTTACAAACTAGATCTAATTGACCTTGAGGATAACAGTAACGCATACGTGTGAGAACATTTGTGATAAATCGCCATCGTGCCATCCCTTTTAAGTTAGGATTCCAATTGTTGGGTATATTATTAATATTACTATTATACATAGAATTAATAAAAGCTATATAATCATTACTGGCAAGTATTAATTCTACTTCTCGTGCACATTGTTTAGCAGTATAAAGATCCCATTTAGGATAAATTCCAGCATGTGACATAATAATTTTTTTTTCTTCATCAATTTGTAATAATGGTTGGTGACGTAACCAATCAATCAGATCGTCTGCATCTGAAGAGTTAATAATTTCTTCCAGATCAGGGGTAGTCTTTTTATAGTTTCCACCAGATAATGCAATGAGATTAAGATCATGATTACCTAAAACTAAACGTACTGAGTTTTCCAAAGATTTAACATAACGTAATACTTTTAATGAATTAGGTCCTCGTGCTACGAGATCTCCAGTTAACCACAGTATATCTTTTTTCGGATTAAAACTTACTCGATTTAAGAGGATACATAATTCGTTGTAATATCCATGAACATCACCAATTAAATAGGTACTCATAAACAAATTCACCTTACACAACAAGATCAAATTTAGTCAAAGTTTTTTTTTAATTGTGAAGTCCACCAATTAGCTAATTGGCAATAAAGTGCAACTGAAATGTTCTCCGCACGTAATGTAGGAAGAATGCCTATTTGTTCTAGAACTTCTACAGGAAATAACTTCTTCAAACTATTACGTAACATTTTTCTACGTTGGCTAAAAGCTAGATTGGTAATAATATTTAAATCTTGAATATTTTTAACTAAATTTGGCATTATATTATGTGGAATTAAACGTATTAAAGCAGATTTTACTTTAGGTTTTGGTTTAAAAGAGTTTGGTACAATTTCCAAAAGAGAAATAGAACGACAATAATATTGTGAGATCACACTTAATCTGCCGTACTCTTTACATCCTGGAACCGCAATTATACGATCTACGAATTCTTTTTGTAATAATAAATGCATATCTTTGATAACTTTGATATGAGAAAATAGATGAAATAAAAGAGAAGTAGAAATATTATAAGGTATATTTCCAAATATACGTAATATTTTTCCTTTTTTCTGTGAAAATTCAGTAAAATTAAAAGTTAAAACATTTTGCGGATAGATTTTTAATTTTTTCATTAGAGACTCATTAGTCTTAAGTAATTTAATTAATTTTACATCAATTTCAATTGCTGTTAGATTGGTAACATATTCACTAATAGGTTTAGTCAAAGCACCTAAACCAGAACCAATTTCAACTAGTGTATTCTGAGGTTTAGGAGAAATTATTTCAATAATTTTATTAATAACTGAATTATCATGAAGAAAATGTTGACCCAATTTTTTCTGAACAAAAAACCTGTCATTAACCATAATTAATATATTCTCTCCACTAGTTTAAATAGACAAAAGTGTTAATACAATCTTAATAAAATCCATTAAATTTTGGATCTAGTATTTTAATAAAAGCTTGTTCCACTTTGTTTCTTATCCATGGTTGGATTGCTAAATTCCATTTGATTTGATATAGAAGGATTAATGCTCGTTCTTTCAAAAGAATATTAGTGTAATTAGTTTTACGTGTTTTTTGTAATTGAATTAAGTGCCAATGATTGTTATAAAAAACTGGAGGACTAATCTCATTTTTATTTAAATTTAATAATACAAAACCTAATGGTTCACCTAACATATCTGGAGTTATCCAACCTAAATCTCTTTTCCAAACGGAAATGAAGTCTTGATAAGAAGATTGCTGAGTAGCTGCTATATAAAAATTTTTTTTTCGATGGTTCATCTCTTCTAAAAAAAAATTATTTAACATTTTTTTTTTATTATTTTTTGTTGGTGCTAGTAATATATCTCTTACATGCATTTCAGTAATAAAGATTTTTGGCGGATACTTATAATAATAATAGGAATTATTAGTTTGATTTTTAATCTGTTGTGTTATTTCATTTGGTGTTATAAATATATCATTTTTAAGATGATTTTTAATAACTGATTGAATCATGAGATTTTGAAGAATTTGTTGATATAATAAATGATATTTCCATTTACATTGAGCAAAAACATCATGATAGAATTGATAAAGTGTTAGATGTTTTCTATCTGCCATATTTTTTAGGTGAAGTATCATACGGTGATAAATTTGACGTTTAGTTACAGAAATCTTTTGTTTTTTTCCTATTTTAAATAAAATATTTTTTAAAATTATTTGTTTAATTAGTTTATCATTAGGTATAAACTTATCTAAAAAAGGATTGAAATTTTCCCTTTTAATAAAATCAATCTCACTTGTTAATAAAATATTATTATTAATTCTTAAAGCTATTGTATCAATAATAACAGGAACAGTAGAAGCTTTACTGACTGTACTATTAAAAAATATAAGTAGTATATAGAATAGATATCTACTAATTTTTAGAGAAATATTCATGTTTTTTATTTTATATAATAATGGTTTTTTGTTAATAGATATATATGAATGAATTATTATTTGCATATAATAATATATAAATCTATTCTTTAGATATTTTAAATTCTCCGTTCAAAACAATCTATCATTATTAGACATTTTCCATAAATAATAATTATGAAATTACTTACTCATTCTCCAGTCTTAGCATCGGAAGCTATTAATGGTCTTAATATTAAACCTAATGGTTTATATATTGATGGTACCTTTGGAGGAGGAGGTCATACTAAATTAATTTTGTCTAAATTAAATTCTCAAGGACATTTATATGCGATAGATCGTGATCCTCAAGCGATCAAAATTGCTGCTAGTATTAATGATTCAAGATTTACTATTATTCCGGGACAATTTTCTAATTTAGCTATTTATATGAATAAGAAGAAATTAATTGGATGTATTGATGGAATATTATTAGATCTTGGAATTTCAACTCACCAAATTGACCATGCTGAACGTGGTTTTTCTTTTATGCATGATGGACCTCTTGATATGCGTATGGATCCAACTAATGGATTATCAGCTGCACAGTGGATATCCAATGCTAATGAATATGAAATGTATTGGATTTTCAAGAATTTTGGCGAAGAACGTTTTGCACGACGTATAGCTCGTTCTATTTATCGTTATAAAAAATTGAAGAAACCAATTACACGTACTAAAGAACTTGTAGATCTTATTTATGCTACTGTACCACACAGAAGAAAATATAATAAACATCCAGCCACTCGTTGTTTTCAAGCTATACGAATTTTTATCAATAATGAATTAAAAGAATTAGAACAAGTTTTACAAAGTGCCTTGATAGTTTTACGTAATTCAGGACGTTTATCTGTAATTAGCTTCCATTCCCTCGAAGATAGAATTGTCAAACGTTTTATTAATAAGTATAGTAGTTGTAAAAATGTTATACCTCATGAAATTCCTTTAACCGATGCAGAATTAAATAGTTATTATACTAATCTGAAAAAATTAAAACCTATTGCAAAAATTAAACCTACTAAAAGAGAAATCAATCATAATATACGTGCTAGGAGTGCCATTTTACGTATTGTAGAAAAAATCATTGATTAATAACAAACATAGAATAATTTATTTCCAAACGATTTAATTTAATTAAATATGAGTCTAAGTAGTATAGATTATAATTTTATACCGAAAGATAAATTTTTTTCTGGCTAAAATAAATTGGATAAACCTATTATTTATACTAGTATAAATAATACATCTTGAATCAGCGGAATTTATGCATTGGAAAATCGTTATTTACATAAATTATTAGCACCATGGATGAGTGGTGGTGTTCCCACTTTTTTAGTTCATGAACTAACAATAAATAGTAATTGAGCCAAAAATGGTGATATTTTTTTTGCTATAAAAGGACATCAATTTGATGGACGTAGTTTTATTTTACAATCTATTGCAAAATGAGTAAGAGCAGTTCTTGCTGATGCTGAAAATAATAAAATACAAATAAATTTTTATCAAAATATCCCAATTATCTCTTTTTCAAATCTCTCTAAATCTATTTCTGAGATTGCTAGTCGTTTTTATGATAATCCCGGTCAAAAATTATGCATAGTAGGTGTCACAGGTACTAATGGTAAAACTACTATAACGCAATTATTATATCAATGGGTTCAATTACTTGGTGAAAAGAGTGCAGTAATGGAAACTTTAGGAAATGGATTATATGGTAGTAATCTAATCCCAACTAAAAAGACTACTGATTCTGCAATGAATGTACAACGTTTTTTAAATTATTTTGTAGAAAATCATATTAAATTTGTAGCTATGGAAATTTCATCACATGTACTTGACTTGTATGCAGTACCGTTTAATGCATCTATCTTCACGAATCTAAGTCGTGATCATCTGGATTATCACGTAAATATGGAAAATTATAAAAAAGCTAAAGAGCAATTTTTTTAAAAATATAATAAAAAAAAAATCATAATTAATGCTGATGATCAAGTAGGACGTTATTGATTAGACAAATTGCCCAATGCAGTTGCCGTAACCCTTAGTACACAATACTATAAATTAATTTATAATATAGCATATTGGTTAAAAGCAACTATAATCAATAAAATTATTAGTATTGGTCATTTAAGTAAAAATATTAGCAACCTCCACCCTAATAATGAACATTTTTATGATCAATTATCATTAATTAAATGTATTAACAACTTGTTAAACCAATTTACTAAAATTACAATTTTAATAAAAGGTTCTCGTAAGATGTTTCTGAAAAAAATTGTATATTCTTTACAAAAATAGGATTATTAAAAGGAGATAAAATTTTATAAATGTTAATTTGGATCATTATACATCTTACCCAATTTTTTCCTAGTTTAAACCGATTTTCCTCTTCTATTATATTTCGTGCTTTTATAAGTCTTATAACTGGATTTGGTTTAACAATATCTTTTGGATCATGGTTCATAAAAAAATTGCAAAATCTTAAAATAGGTCAAGTTGTACGTTCTGACGGTCCTAAATCACATTTTGGAAAAAATGGTATACCTACTATGGGTGGTCTCATAATACTAATGTCTATTATGAGTTCAGTATTGTTTTGGGCTCATTTATCAAATCCTTATATTTGGTTCGTATTTTTTGTATTAATTGGATATGGTATAGTTGGATTTATTGATGATTATCAAAAAATAGTACGTAAAAATACTCAAGGTCTCATACCTTATTGGAAATACTTTTTTCAGTCAATAATTACTTTTGGTATTATTTTAATTTTATATGTTTGGAATAAAAATCAATTAGAAAATAGATTAAGTATCATGCAAAATTGGATTAGTTATTTATATGTTACTTATTTTACTATTATTAGTACTAGTAATGCAGTTAATCTTACAGATGGTTTAGATGGATTAGCTATTATTCCAACTATATTTGTTGCTGCTGGATTAGGATTAGTAGCTTGGTTTAATAGTAATCTTACTATTTCAAATTACTTACATATTACTTATTCACCTTATTCAACTGAACTAGTTATTTTTTGCAGTGCAATTATTGGTTCTGGTCTAGGTTTTTTATGGTTTAATACTTATCCTGCTGAAGTATTTATGGGAGATATAGGATCTTTGGCATTAGGTGCTATACTTGGAATAATTTCTATACTCTTACGGCAAGAATTATTATTATTAGTTATGGGAGGACTTTTTGTTATAGAAACAATATCAGTAATTATACAAGTAGTATTATTTAAACTTTGTAGAAAAAAACTCTTACTTATGGCACCACTGCATCATCATTATGAATTAAAAGGATTACCTGAATCGAAAATTACTATTCGATTAAGTATTATTTCTTTTTTATTAGTATTAATTGGTTTAGTTATGAAGTTCCATTGAAAAAAATAATTTATAAAAATAAGAAGATTATTATAATTGGATTAGGAAGAACAGGTTTTTCCTGTATGAATTTTTTTTATCTCGTAGCATTATTCCACGTTTAATGGATACCCGTAAAGTTCCGCCAGCATGAGATCAATTACCGACTATTATTGAATCATGTTTAGGTTATTTAAATACACAATGGTTATATACAGGTAGTAAAGTAATGGCTTCGTCAATTAGTATAGATAAATTACGTACTAAATTATTATGGAAAGGGTCAGGATTACCAGTAGCAGCTTGGATTATAATTACAGCATCAGATATTTTAATAAGAGGATTAAATAATTTTTATAAGAACCAAATAATTAATTTAGGTCTACCAGTTATGGTTAAACCTAATCAAGAAGGTTCTAGCATAGGAATTACAAAAGTTAATCACATTAATGAACTTGATATAGTTTGAAAACAAGCATTTATTTATGATAATCATGTAATCATAGAAAAATGGATTAGTGGTTTAGAATATACAGTTATTATTCTAGATTATCAGGTTTTACCAAGCATTCGTATTCAATATACAGGTAATTTTTATGATTATCATTCAAAATATCTTTCAAAAAATACTAAATATTTTTGTCCGAGTGGATTATCTCGAAAACTAGAATAAAAATTAAAAGAAATAACTTTACCAGCCTGGAATGTTATTGGATATAGTGGTTATGGACGTATTGATGTTATCATGGATAGTAATAATAGATTTTATTTACTTGAAGTAAATACATCCCCGGCATGACAAAGCATAGTTTGGTACCTTTAGCAGCATAACAGATAGGTATAAATTTTACTAAATTAGTTAAAGTAATTTTAGCTTGAGCATATTAAGTATAAAATATATCAAGTTTTATAATATAAATAATAATTGGTATCTCTTAAAGATATGATTAATTAGTATTTGAATCATTAGCTAAAGAAGCTAATCGTTCTAAGATCGATTTAATATTATCAGGACTTTGACGGGCAACATTACGTAATATAATTGCACTTGTTTTACTTATAGTTCGATTTTTTTTAGTCTCTAATTTAGAGATAGATTGTGTTAGTCCTAATGACGGATTAATTACTAAATTAATAGCGACTAAGGTAGGTAAAATTTTATTTTGTAAAATTGAAAGCAATATTGGTTGTTGATAACGTAAGTATGTTAACCAATGAGCATTTGCTGTTTCAATAATCAAGATATGTTGTCGTAAATTAGCCACTCTACACCAAGGATGAAAATGTGATGGTAGTTCTTGTTTTAATGCGTAATCTAAATTAATTAATGTAATCACTTTTTTGTGTAAAATTTGTAAAATACTTTGATTATTAGCATTGGTTAAAATTTTTTCAATAGTATGCAGATTACTATAGCGCATTAGATATATTCCATCATAGAAAAATTAGTGTACTCATTCATTTTTCAATTAAGATTTTTTTATCTTCTTATATAAAAAGTACTAACTAACGATAACAAAATCAACATACGTAATAGATTTATTTATCTTAATAAGATTTATTATACTTATATTCAATAAATAAACTATATAATTTTAATATTATATTCTTTATTAGAAAGAGAAGTTATTTGCTATGGTACTACATTTACTTACTAAAATATTTGGTAGTAGAAATGATCGAATACTATATAGGTTAAAAAAAATTGTTGATAGTATAAATAAACTAGAACCAAGTTTTTCAAGCTTGTCAAATGAAGAATTAAAAGAAAAAACCCGCATATTTCGTTCTAGAATAAAACAAGGAGAAACATTAGATAATTTAATTCCAGAAGCTTTTGCAACTGTACGTGAAGCTAGTAAGCGTATATTTAATATGCGTCATTTTGATGTTCAACTACTTGGTGGAATAGTTTTAAATGACCGTTGTATTGCTGAAATGCCTACTGGAGAAGGTAAAACATTGACAGCTACTTTACCAGCATATTTAAATGCTTTAACTGGTGAAGGAGTACATATTGTTACAGTCAACGATTATTTAGCACAACGAGATGCTAATAGCAATCGTCCATTATTTGAATTTTTAGGAATGGATGTAGGTATAAATTTAGCTGGGATGTCTAACGCTGAAAAACGTGCAGCTTATGCGTCTGATATTACATATGCAACTAATAATGAATATGGTTTTGATTATTTAAGGGATAATATGATTTTTGATCCTAAAGATCGTGTACAGCGTAAATTGCATTACGCTCTAATTGATGAAGTGGATTCAATACTAATTGATGAAGCTCGTACTCCTTTAATTATTTCAGGTCCTATGGAAAATCGTTCTGAACTTTATCTGAAAATAAATAATCTCATTCCTCAGTTAATTCAACAAGATAAAGATGATTCCGATACTTTTCAGGGAAAGGGTCATTTTTCAGTAGATGAAAAATCACGGCAAGTATATCTAACTGAACGAGGTCTTATTTTTCTAGAAAATTTATTAATACATGAAGGATTTATGAAACAGCATGAAAGTCTTTATTCTCCTTCTAACATAATACTTATGTATCATATAATAGCTGCTTTACGAGCACATACGCTATTTTTTCGCAATATAGATTATATTATTAAAAATGGAGAAGTAATTATTGTAGATGAACATACCGGTAGAATTATGCCTGGACGTCGGTGGGGTGACGGGTTACATCAAGCACTTGAAGCAAAAGAGGGAGTTAAAATTCAAAATGAGAATCAAACTCTAGCGTCTATTACTTTTCAGAATTATTTTAGATTATATCAGAAATTAGCTGGAATGACAGGTACAGCCAATACCGAAGCTTTTGAATTTAAATCTATTTATCAATTAGATACTATAGTAATTCCTCCAAATAAAAAAATGATTAGAGAAGATTTACCGGATGTAATTTTTATTAGTGAAGCAGAAAAAATTGAAGCTATAATTCAAGATATACGTACACGAACTATGAAAGGTCAACCTGTATTAGTAGGAACTATTTCTATTGAAAAATCTGAAAAGATTTCTAGAAAACTGACTCGTGCAGGTATCCGTCATAATGTTTTAAATGCTAAATTTCATGCTAAAGAAGCAGATATTATTGCACGTGCTGGTCAAGTAGGTGCAGTAACTATTGCTACTAATATGGCAGGACGAGGAACTGATATAGTACTTGGAGGTAATATACAGTCTGATATTATCCCATTAAAATATTCTTCCCATATAGAAAAAATCCAACTCCTTCAAGAAGAGTGGCAAATCCGTCATCAGGAGGTAGTAAAAACCGGAGGTTTACATATTATTGGTACAGAACGTCATGAGTCCCGAAGAATTGATAATCAACTTCGTGGAAGATCTGGACGTCAAGGAGATCCTGGATCTTCAAGATTTTATCTTTCTATGGAAGATACTTTAATGCGTATTTTTGCTTCGAATCGTCTTTCTGATATGATGAGAAAATTTGGCATGAAATCTGGGGAAGCAATAGAACATCCTTGGATTACTAAGGCTATTGCTAATGCTCAGTGTAAAGTAGAAAATCGTAATTTTGAAATTCGTAAACAGTTATTGGAATATGATAATGTAGCTAATGATCAACGACAAAAGATTTATGCTCAACGAAATAGATTGTTAGATACTTCAATTACTGATATCGGAGATATCATTATCCAACTGTATAAAGAAGTTTTACAAAAAATTATTAGTAGATTTTCTTTAGAAGATATGTCGGATATCTACAGCTTAATAGAATCGTTTAAAACTGAATTAAATATTACATTACCAATTGATGATTGGATAAACCATCAAAAAATTATTGTTTCAGAACAATTAATCAATAAAATCCTTAAATATGTTCTAAAAGAATACCAACAAAAAAAATTATTAATAGGTATTAATAAAATGGGTAATTTTGAAAAAAATATAATGTTACATATTATGGATATTATGTGGAGAGAACATCTAGCGGCGATGGATTATTTACGTCAAGGAATTCATTTACGTGGATATGCGCAAAAAGATCCTAAAGAAGAATATAAACGAGAATCATTTACTATGTTTTCAAATATGCTTGAAATGATAAAATATGAAATTATCCGTATAATATGCCAAGTTAAAGTTAAGGTATCAGAAGGATTAGTTATTGATAATTTATGCCAATTACAGAATAATCAAATTTTTATGCAACTTATTAACAACAATGTTAATAATCATCAGATAGGAGGACGTCATAATCTTTGTCCTTGTGGCTCTAGGAAAAAATATAAAAAATGTCATGGACGTTCAAAATAGTACTATGATGATACTTTTGAGTTAAATTGAAAAAAATCTTTAATTGTTAGTCCAAAATTAATCCTGGAGTAAACCATTTTTGACGTGAATTAAGAAAATCATTAACTGTCATAATGTTTTTTCCGGCTAGTTGTAATTGTTCTAAATTTAGAAAATCTTGTCCAGTAGCAATTTGAATTCCTTTTTTATTTGCTTGAATAATTTCTCCTGGCTGATATGTTTTTAGGGAATTTTTGTTTGATTGAAGAACTGATGCTTTCCAGACTTTTATATATTTCCCATGAATAAAAAAATAGCAAATTGGCCAGGGATTAAAAGCACGTATATAACGTTCAAGTTCTATAGCCGATAGTTTCCAGTTAAGTTGTGCTTCTTTTTTTAGTATTTTTTTAGCATACGTTGCTAGGTGTTCAGATTGTGCTTGTGGATCTTTTGTTCCGTGCAGAAACTGTTGTAATGTTATTAACATACTAATTGATCCTAGTTTAGATAATTTTTGGCTAAGTGAAGCACTAGTATCTATATGTTCAATTGCACAAGGAATTTTATGTAAAATATCTCCGGTGTCAATTCCAGAATTTATTTGTATTGTAGTCACTCCCGTTATTTTATCTCCAGCTATAATGGAACGAGGGATTGGAGCTGCGCCACGCCAACGAGGTAAAAGAGAACTATGCACATTAATACAACCCAATTTTGGAATATTTATAATAGAAGATGGTAATTTTATACCATACGCAATTACTACCATGAGATCAGACTTTAAAGCTACAAGTTTTTTATAAAAGTTAATTTGATAAAAATCTTCTGATTTGATCTGAAAAAGAGAAATTTTATGCTTAAGTGCAAATTCTTTTATTCTGCTAAGAACTAATTGATTTATTTTTCCAGTCATGTTTGCATCAGGATAAGTTAAAATACCTACTATTTGATGTTGAGATAATAAATTAGTCAGATGATAAAGTGTAAACTCACCTGTACCTGCAAAAATAATTTTGAGTCCCTTTGCTCGACAATACATCAACATATCCTTAAAATGCTCGGATTTTTTTGAGGCGAGCTCTTTTTTTGATTTTAGATAGAATTTTATTCTGTTTGAGTGGTGATAAGTAATCTATAAATAATTTTCCTCTTAAATGATCCATTTCATGTTGAATACAAATGGATAATAAATTATATGCTTCTATAATAAAAGACTTACCATTGATATCTATAGCTAAAATCTTGATTTTTTCGGCACGAGGAATAAAAGCTATTTGTTCTGGAATAGATAAACATCCTTCTTCAATACTAATTGAACCACTTTGTTCTAATAATTTGGGATTAATCAGTATTAAACCTTCATTCTGTTGTTTCGATAGATCTATAACTATAATTTGCTTATGAATATTAATTTGTGTTGCTGCTAAACCAATTCCATTGTTTGCATACATAGTATCAAACATATCATTAATAATACGGTTGATTTTAGTATCTATTTTATGGACGGGCATAGCAATAATTCTCAGTCGTTCATCAGGATAAGTTAATATTTGCATAATAGTCATAATTAATGTTAGTATAAATAAATATAGTTGATTATTTTATCTCTCCTATTATTATTGTACATGATTTTTTATTAATTTGTGTTAGGATTATTTATAATTATCTTAGCAGCTCTAAATAATATAGAAGAAATATGAAAATTATTACTAATATAAATTATTTCATCACCAAACTTATGAAAGATGAAATTATAGCTTATCCGACTGAATCGGTATTTGGTTTAGGATGCAATCCTGAAAGTAAAAAAGCTGTTATGAACTTATTAGCATTAAAACAACGTTCAATTGAAAAAGGTTTCATATTAGTAGCCGCTAATTATGAACAAATTAAACCTTATATTCATGATCATCAATTATCAAAAAAACAACGTGATATGATATGTTCGCAATCTAATTCTACTAGACCTATAACATGGTTATTACCGAAAAATATAAAAACTCCATCGTGGCTTACAGGTAATTTTTCTTCATTAGCAGTACGTATTAGTAAATATCCATCAATTAAACAATTATGTACAGCTTTTAATAAACCATTAATTTCAACTAGTGCTAATATTACAGGATCTCTTCCATGTCGTACAGTAAAAGAAATAAGAGCTCAATTTGGGAAAAATTTATTAATATATCCTGGAAATCTCGGCCCATTAAAATTTCATACAGAAATTAGAGATTTATTAAGTGATAAAATTATTCGTTATGAATGGTAAGATAATGATGATGAATTATGCGATCTTTGGGAATCCTATTAAACATAGTCAATCCCCACAAATTCACTATTATTTTAGCAAAATGATGAATATTAAACATCATACTTATGGAAGTATTTGTTCTTCTCCAGATAATTTTAGGGATGAACTGCAAAAGTTTTTTTTGAATGGAGGATTAGGTGCTAATATTACTGTTCCGTATAAACAAATTGCTTATACTTTAGTTAATAGATTGACGGATAGAGCTTTATTATCAGGATCAGTAAATACCATAAAAAAATTAGAAAATAATCAACTATTAGGAGATAATACAGATGGTATTGGTATTTTAAATGACCTTACTAGACTTCAGTTTCTTCACAAGAAAGATAGAATATTAATTCTTGGTGCAGGTGGAGCAGCACATGGAATAATTTATCCTCTTTTACATTATTATAGTTGTTCTATAATAGTCACTAATCGTACGTGGTACAAAGCAGAAGAATTAATCAATAAATTTAAACCTTATGGTATAATTTCAGCTAAACCGCTTAATCAATTAGAAAAGACTCAATTTAATTTAATTATTAATGCTACTTCTTGTGGTATTCAAGGAATAGCCCCTAACTTGCCAAATAAATTGATTAATAGTTATACACGTTGCTATGATATGTTTTATCATCAATCCAAATTAACTCCATTTTTACAATGGTGTCAAAAACAGGGTTCAACTAAATATGTAGATGGAATAGGTATGTTAGTATCTCAAGCCGCTTATTCGTTTTTATTATGGCACGGTGTATTACCATCAATAATAAGTATAATAAAAAAAATCAGATATGATGTAATAAATTATAATGTGTGATTTAATAATAAATACATGAGATTAGAGGGGCGTAGTTCAATTGGTAGAGCACTGGTCTCCAAAACCAGTTGTTGGGGGTTCAAATCCCTTCGCCCCTGCCATTATTATAAATAATCATTTAATTAATTAAAAAGTAACTAATCTAGTATAGTTAATTTGGTAAGCATTAGTTAATTGCAAGATGGCATAGCATAAAAGACCACTAATAATAAAAAAAAATAAATAAGAAATATTTATTAAAATTAATATTTAGTAGTAAAATTATTATAATAATTGTATTGATTATTACATAGGGTAACAATGTAAAAAATTTTTATCATTATTAACTCGTATAATTGATTATATTATATAATAAGATAATCAATTATTATTTCTCTAAATCTCAAATTAGAAATTAAAAAACCAGAATAAATACTTAGATAAATAATTCGTAGTATTTTTACATCTAATAGTCTAAAAAATTTTTTTTCTCAGTTTGCTAAATGCTACTAAATACTTTATTGTTGTTACAAATTAATACCTCTTAGTAGCTTCTTATCTTAGTGTTTATATAAACCATAATTGTTAATTGAGAAAAAAGTGATTTTCATTAACTAATATTTATTTCTGGAGTATCAGAACATGAGTAATAAAATTATTTATTTAACGGATGATAATTTTGAAGAGTATATCTTAAAAGTAGTAGATGTAGTGACATTAGTTGATTTTTGGGCAGAATGGTGTGGACCTTGTAAAATCCTTGCACCTATTTTAGACGAAATAATGGAAGAATATTTAGGTAAACTTAATGTAGCAAAGTTAAATGTAGATAATAATCCTAATACTGCTCAAAAATATGGAATTCGTGGAATTCCAACTTTATTAGTTTTTAAAAATGGTGAAGTAGTTGCTAGAAAAGTTGGTAGTTTATCTAAAGGACAACTCAAAGAGTTTTTGGCTCCATTCGTAGCAGAATAGTTAGTTTTTTTATAAAAAAATTAATAAATCTTACAAAATTATAACATAATAAGAAGTTCGGATATTATATAAAAATTACTTATTTCTATTTATTGATACCGCGACTTAACGATAAAGAACCCACCATTATGAATCTTACCGAATTAAAAACTCAGCCCATTTCTAAACTCATTATGTTAGGTGAAAGTATGGGACTAGAAAATCTCGCACGTAAACGTAGACAGGATATAATTTTTTCCATTCTTAAACAACATGCAAAAAGTGGGGAGGATATATTCAGTGATGGCGTACTAGAAATTTTACAAGACGGTTTTGGTTTTATGAGATCTGTAAATAGTTCATATCTCGCAGGACCAGATGACATTTATGTATCTCCTAGTCAAATTAGAAGATTTGGTCTTCGTACAGGAGATGTTATTTATGGAAAAATTCGTCCTCCAAAAGAAGGAGAACGTTATTTTGCCTTATTACAAGTCAATACAGTAAACCATGATAAACCAGAAAATAGCAATAATAAATTATTATTTGAAAACTTAACTCCACTTCATGCAAATAGAAGATTACGTATGGAAATGGGTAATGGTTCTACAGAAGATTTAACTTGTCGTATATTAGATCTCGCTTCACCAATAGGATGTGGACAAAGAGGTTTAATTGTAGCACCGCCCAAAGCTGGTAAAACTATGCTAATGCAAAATATTGCACAAAGTATTGCATATAATTATCCCAAGTGTATTTTAATAGTATTACTTATTGATGAACGTCCTGAAGAAGTGACCGAAATGCAGCGATCAGTGAAAGGACATGTCATGGCTTCTACGTTTGATGAACCCGCTACACGACATATTCAAGTATCTGAAATGGTAATTGAAAAAGCTAAGCGTTTAGTTGAACATAAAAACGATGTTATTATTTTATTAGATTCAATCACACGTTTAGCTAGAGCTTATAATACGATAATACCTTCTTCAGGAAAAGTATTAACTGGAGGATTAGATGCTCAGGCTCTTCATAGACCTAAAAGATTTTTTGGAGCAGCTAGAAATATAGAAGAAGGAGGAAGTTTAACAATTATAGCGACTGCTTTGATTGATACTGGTTCAAAAATGGATGATGTAATCTACGAAGAATTTAAAGGTACTGGTAATATGGAATTACATTTAGCCAGAAAAATTGCGGAAAAAAGAGTTTTTCCAGCTATAGATTATAATCGGTCGGGAACACGTAAAGAAGAATTACTTACTGTACCAGATGAACTTCAAAAAATGTGGATTTTAAGAAAAATTTTACATCCTATGAATGAAATTGATGCAATGGAATTTCTAATAAATAAGTTATCAATGACTAAAACTAATGATGAATTTTTCAGTATGATGAAACGATCGTAATTTTATTTTATTATTATAAATTACTTATATTGAAAAATTAATTTCTCAACTGGATGTATTAAAATAAATTTATATGATTTTAATTGCTGCTACTATATTATATATTGATATTTTTAAAAGCGCCCGTAGCTCAGTTGGATAGAGCACTGCTCTCCGAAGGCAGAGGTCTCAGGTTCGAACCCTGTCGGGTGCGCAATTTTTATTATCTCTAAATCAGTAAGTAAGTAGTAGCACCACTCCACTACTATACCAGACAAACAAATCAACTAAAACCGAATGGTGGCTATAGCTCAGTTGGTAGAGCCCTGGATTGTGGTTCCAGTAGTCATGGGTTCAAATCCCATTAGCCACCCCATATATGTTTTATTATTTTGCAAAGATGGCGGAATAGGGTAGACGCACTAGTTTCAGGAGCTAGTATCCTAATTAAAGGGATGTGAGGGTTCAAATCCCTCTCTTTGCATTTCTCTTATTCGGCGAGTAGCGCAGCTTGGTAGCGCAACTGGTTTGGGACCAGTGGGTCGGAGGTTCAAATCCTCTCTCGCCGACCACTTTCTTATTATATTATGATTTTACTGTTCTTTTACTAGATAAAAGATTCTATACTTTTTAGTAGTGGCATTTTTTTTAAAAAAAACTATAGTTGTAATTAATTGATTGAAATCAAAGAGGTATAGGTATGTTATCTAATAACAAACATAAAAATAATTGTAATCCTATTCTAGCACAAGAGATAATAAAAAAACGTAAAAATTTCCTTTGGTGGTTAATACCATTATTATTATTAATATTAATGATGTGGTGGTATTTTCATCATTCAGATCAAAAGGAATATAACAATCATATTCCTGCATCCTCATTACATACCTCTACAACATTTACCACCAAAAATACTAGTAGTAATAATAGCAACGATAGCGTTCTTTTACCTGATGGTACACGTATTAATATACGTGATGATAGTCTTGAAATGAAACTACTCACGTTTATTAAAGATCCATTGAAGAGATCTTCTTCTACTAATTATAAATGGTTTAATTTGGATCAAGTATTTTTTGATAGTGGTGATAAGAATCCTCAGATAGATGCAAAAAACCGACAAATTATTAATAATATTGCGGCTATATTGAAAGCTTATCCGAATATAAATCTACAAATAGGCGGTTATACAGATAGTATCGGTAGTCTAGAACAGAATCAAATCTTATCTCAGGCACGAGCTGAAGAAATGAAAAAAGAGTTCGTTAAATTAAATCTTCCATCAGAACGTTTAGTTGCAACAGGTTATGGAAAAACACATCCTATAGCTTCTAATGATACTGTAGAAGGACGTGCAAAAAATCGTAGAGTATCCATAAGGATATTAGAACAAGAAATCAATTCATAAAATTTAAATGAAATGTTATTTAAGAGGATTTCATAATGAGCTCTGAAAAAATAGTGACATTATTTGATAATGCAAAACATGCAGAAGAAGCAAAAAATAACTTACTAAAAGCAGGTTTTAGTACATATGATATTAGTTTAATTGATAATAATCAGTTAAAATCAGCCAAGATTTTATCTCATCAACATGATATTTGGCAGCGTTTATTCGGTAATAGTTTAACCGAAGAAGAATCTAAAGTATATGCTAAAGCTGTAAAAACTGGAGGAGTAATTTTAAGTTTGCGTACTAATGAAGAAGAAGATACTGCTCGAGCTATGGCTATTCTAAATGATCATCAATGTATTGAGAATATGTCTGCTAACACTTCTTCATGTATGAAAAATAATAATCAATCTACTAAAAAATATAAAGATTTACAACTCAAAGATGCTGAATGCCAATTTTCAGAACCAAATTATGATCAATCTATGTCAACAACTACTGATGATATTCTACCATTAGCAGAAGAACAATTAGAAATTGGTAAGAAAATTGTTAAAGAAGGTTTTACACGAGTTCGACGTTTTGTTACTAAAAAAGATGTTGAAATTGAAGTACCTCTTCATGAAGAACATGCGGCTATTTTTAGACGTTCTATTAATAAAAATCAATGCCCCGATCAATTAGATTGGTCTGATTCGGTAGTAGAAATTACTGAAACTAGTGAACAACCAGTTATTAATAAAACTGCCCATATTGTTGAAGAAATAATTGTACGTAAAGAAGGAAAAGATCGTATACAAAAAATTCATGATACTGTGCGTAAACAAGAAGTAAAAATTGAACATAATAATAAGTTTTCAGATAAAGAGAAATGTGAATAAGAAATTACTCTTCTATTGCAACAAATAAGTATATAAAAATTTTTTTTGCGGACCTTAATTCAGGTCCGCATTTTTATTTTTATGATATTATTTCTAATAATTTTCAAAAATTTTCATTACATAGGTTGAATAACTCACTAGACTTTTTATCAAAATCAATTAAAATGACAAATTAAAAACCTCTGTAAAATGAAATTGAAAAATTTAATTTTTATTTAATTTTTGTTACTCTGTTTATTTATATATAAACCATTATGAGATTTTTTCGATGCTTAACGCATATAAACTAAGTAATCATCTTTTATTAACACGTATTGATTTAGAAGAAACTTTGGCTGATTCTATTTGGGTTGATTTAATTGAGCCAGAATTAAATGAACGACAAAAAGTACAAAATATATTAGGACAAAGTTTAGCAACACGTCCTGAGTTAGAAGATATTGAAGCTTCAGCTCGTTTTTTTGAAGATAAAGATGGATTACATATCCATTCTTTTTTCTTTTATGAAGATGTTAATGATCATGCAGGAAATGCTACAGTTGCGTTTACTATTCGTGAAGGGAGATTATATACTTTACGTGATCGAGAATTACCAGCTTTTAGACTGTTTCGTATGCGTGCACGTAGTCAATGTTTACTTGATGGAAATGCTTTTGAAATAATGATAGATCTATTTGAAACTAAAATAGAACAATTAGCCGATCAAATTGAAAGCATTTATAGTGATTTAGAAAAACTAAGCAGTGTTATTATGGGAGGAAGTCATCAAGAAAATGAGCCATATAATGGTAACGAAGCACTCTCGACATTAGCTGAATTAGAAGATATTGTTTGGAAGGTTCGTTTATGTTTAATGGATACTCAAAGAGCACTAAACTTTTTAGTACGAAAAGATCGTTTACCTTTAAAACAATTAGAACCGGCACGAGAAATTTTACGAGATATAGAATCTCTCTTACCTCATAATGAATCTTTAATTCAAAAAGTCAATTTTTTAATGCAAGCGGCTATGGGATTTATTAATATTGAACAAAATAGAATAATCAAAATTTTTTCAGTGGTTTCAGTTATCTTTTTACCACCAACCTTAGTAGCTTCAAGCTATGGTATGAATTTTAGATTAATGCCTGAACTTAAATGGACTTTGGGTTATCCTATGGCTTTAATAGTTATGATTCTTGCAGGACTTGCTCCTTATGCATATTTTAAATATAGAAAGTGGTTATAATTAATACATGATAATAATAAATATTTTAAAAAAACATGTAATTTATTAGCTCATTGATATATTAATTATAATAATAATAATTCTTATATCTAGAATACTTTTCTTCTTATACCACTATAATTTTTGGAACCAATTCTTTTTTATTAAAAGCTGTTCGTTTAAGTTATAGTTGATTTTTTATTATGTAGTATAAAAACATTACTTTTATAGTTAAAAAATCAATAATCATTATTATTTTAATCTTAACCAAATTACTTGAAGAAATACAAGACTAATAATTAGTTTTTATTAATCTTGAATATTATTTAAAAAATTACTGATGATAATAAACAGGATAAGAAGTTATATTAAATTGATTAGTTTATAAATGTTATTTATTCAACTAATCTATTAGCAATTGGTACATAATAAAATTAATTTTCTTTAAGACATTAGAATTGCATCTCCAAAAAAACAGTATATTAATCTTTTCAATGTAAAAAACGTAGTTTTCTCTACTTATTCTTTTGTAGATATTTTCCAAAGTTTTGCTAATAAAACTAATGCATCAATTAGATTTTTTACTCCAAATACAGTTATATTATCGATAGAATTTTGAGGAAAATTGGCTTTTGGTACGATAGCTCGACGAAAACCATGTTTTGAAGCTTCAACTATTCGTCCATAACTACTCGGAACCGGTCTAATTTCACCAGATAGACCGACTTCTCCAAAAATGACTATATCTATAGGAATAGGTATATTACGTAAACTAGAAACTATAGCAAGTAATAAAGCGAGATCTACACTAGTGTCTGTTACTTTTACTCCTCCAACTACATTAACAAAAATATCTAGATTACTAATTTGTTGTACACCACCATGCCTATGTAGTACTGCTAGTAAGATAGTTAATCTATTATGCTCTAATCCTATAACTACTCTTTTGGGATGTCCAATAAGCCTGGTATGATTTACTAAAACTTGAATTTCTACTAATAAAGGCCTTGTGCCTTTCCAAATAGCCATAATAGCACTACCAGTCTTAATAGTTTGTTTCTCATCACTGCGGTTTATAAAAATAGCTGAAGGATTATTGACCTCACGTAAACCATGTTCTGTCATAGAAAAAATGCCTAATTCATTTATTGCTCCAAATCTATTTTTATTACTTCGTAAAATACGAAAGTTAGTTTCTGTAGTTACATCTAGTAAAAGTGAACAATCTATACAATGTTCTAATTTTTTTGGTCCAGCTAAAATTCCATCTTTAGTAACATGACCAACAATAATAATTGTTATATGATATTGTTTAGCAAATTGAGTAAGATAAGCTGCAATTTCACGTACCTGAGTTACACTACCTGGAGAAGATTTTATATTAGATATATGCATTACTTGAATAGAATCAATAACCATTATTAATGGTTGTTCTTTTTTTGCCATTAAACATATTTGTTCTATTCTAGTTTCAGATAACATATATACATTAAAATTTAACAAATTTAATCGATGAGCTCGTAAAGCAACTTGATTTAAAGATTCTTCACCAGTTACATAAATAGCTTTCATTTTATTAGATAAGTTACAAAGAGTTTGTAGTAAAAGAGTACTTTTACCTGTCCCTGGATTACCTCCAATTAAAATTGTACTTCCTTGTACTATACCTCCTCCTAATACTCGATCAAATTCTTTAAATCCAGTTGAAAAACGAGGAACTTCTTCTAAAGATATTACTGAAAGTGGTTGTATTTTTTGAGAATTATCAAATGTCTTTAAATGATGAGTCCCTTTATTAGTTAATGGTATTTCAATAATAGTATTCCAATGTTGACAGTAATTACACTGTCCTTTCCAACGAAGATACGTTGTTTTACATTTATTACAAATAAATAGATATTTTTTCATCACTTTCACTATTTATTTTAAATAATTTTTATACGATCGTCTAATAAGATAGAATGTAATGCAATTTGTACCATTTCATTAAAGGAGCATTGTCTTTCTTCTGAAGATAAATTTTTATCAGGAAAATAAAAATGATCTGATACTGTACAAATAGTTAATGCTTTAATATTATATTCTGCTGCAATAGCATAAAGTCCCGCTGTTTCCATTTCTATACCTAGAATTCTATACTTTTGCATTAGATGAAAAAGATTAGTATTTATGGGAGGATAAAAGAAATCAGTAGTAAAAAGATTACCAATATGTACAGTTAATCCTAATTGATTAGCTGCTTCAACAGCCGTACACATTAAATGAAAATCAGCTATTGCAGAAAAATCATATCCATTAAACCGAATCCGATTCACTTTGGAATCAGTACAAGCTCCCATGCCAATAATAATATCACGGACTTTAATATCTTGTAATATAGTTCCACAAGAACCAACTCGAATAATATTTTTTACTCCATATTCTGTAATAAGTTCTTGAGCATAAAGAGAACATGACGGAATACCTATACCATGTCCCATTACGGATATATATTTATTTTTATAAATTCCTGTATATCCTAACATACCTCTTATAGTATTTATTTGCCAATGATCATCGAGAAAATTTTCAGCAATATATTTTGCCCTTAATGGATCCCCAGACATTAGTATAGTTTCTGCAAAATCTCCTTTTTTAGCATTAATATGTGGTGTAATCATTAATTTATCCTTTTAAACAAAAATTATTTATTATTTTAGTGTTTTTACAACATACTTGTACCATACTCCATCTGAGTTAAATCAAAATATTTAGCTATGGTTTGACTAATATCTGCAAAAGTGTCTCGTGGTCCTAAAAAACCTGAAGATATTATTGGACTATATAGAAGTACAGGAATGTGTTCACGCGTATGATCAGTTCCATACCAAGTTGGATCACAACCATGATCAGCTGTAATAATTAAAAGATCATTTTTTTTTACTAAACATAGTAGTTTGGGTAAATATTTATCAAATAATTCTAATCCAGTCGCATAACCTGCTACATCTCGTCTATGTCCCCACAAAGAATCAAAATCTACTAAATTAGTAAATACTATAGTATTATCAACTGCTTGATTTATTTCTTGCATAGTAACTTTTAATAGTTCTTCTAATCCATCAGCTTTCACGATTTTAGTAATACCCGAATGTGCGTAAAGATCAGCAATTTTGCCAATAGAAATAACATTCCCTTTTTTTTCATCGATTAGTTTATTTAAAATAGTGGGTGCTTTTGGTGGTATTGTTAAATCATAACGATTTGAAGTACGTTTAAAATAACCTTTTTTTGTCCCAATAAAGGGACGTGCTATTACTCTACAAATTTTATAACCCTCTTCATTAATAATTTGACGAGTAATAGTACTTAATCGATATAAATTATTAAGTCCAAATAAATCTTCATTACAAGCAATTTGAAATACTGAATCAGTTGAAGTATAAAAGATTGGTTTCGAAGTTTTTATATGTTCTTCTCCTAGATTATCTAGAATCATCGTTCCAGAAGCATGACAATTACCTAAATATCCAGATAATTGTGCACGGTCAATAATTTTATCAATTAAGGTTTTAGGAAAACTATTAATTTGACTATTAAAATAATCCCATTTAAAAAGTACAGGTACTCCTGCTATTTCCCAATGTCCAGTAGGACTATCTTTACTAAAAGAAAGTTCTTTAGCGTAACTATAACATCCAATAATTTTTGCATTTTTATTAAAACCAGGAGGAAAAGTACCAGTAGATTGTTCGGCAGCTTTTGCTAATCCTAATGCTGTAAGATTGGGTAAATGTAGTGAACCTTTACGTTGATTTGTATTAGCTTGACCTTTAATACATGCTTCAGCAATATGTCCTAGAGTATTAGCTCCAACATCTCCAAACTGATCAGCATCTTGGCTATACCCAATTCCAAAAGAGTCTAATACTATAATAAATACTCGTTTCATAGTTTTATTCCTATTGGTCGGGGACAAAATAATGTAATTATTCTAATTTTTTAGTTTATTATAAATCTATATTAATTGTACTTTTTTTATAATATTTAAGAAATTCAATAATGAAATAATAAATTTCTTTGTAGGAAGTAATACTTGATATATAATTTTATTTATTATAAATGGGTTGAATATAAATAATATTACCCAATATATACTAACATAATTAATATCTGATGATGATATTATTTTTTATATCATCAGATGGGGGTTATAAATGACAACAATACTAAGTGTACGTCGTAATGATAAGGTAGTTATGGGTGGTGATGGTCAGGCGACTATAGGATATACAATAATGAAAAGAAATATCCAAAAAGTGCGTCGTCTTTATAATGATCAGGTCATAGCGGGTTTTGCAGGAACAACCGCAGATGCATTTACGTTATTTGAACGTTTTGAGCGCAAATTAGGTATATTTCAAGGACATTTAGTAAAAGCAGCAGTAGAACTTGCAAAAGATTGGCGTACTGATCGTCTGTTACGCAAATTGGAAGCTGTTTTAGCTGTTGCAGATGAAAATGCTTCGTTGATCATTACAGGTACTGGTGACGTTATTCAACCTGAAAATGATCTTATAGCTATTGGTTCGGGTGGAAATTATGCTCAAGCAGCTGCTACAGCAATGTTAGAAACAACTAATCTTAATGCTCGTGAAATTACAGAAAAAGCTTTAACTATTGCTGGTGATATTTGCATTTATACCAACCATAATTTTACTATTGAAGAATTAACCTCTAATAAAGCTAAAGAGTAAGGAAGGATCTTTATTATGGCTGAGATGACTCCTAGGGAAATAGTTAGTGAATTAGATAAATTTATTATTGGTCAAACACAAGCTAAACGTGCTGTTGCAATAGCTTTACGTAATCGTTGGAGACGGATGCAATTAAATGAAGAACTACGTCATGAGATTACTCCTAAAAATATTTTAATGATTGGTCCAACTGGAATAGGAAAAACGGAAATTGCTCGTCGTTTAGCCAAATTAGCCAATGCACCCTTTATTAAAGTTGAAGCAACTAAATTTACTGAAGTAGGATATGTAGGTAAAGAAGTTGATTCGATTATTCGTGATTTAACTGATTCTGCAATAAAAATAGTACGTCTTAAAAGTATGGAAGAAAATCGACATCGTGCAGAAAAAATGGCAGAGGAACGAATATTAGATGTATTAATACCACCTTGTTCTTCTACTACTAATTGGGTCAATAAAGAAGGTTCTCATCAAGAACCTTCAACTCGAGAAGTATTCAGACAAAAGTTGCGAGAGGGAGTATTAAACGATCAAGAGATAGAGATTAATTTAAGTCTCATTCCAACAATGGGAATAGAAATTATGGCACCACCAGGTATGGAAGAAATGACTAATCAATTACAGTCTATGTTTCATAATTTAGGTGGACAAAAACAAAAAAAACATAAATTAAAAATTATAGATGCAATGAAATTCTTGATAGAAGAAGAAGGATCTCGATTACTGAATCCTGAAGATTTAAAAAAATCGGCTATCGAATCAGTAGAACAACATGGAATTGTATTTATTGATGAAATAGATAAAATTTGTAAACGTAGTGGTGAATCAACTACTGGGCCGGATGTGTCGAGAGAAGGAGTACAACGAGATCTTTTACCTTTAGTAGAAGGATGTAATATATCTACTAAACATGGTATGGTAAAAACAGATCATATTTTATTTATAGCTTCTGGTGCTTTCCAAGTTGCAAGTCCTTCTGATTTAATTCCAGAACTTCAAGGACGTTTACCCATTCGTGTTGAATTACAAGCTTTGACAACAAATGATTTTGAACGTATTCTAACTGAACCAAATGCATCTATGACTACACAATATAAAGCATTAATGGCTACAGAAGGTGTAAATATTCATTTTACTCAAGATGGTATTCGTCGAATTGCTGAATCTGCTTGGCAAGTTAATGAAACTACAGAAAATATTGGAGCTAGAAGGTTATATACTGTATTAGAACGATTAATGGAAGAGATTTCTTATGAAGCGAGTGATCTTAGTGGTCAAACTATTACTATTGATGAAAAATATGTATCTAATCATTTAGATGAAGTCGTGACAGATGAAGATTTAAGTCGTTTCATATTATAGTTTTTTTTCAGCTATTTTCTATTCGATTCAAGAATTTAATTATAGAAAAATATATCATTATCTATAGTAAATGTAATTGTGAACTAAATGAAATGTATTCATAACGAACTTTACTTAAAAGCAAAGTTATTAGTCAATGATTCTTTATAAGGGTTTTAGTATCAGGAATGAATAAATGGCTATAGATAAAAAATACATTGTTGCTCTTGATCAAGGTACAACTAATTCTCGTGCAATAGTATTAGATCGTAACGTAAACATTATAGCAATATCACAGCGTGAATTTAAACAAATTTATCCTAAAGCAGGATGGGTAGAACATGATCCTTTAGATATCTGGGCATCTCTTTGTTCTTCTCTAATAGATGTAATTACATCTTCTGATATTAAATCCGATGAAATTTTAGGAATTGGTATTACAAATCAACGAGAAACAACGGTTATTTGGGATAAAGTAACTGGTAAACCTGTGTATAATGCTATTGTCTGGCAATGTTCTCGTACTGCTGATTTATGTGAACAGCTCAAAAGAGATGGATGGGAAAATTATATTCATCAAAATACTGGATTAGTAATAAATCCTTATTTTTCTGCTACTAAAGTAAAATGGATTTTTGATCATGTTTCAGGAGTACGTGAAAAAGCTAAACGTGGAGAAGTCTTATTTGGTACTATTGATAGTTGGTTAGTTTGGAAAATGACTCAAGGACGTGTGCATGTTACAGATTATACTAATGCTTCACGTACTATGTTATTTAATATACATACCCTTAAATGGGATCAAAAATTATTAGATATCTTTGACATTCCAAGTATAATTTTACCACAAGTACGTCCTTCTTCAGAAATTTATGGTTTTACTAATATATGTGGTGGAATAAATGATAAACCAATTGCTATAGCAGGTATAGCTGGAGATCAACAAGCAGCACTGTACGGTCAATTGTGTGTTCAATTCGGAATGACTAAAAATACTTATGGTACAGGATGTTTTATGTTGATGAATACCAAATCAACAGTTATTCATTCTACTCATGGTTTATTAACTACTATTGCATGTGGTTCACATGGTGAAGTTAATTATGCTCTGGAAGGTACAGTATTTATTGCTGGAGCTTCTATCCAATGGTTACGTGATGAAATTAAATTAATAAATAATGCTGTAGATTCGGAGTATTTTGCTAATCAAGTTAAAAATACTAATGGTATATATATTGTTCCAGCTTTTACTGGTTTAGGTGCTCCTTATTGGGATGCATATGCTAGAGGTGCTATATTTGGATTAACTCGTGGTACTAATGCTAATCATATTATTAGAGCAACATTAGAATCAATTGCTTATCAGACTCGTGATGTTCTAGAGGCAATGCAATCCGATACAAATTATTGTATAAATATGCTTAGAGTAGATGGAGGAGCAGTAACAAATAATTTTTTAATGCAATTTCAATCTGATATTCTTGGAATACATTTAGAACGTCCATATTTATGTGAAGTAACCGCTTTAGGAGCGGCTTTTTTGGCGGGATTAGCTGTAGGTTTTTGGGTTGATTTAGAAGAAATACATGCTAAATTAACAATTGAAAGATCTTTTATACCCAGTATCTCTATGAGAGACAGAAATGAAAAATATAATAAATGGCGTCAAGCAGTTTCTTTAACTCAACAATGGAAAATTAATCTCAATTCTTAGTAGAAGAGGTAATTATATGGGTAGTAATTGGGTAGTAGCAAAAGTTATACAAGTAATACACTGGACTGATAATTTATTTACTCTTAAAGTTCATGCAACAATATCTCCTTTTATTGCAGGACAATTTACAAAAATTGCGTTTGAAATTCAAATTAATAATAGAAAAAAACGTATACAACGGGCTTATTCATATGTAAATGCTCCAAGTAATAATGATTTAGAATTTTATATAGTAACAGTAAAAGATGGTAAATTAAGTCCTTATTTACATAATCTTAAACTTGGTAGTGAATTATTAATTTCTAAAGAAGCATGTGGTTTTTTTGTATTAAAAGAAATTCCTAGTTGTAATAATCTGTGGATGTTAGCAACTGGTACAGGAATTGGACCATATTTATCAATACTGCAAGAAGGTAAAGATTTAGAAAGATTTCAGCATATAATATTAGTTCATGCTGTGCGTTATGCAAAAGATTTATGTTATTTAACACTAATGCAACAATTAAAAGAAAAATTTAATAAAAAATTAAAAATTCAAACTATAGTTAGTCGAGAATATAATTCTGGATCTTTATTAGGTCGTATCCCGGCATTAATTGCTGATGGACAACTTGAACAAGCTCTGAATATTCAACTTGATCCACAAAACAGTCATGTTATGTTATGTGGTAATCCCAATATGGTACGTGAAACACAAGAAATATTACAAAAAGTAAAAAAAATGAATAAGCATTTACGTCATGGTAAAGATGTTGGTCATATAACAACAGAGCATTATTGGTAATAATAAATGCGTAATTTATTAATAATAGCTAATTGGAAACTAAATGGTAATAAAAAAATTATAGAGGATTATATAAAAATCTTACGTTATAAATTAATGAATATTAATTTTCCTGAAAAATATTGTGGTGTAGTAATTGTTCCTCCTGTTATGTATTTAGATCAAGTGAATCAATCTCTTATAGATCTTTCTTATATTTCTTTAGGTGCTCAAAATGTAGATATTCATCTCGAAGGTCCATTTACAGGAGATATCTCTGCTAATATGTTAAAAGATTTTGGTATTAAATATGTTATTATAGGACATTCAGAACGGCGAATTTCTCATCAAGAAAATGATGATTTAATAGCTACAAAATTTGCAATAGTAAAAAAAGTTGGGCTTATACCTATTTTTTGTATTGGAGAAAATAAGATTGAAAATATAAACGGTGAAACGGAAAAAGTATGTATACGACAGATTAACAGTATACTACAAACTCAAGGTATAGATGCCTTTAAAAATACAGTAATTGCTTATGAACCAATTTGGGCTATTGGTACTAAACATTCTTTATCACCTAAAGATGCACAATCTATACATAAAATTATTCGTGATTATATAGCTACCAAAAATTTAGTTATTGCTAAACAACTTATTATTCAATATGGAGGATCAGTTAATTCTGATAATGCATATAATTTTTTTTTGCAACCAGATATTGATGGTGTACTCATTGGAAAAGCTTCTTTAAATGTCATGACTTTTTATAAAATAATTCAATTAGCTTTGAAAGCTATAAATAAAAAATACCTCAATTATATAAGTTAGTTAATCCATTGTTATAATATAAAATAAATATTCTTCTCTAATTACTTTATTTTAATGTTTCTCTTTTAATTAAAGGTAAATTTTCTTTATTCCAATCAATTAATCCTGATTCTAAAATATAAACTTTTTGGAATTTTAATTGATTTAGCTTTGATGCTATTTCAGTGTCTTCCATTTTATTTATTCCAGATCCTACAATAATAATAGGATAATTTTTATATGGTTGTAGTTTTTGTATTATATAAGAAGAATGTTTAATCTCACTTGCTAATATATTAATAGAATTCGGAATATGTGTTTGATAATATTCATCATTAGATCGGATATCAATGACTTTAGCATCTTGTTTATTAATTAAAAGTGTTGCTTCAGTACAATTAATGAATGTATATTGATTAAATAATACTAATATATTAGATATTATTAATAATATAAGTAATATAATCCAAATAATACAAAGTGTTGGATGTATAGTATATAATTGTATTAGATTTTGCATGAAAATTATTTAAATTTATGTACATTTGATAAATTAAAATTGGCATTTACAACAAAAAAAAGTACTACGTTGTCTATATCGAAGAGATTTAATTAATGTACCACATTTTTTACATGGTTTATTTGTACGACCATATACATTTAATTTCTTAATAAACTGTCCACTTTTACCATCAAGGTGGCAAAAATCACGTAAGGTAGTACCTCCAAGCATAATAGCTTCTATTAGTATTTGTTTTATCGTTTTCACCAGAACTTGTGATTCTAAAAGGGTTAAACTAGATATCATACGCATAGGTAAAATCCCTGCTAAAAATAAAGATTCATTAGAATAAATATTACCAATACCTACTACAAATTTATTATCCATAAGCCAAGATTTTACTGATATACGTTTATTACGAGATTCACGAAATAAATAATCACCTGAAAATTCATCAGTTAAAGGTTCTAGACCTAAATTTTTTAGCTGATGCATATTACTACTCCATAGCCACATCCCAAAACGACGAGGATCTGTATAACGTAAGATTTGTCTCTTATTGATTATTAAATCAATATGATCATTTTTATGTGGTATAGTATTTAAAGGAAAAATACGTAGACTACCCGACATACCTAGATGAATTATTATATAACCTAAAGGTAGTTGTATAATAATATATCTACCCCGACGTTGTATACTTAATATATCCTGATTTTGTAAAGTATATATTTCATCTGATATAGGTAATTTTAAAGATCTATTGTATATAATGCAATGAATAATCTTTTTTCCTAGTAAATGGAATTTCATTTCATTGCAAATTATTTCTATTTCCGGTAGTTCAGGCAATTTATATAAAACCTATTTTATTTTTTTAAATTTTTGCTTCTTTGTAAATAACATGTTTACGAATTTTAGGATCAAATTTTTTAAATTGCATTTTTTTTTCAGGTTTATTTTTTTTATTTCTAGTAGTAGTATAAAAATGTCCAGTATTTGCTGTAGATATAAGTTTAATTATTTCTCGTGAACTTTTTTTACTCATATTTTTTCCTAATTATTTAATTTTAGTTATTAATGAATTTATACCTTTTTTATTTATAATTCTCATTCCTTTTGTGGAAACACGTATTTTAACAAATGCTTTTTTACTTTCAATCCAAAAATAATGGAAATGTAAATTAGGAAAAAATCTTCTTTTTTTAGCATTCATCGCATGAGAACGATAATTTCCACTTAATGGACGTTTGCCTGTAACTTGACAGAATCGTGACATAATAATTATTCTCTATTATTAGATTTGAATTTTAGATAATCCATAAAAATGAATAGTTTAGAATTCAAAATAAATTTATTATAAGTAAGTTATATATTATACTCTATTTTATGAAAAAAAAAATTAACATAAAAATTCTTAATAATTGTATAGATAAGAGTCTTCTCTTACCTTATTATGCAACATCTGGTTCTGCTGGATTAGATTTACGTGCTTGTTTAGATGAAGTAGTCGAATTACATTCTGGAAAAAGTATCTTAGTATCAACTGGTTTAGCAATTCATATTGCTGATCCTTCATTAGCAGCCTTAGTTTTACCACGTTCTGGATTGGGCCATAAATATGGAATTGTTTTAGGAAATTTAATTGGTTTGATTGATTCAGATTATCAAGGTGAAATAATGATTTCAGTATGGAATCGAGGTACAAAAACCTTTTTGATTAAACCCAATCAGAAAATTGCTCAATTAGTTTTTTTACCTATTGTACAAGTTGAATTAAATTTAGTGAATAGTTTTGATCCCAGCCAACGGGGAATAGGAAGTTTTGGACATTCTGATGAATGATAATAATAATAATAATATTTAATTAAATTAATTATTATTAAAATAATTTTTATATCCATATTTAAATTGATAAAAACGAAGTTGTTTAGCAAGGTGTGGATTTATTATATCTGTATAATGAATTAATTCTGTTATAGAAATTAGAGATATTACTTTACAATTATAATATTTTTCTACTTCTTTAGTAGCTGCAATATTATTATTCATTTCTTGACGATCTAAAGCTACTAATATTCCCGATAATTTGCAATAATAATGAGCTTGTTGTTGAATCATATTCATAGATTCATGAATAGTAGTTCCAGTTGTGATAACATCATCTACTAAAATAATACGTCCTTTTAGTGGAGCTCCTATAAATAAACCCTGTTCTCCATGCATTTTAGTTTCTTTACGATTACAACAATATAGTATTTTTTTTCCATAGTATTCTGCTAATGCAATTGTTGTAGCAGTACTAATAAAGATTCCTTTATAAGCTGGACCAAAGATTATATCAAAATCTATACCTGATTCTATTAATGCATTTGCATAAAAACGTCCCAATAATGCTAAATCTGATCCAGTTCTAATCATACCCAAATTAAAAAAATAAGGACTACAACGTCCTGATTTTAAAGTAAATTGTCCAAATTTTAGAGCTTGATTATGTAATATAAATTCAATAAATTGACGTTTCCATAATTTCATTTTGTTATATGAATTTTAATTTTTTACAGTATTCGTAAAATATTTTTTTTTATAAAAAGCAATTAAATTAAAACAATTAAGAATTCTATCTAAAATAGATTAAAAAAGTTCAAAAAAATCTCTTAAAATTAATCCTTGTTCAATTTCTTTTAATGCAATAATAGTAGATTTATCATTCTCAGATGGAACTAATGGTACTTGATGATCTTTTTGTATCTGACGAGCTCTTTTGGCTGCAATTAAAACTAAATCAAAACGATTGCCAATTTTTTCTACTGCTTTTTGAACAGTTATACGTGCCATATTAAATTCTCTAATAACTTAAATAGTTTTATTTTATCAATTAGTTAGGTTAGTAATTCACTAATAATAACATTATTATGTATGATTTGTTTATACAATTTTAATTTTTCTACATGAATAATACTATTTAAATCATATACTGCTTTTTCCAAAGTATCATTTATAATAATATAATCATATTTTTTATAATGTTTCATTTCTGAAATAGCTTGTGCAAAACGTTGTTCTATAGATTGCTTACTATCTTGTCCACGAGAATATAAACGTTTTATTAATTCAGTTTTTGATGGTGGTAATATAAAGATACTGCATGTATTAGGAATATGTTTACGAATTTGATTTGCTCCTTGCCAATTAATATCAAGTAAAATATCTTGATATTTTGAACATAATTTTTCCATGTCTAAACGTGAAGTACCGTAAAAATTACCAAAAATTTTTGTATATTCTAAAAATTCTTTTTGTTTGATTAGATTTTGAAATTTTTCATTAGATATGAAATAATAATGTTCTCCATTATTTTCTTGAGATCGTTTTTTTCTAGTAGTATAAGAAATAGATAATTTAGCTGTATTTAACATCTTTAATACAGTTTGTATTATACTAGTTTTTCCTGTACCACTTGGTGCTGAAATTATAAAGATTGTATTTTTTTTATACATATTTTATCTCTTGAGATTTAATAATCCGTATTTCTTTTGAGATTATATTATGAATAAAAATTTTTTCATATCAATTTTAATAGGATAATTTAATGTGTTTAGACTTAATTCCAACTGGTGAAAATTTACCTCATGATATCTATGTTATTATAGAGATACCATCTAACCATCATTCAATAAAATATGAAATTAATAAAAAGAGTGGAACTTTATGGGTTGATAGATTTTTAACGACTTCCATGTGTTATCCATGTAATTATGGATATCTAAATAATACTTTATCACTTGATGGTGATCCTCTTGATAGTTTAGTAATAGCACCAGCTTTACAACCAAGAAGTGTTATTTTATGTCGACCAATAGGTATTCTAAAAATGATGGATGAATCAGGTTATGATTTTAAAATTATAGCTGTACCTCATAATACATTAACTACAGAATATGATTCTATTTTAGATATTAAAGATTTACCACTACATTTAATAAATAAAATTAATTATTTTTTTGAACATTATAAAGATTTGGAAAAAAATAAGTGGACAAAAATAATAGGTTGGTATAATGCTGAAGAATCAAAAAAAGAAATTTTAATTGCTATTAAACGTGCTATAAAAAATAACAATTCCTAAAAATATATTGCATATAATTTGAAATATTGTATAGTAT